>JABDAV010000039.1 GCA_013289015.1 Bacteroidota bacterium | reverse complement strand
AAGACGCCGAATTTTTTGCCGCTCAAAACGATTATAAAGAACTCATGATCCTTGGCGGTGCGCATGTTTATGCGCAAACAATAAAAGACGCCGATAAGATTTATATAACAAGAGTGCATCATGTTTTTGAAGATGCGGATGCTTTTTTTCCTGTGATAGATGAACAGGAATGGAAACTTATTTCAAATGAAGATCATTTTAAAGATGAGAAGCATGCTTATGATTACAGTTTTCAATTGTGGCAGAGAAAATAAACCCCCTTCTCCTAAAGGGGAGAAATAAAAATCTGCGATTTATTAAACTGCTTTTAAGTTTGCGCAAATCCTTTAGGGGCGCACAAAACTCCCTTTGGGGCTGTGGGGTATGTATTCTTCCACCCAACTTGCTTTTAAATATTTAAAATACCGGTTAACCGCATCAAACGGAAAAGGTCACGGCGTGCATTCGCCTTTTGTATTTGAATTTATAACAAAGGTGTTGAATGATAAAAGCAGCTTTGATTGCTTTCAGGCCATTGAATCTTTAAGACGCGAATTAAAAAATAATAACAGCAGGATCAGTGTTCCCGATTTTGGTGCAGGCTCAAGAATGCAATTGCAGCATAAACGTAAGATTTCAGCGATAGCCAATTCTTCACTCAAACCAAAAAAATACAGCCAGTTAATATTCCGCATTGTTCATTATTATAATCCCCACACTATCCTTGAATTAGGAACATCGTTAGGTATTACTACATCTTACCTTGCATGTGCAAATCCGCAGGCAATCCTTATAACCATGGAAGGTGCACCTGAAGTAGCAGCTATTGCAGCAACTAATTTTAAAACGCTCAATCTCTCAAACATAAAAATTGTGGAAGGGAATTTTGATACAACACTTCCTTCCGTTATTCATCAATTGTCATCAATCGATTTTGCTTTCATCGACGGCAATCACCGTAAAGAACCGACCTTAAATTATTTTTACCGGTTGATCAATGTTTCAAAGCCTTCCACGATTCTTGTTTTTGATGACATTCACTGGAGTATGGAAATGGAGCAGGCGTGGGTTGAAATTAAACAGCATCCATCGGTAACACTTACAATAGATCTGTTTTTTATAGGGTTGGTATTTTTCAGAACAGAGCAAAAAATAAAACAGGATTTTATTATTCGCTATTGATATTTTCTAATTGAAAGCGCATAAAGACGTCATTAATTCCTCTGTTTATACTAACTGCCGCAGCGATTATATACTCTATACTTTGTGTGTGAGTGTTATTATTATCATTTTGTTGATATTATAACCGATTGAAATTTTGCTGTTAACCCAAAAGCCAATAATTTTCAGGCAGAACATATTGCCGATGACAATAGGGATTTTTAAAGAACCTTCTTTTGAAACACGCGTATCGCTTCTCCCCGAAGCGGTGGCTTTACTTACCAAACAAAGCGTAACTATTCAGGTTGAAAGAAATGCAGGCAGATTAGCTTGTGCTTCAGATCAGCTTTATCAATCAAAAAGCATAAATGTTGTTGAACGCGCTCAATTATTAAATACATCGGATATTATTTTATCCATTCATCCATTAAATAAACAAGATATTCAGCAATTAAAAACCAATGTAATTCTAATAGGTGTTTACCAGCCATTGTTCAATTTTGATTTGATGAAAGAGTGGGCTGAAAAGAACAGCACAGTTTTTAGCCTGGATATGATACCCCGTTCCACACGCGCCCAAAGTATGGATGTATTAAGCAGCCAGGCAAATATTGCAGGTTATAAAGCAGTATTGGAAGCTGCCAACATTTACCCGAGGTATTTTCCCATGTTGATGACAGCAGCAGGAAGCATTACACCTGCAAAGGTGTTGATTCTTGGAGCAGGCGTTGCAGGCCTGCAGGCGATTGCGACTGCAAGGCGTTTAGGTGCAGTGGTAGAAGTGTTTGATACAAGACCTGCGGTGAAAGAAGAAGTAATGAGCCTTGGTGCAAAATTTATTGAAGTAGATGGCGCTGCCGATGCATCCAAAGCCGGTGGTTATGCAATTGAACAAACGGAAGAATATAAACAGAAGCAACAGCAGAAGATCGCTGATTCAATCAGCAAAGCAGATATAGTGATCACCACGGCACAGATACCCGGGAGGAAAGCGCCCATATTGGTTACAGATGAAATGTTGCATGCTATGAAACCAGGTTCTGTTATTGTGGATCTTGCTGCTGCAACAGGTGGCAATACCCTGCAAACAAAGAACGATGAAACAGTTCATTATAATGATATAACCATTATTGGCAATAGCAATCTTGCCTCCACCATGCCGGGTGATGCCAGTAAATTATATGGAAAGAATGTATTGAATTTTCTGCAGCTCATTATTACAAAAGATGGAAACATCAATTTGAATTTTGGTGATGATATTGTTGCAGGTTGTTGCATTACACATAATGGCAAGGTTGTAAATGAAAAAGTGCTATCATTAATTATTAATTGATAATTATTAAATCATGTTGAACTGGATAAGCGAAAATCAGCAGATCATTTACATCGTAATACTCATGATCTTTTTGGGTATTGAAGTGATTGGCCATGTGCCGAGTGTTTTGCATACGCCGTTAATGAGCGGCGCCAATGCCATACATGGCGTGGTTATTATCGGTGCCATCATTGTAACGGGTAAAGCAGAAAGCAATAATTACGTAGCGTTGATATTAGGTTTCCTCGCAGTGATTCTTGGAACATTAAATGTGGTCGGAGGATTTGTTGTGACGAACAGGATGCTGGAAATGTTTAAGGGAAAAAAAGCCTCCTCTAACTCCTCCAAAGGAGGAGAAAAAAAATAATTACATGATATTTTTTAAACATCTTGAAATTATAAACGCTTTCAAAAAGCCTTCCTTTTGGGGAAGTTTGGAGGGGCTTCTGTGATACTTGCACTCGTCTACATCATTTCCTCAGTAACATTCATCGTTGGATTAAAAATGTTATCCCATCCTGCAAAAGCACGCAATGGAAATTTGATTGCTGCTGCAGGTATGACGCTGGCAATTATCGGAACCATTTTTTTATACAAAGATGAAAATGGAAATGCCTTACACAACTATGGATGGATCTTCAGTGGAATTATGATTGGCGCCATTATAGGAACACTTGCCGCAAAAAAAGTACAGATGACTGCTATGCCTGAAATGGTGAGCATGTTTAACGGTATGGGTGGTGCCTGTGCAGCATTAATATCCATTGTTGAATTCAATCATTTTACTGAGGTCTTTACCAAATCCGGTTGGTCTGAAGTGCCGTGGCAACTCACCGTCAACATGACGGGTCACCTGCTTACTATGTATGCCGGTGCTTTGATTGGCGGTGTTTCTTTTGCCGGCAGTATGATCGCGTGGGGGAAACTGAATGGTAAGATCAAAGATTATTCATTCAAGGGCCAGCATATTTTAAATCTCGCAATGTTTGTGCTTGCGCTTGTGTTGATCATCTATTTGTTGTTTCAGCTTGATCCTGCCAACTACAGGTTGTTTTATTTGATCCCGGTTTTATCGCTTGCATATGGCGTTCTCTTCGTTCTTCCCATCGGTGGCGCTGATATGCCTGTTGTAATTTCTTTGCTTAATTCTTTTACCGGTGTTGCGGCAGCTTGTGGCGGTTTCTTGTACAATAATAAAGTAATGTTAACCGGCGGCATTTTGGTTGGCGCTGCAGGAACATTGCTGACAATTCTTATGTGCAAGGCAATGAACAGGAGTTTAAAAAATGTGTTGATTGGAAATTTTGGCGGAAACCATATCACTGCGTCACAAAATAAAACCGGTGGCAATTACAAAGAAATAAGTGTAAGTGATGCCGCCGTAGCGATGGCGTATGCAAGAAAAGTAATGATCGTTCCGGGTTATGGTTTAGCGGTTGCGCAGGCGCAGCATGCCTGTCATGAACTTGAAAAATTACTGGAAGAAAAAAGTGTTGAAGTGAAGTATGCTATTCATCCTGTTGCAGGAAGAATGCCCGGTCACATGAACGTATTACTTGCTGAAGCGGATGTGAATTATGAGAATTTGCTGGAGATGGATCAGGCCAATGATGAATTCAAAACAACAGATGTTGTATTGATCCTTGGCGCCAATGATGTAGTGAACCCTGCTGCAAAAACAGATCCATCCTCACCCATTTATGGCATGCCGGTCCTTGAAGTGGAAGAGTCAAAAATGGTGATCGTAAATAAGCGCAGTATGAAGCCCGGTTATGCAGGAATCGAAAATGAATTGTTCTTTCATCCAAAAACTTCTATGTTATTCGGTGATGCCAAAACAGTATTGCAGCAGTTAATTGCAGAAGTGAAGATGCTGTAACAGGGGGTAATGAAAATTATCTGAACTAAGATTCTTGCCCGGCATTATTTTTCTTTCCTGGATTTTTGATATGCTTCTCTTATTTTAAGCAAATCAATCGTTGAACACTCCTGTATCAACTGCTGTATAATATTTAATGGCATTTCACCTTCGTTATTAAAATTGATACAGCCTTTTTGAAATTTTGCTTTTGGTAAAAGCGCTTTATATTTTGTATAAATGATTGATGAACCATACATAGGCAGTAAGTGTAAGGTCATGTAATTTTTAGCGCTGCCTAAACCATATTTAAAAATACCGGGAGCATTGTATATAATTATTTCCTGCCTCATCAATGAGCCAATACCTGCTATTACAGTTTTATCATTTGCAATAATTACTTCATGTAATGCAGTTAATAAACTTTGACGCTCCCCGGGTTGGTTTGATATGAATGCTGCAACAGTCATAAATTAATAAAAGTTTTTGTTTAAAGCGGCCTTCGTTTATTGCTGTTGTTAGCGTTCGCCAACATATAGTACAATCCTTAGAATGCCTCAGTTATGTATAAAGTTCAGCAATATTTTTTATAAACCGGTGCGGTGGTCTCATTAACAAAGCATACAGCAGGGCATGGGAGCCCTGGTTACCGGCTAATATGTGCGCCTAAACAGCCCTCTTCCAACACCCGGTTTATTAAGAAACATTTTGAACTTGGAAAAATTTGCAATTCTTCAATCTGTTACCTTTGCCGCTCATTTTTTACTATGAAGGATAAGAATACGGTCATTGGTATTGTTTTATTGGCAATTTTATTTTTTGTTTTTTTCTGGTACACTAATAAAGAACAGTCAGCTTTAGCAACCTATAGTCAACATAAAGCTGATTCATTGCATCTTGATTCTCTCAGTAAGATTACTCCCCAACAAAAGGCTGCTGCAACGCTTGATTCATTGCATAATGATTCAATTGTAAAACAAAGTACAACAGGCAATTTTGCCAGTGCTGTTAATACTCCCGAGCAATTGGTGACGGTTGAAAACGACCTTATAAAGGTTGTATTTACATCGAAAGGGGGAACTGTAAAATCGGTTGAGCTTAAAAAATATCCTTCCCAAACAGGAGGATTGGTAACATTGGCTAATAACAACAGGGATGTTATTAGCTATAATATTAACACAGGTTCCGGTAGCTCTGCCTCCACAAATGAGATGAATTTTACCGCATCCCAACCGGTAAAAAATGCTGATGGAAGTCAAACGATCCAGTTTACTTTATCAGATTCTTCGCATACTGGCATTGTTCATCAGTTTATCATCAAACCTGGTAGTTACCTGATTGATTGGAACATAGAGTTGAATAATGCTCCAAGGCTTATTACAAACAATACCGTAAATTTTCATTTCGCTTCAGAAATGATGCAGGTGGAAGCATCTAATGATTATGAGCGCCGCATGGCGGATGTTTGTTTTTCTGAAGGCAATGATTTTGATTATATATCCAGTCATACAGACCATTCATTTGAAAAGCCGGTGCAGTGGATAAGCGCTGTGCAGCAATTCTTCAATTCCACATTGATTGCAAAAGGCAATTTTAATAATGGCAAAGTTAACTGGACACGCAGCACAGACAGTAGCCAGGTTTTAGGTCTTGTAGATGCCAATCTTCAAATGCAGGTGCCTGCATCTGCTTCTGTCACCATTCCTATGCAATTGTATTTCGGCCCGAATGATTATAAAACATTACAATCTGCAGCGCCGAACATGGATCAGATAATCAACCTTGGAAGAGACATGTATTCTTTTGTAAGGCCTATTAACAAGTACGTTATCATGCCTGTGTTCAACTTTTTTGCCGGTTTCATTTCGGTGTATGGCTGGGTGATCGCTTTGCTTACAATTTTTATCAGGCTTGTAACTTCTCCGTTGGTTTACCGCAGTTATAAAAGCGGTGCACGCATGAAGTTATTAAGGCCCGAACTGGATGAATTACGTAAAAAATACGGATCAGACCAGCAAGGTTTTGCAATGGAGCAGATGAAGTTATTCAGGGGCGCGGGTGTAAATCCTTTAGGCGGATGTTTGCCATTAATATTGCAGATACCTATCTTCTTTGCTTTGTACAGTTTCTTTAATTCAAATATAAGTTTAAGAGGCCAGCCTTTCCTATGGTCAAAAGACCTTTCAACATATGATGTTCTTGTAAACTTTGGAACAAAGGTTTTTATGATTGGCGACCACCTTAGTCTATTCGCTTTATTGGCAGTAGTCACAAGCTTTTTGATCTCGCTCTATAATATGAACATGACACCACAGGATCCTAACAATCCTATGTTGAAATACATGCCGTTTATTTACCCGGTATTTATGCTGCTCTTCTTTAATTCGCTTCCTGCAGCATTAACATGGTATTATACAGTATCCAATCTTATTACGTTGAGCATTCAGTATACTATTCAGAATTATATCCTCGATCATGATAAAATTCTTGCCCAGATGCATGAACGCCGCAAAGCGCCGAAAGTAAAACCCAAAAGCAAATGGCAGGAACAATATGAAAAGATGCTGGAAAGCCAGAAAAAAGTACAGCAGTTAAAACAGCAGGAAAAAAAGAATAAAAAATAGAGATCATTTTTCATGAAGTACCATGAACTTTTTTTTGTATTTTTATTTCATGAGAAACGTTGCTGACATATTGAAAAGAAAAGGGAACCATGTAGAAACAGTTCAATCAGAGCTTACCGTAATAGAAGCCTTAAAACTTATGGCCGATAAAAATATTGGTTCTGTAGCTGTAGTGCAGAACGATAAGTTTATCGGTCTTATGACCGAGCGGGATTATTCAAGAAAAGTGATCTTAAAGGGTCGTTCTTCCAGTGAAACCACCGTTGGTGAGATCATGAATACAGACTATCCTACTGTTATAAAGAAAGATTCTGTAGAGCATTGCATGGAGCTTATGTCTGCCAATAATCTCAGGTATTTGCCGGTAATTGAGCACGGCAATCTTGCGGGAATTATTTCCATCAACGACGTTGTTACAGAAACGATCCTTACACAAAAAGAAACCATCGAACATTTGCAGAATTACATACATTCCTGATTTGTTGTTACATACTTAAATTCACTTTAAAGCACTATTAATTGGTGCTTTTTTCTTAATTTTGCCGCCCCGGTTAAAAACAGACGGGATTTTTATTATGAGTGAAAATGATATTCCTAACACAAACGCTGATGTACAGGAGTCTGCTGAAGCCCCACAGGCTGAAGCAACTACAGCGACAACAAATGCACCTGTAGCAGAAGAAACAGCTTCTGCAGATAATCCTCAAACCGTAATTGAAAACACCGTTTCAGAATCGCTTCCAAAACCTGTTGAAGAGAAACTTGCAGCACACGATGATTTCGACTGGAGTGTTGACAAGCGTAATGTTACGCAGTATAACAAGGAAGAAAAAGAGAAATACGACAAAGTATACGAAAACACTTTCGTAGCCATTGAAGATGGCGAGATCGTAAATGGAAACCTTGTGGCTTTAACTAAAACTGATGCTGTTATAAACATTGGTTTTAAAAGTGATGGCCTTGTTTCTTTAAATGAGTTCCGCGACAATCCGAATTTTAAAGTGGGCGATTTGGTTGAAGTAATGGTGGTTGAAAAAGAAGACCGCGATGGCAATCTTCACCTTAGCCGCAAACAGGCACGGGTTTTCCGCGCCTGGGAAAGAATTGTTGAAGTACACAAAACCGGCGAAGTGGTTACCGGCTACGTTACAAGTAAAACAAAAGGTGGCCTGATCGTAGATGTATTCGGTCTCGAAACGTTCCTGCCAGGATCTCAGATCGATGTGAAGCCTGTTACTGATTATGATCAGTTTGTGGGCAAAACAATGGAATTTAAGGTTGTTAAGATCAATGAAGCTATTAAAAATGCAGTAGTATCTCACAAAGCTTTGATTGAAAGCGATATTGAAGCACAGCGCGCAGAGATCATTAGCAAGCTTGAAAAAGGCCAGGTGCTTGAAGGTACTGTCAAGAATATTACAGACTTCGGTGCTTTTATGGATCTTGGTGGACTGGATGGCTTACTGTATATCACCGATATTTCATGGGGACGTATCTCTCATCCGAGCGAAGTAGTGAAGATGGATCAAAAGTTACAGGTTGTTGTACTGGATTTTGATGACGACAAAAAACGCATCAGCCTTGGCTTGAAACAACTTACTCCGCATCCATGGGATGTATTGCCTGAATTCATACATGAAGGCGCAACTGTAAAAGGTAAAGTTGTAAATATTGAAGATTATGGCGCTTTCCTGGAAATTCTTCCCGGTGTTGAAGGTTTGGTGCATGTAAGTGAAATTACATGGGCAAACACGCCAATTAATGCTAAAGAATTCTTTAAGCTTGGCGATGAGCATGAAGCAAAAGTGGTAACGCTTGATAAAGATTCACGCAAAATGAGTCTTTCTATCAAACAGCTTACAGAAGATCCATGGAATAATATCGAAACCAAATATCCTGAAGGCAGCAAACATAAAGGCACAGTAAAAAATATTACTCCTTATGGTGTGTTTGTAGAACTTGAACCAGGAATTGGTGGTATGATCCACATCAGCGATCTGAGCTGGTTGAAACGCTTTAACCATCCCGGCGAATACACAAAGAACGGCGAACAGATTGATGTGCTGATAATGGCGATAGACAAAGAAAACCGCAAATTGCAGCTTGGACATAAACAGCTTGAAGAAGACCCATGGACAGCGCTCCAGGATACATTCGCTGTTGGCAGCATACATGAAGGTACTATTATCAGGAAAGATGATCGTGGTGCTATTGTTCAATTGCCTTATGGTTTGGAAGGATTCGCACCTAATCGTCACTTAATTAAAGAAGATGGTAAGAGTTTGGTTGCAGATGAAACTGCCCAATTTATGGTGATTGAATTTGACCGCAACGAAAAGCGCATTCTTGTAAGCCATACCAGGATATGGGAACAGGCAAAGGTTCAGGAGCAGGAAGCAGCCAAGAAAGAAGCAAAAGTTGAATCTGAAAAAACACGTAAAACCGTTAAGACCATTCAGAACAAAGTTGAAAAAGCAACACTTGGTGATCTGAGCGCTTTAGCTGAAATAAAAGAAAAATTAAAGAAAGAAGAAGAGAAATAATTCATCTTTAAATGAAATAAAAGCTCCGCATTAAGCGGGGCTTTTTTATTGGTTTCATTACTTATTTTGATAGTGCTATTTTTGTTTTATAAAATAATTTATGAAAGCAATCCATTATCTGTTTGTATTAGGCTTAATTGTGTCAATAGGTTCATGTGCACAATCTGTAAAATCAGATCCATCAAATGCAGGTTTAAAGCTTCCAAAAGGATTTACTGCCATAAAAGTAGCAGATGGTTTGGGTGTTGCAAGGCATATTGCAGTGGCTTCAAACGGCGATATTTTTGTAAAGATTGAGAAGCTTAAAAATGGCAAAGGAATTTATCTGCTGCATGATGCAGATAACGATGGCACTGCTGAGCAAAAGTTCGGCTTTGGAAATTATATCGGCACCGGAATGTACCTGAAAGATGGTTATTTATATGCTTCTTCCAATGAAGAAGTTTTCAGATATAAACTTGGTGCAGATAATAAACCGCTCGATCCTGATAATCCTGAAAAAGTAGTTACAGGATTGATTGAAAGAAATGAACATGAATCCAAGTCTGTAACATTAGACAATGATGGAAACGTTTATGTGAACATTGGCGCTTATTCAAACTCCTGCCAGGAGCAGGACAGGGCAACCGGATCAATGGGAATTAATCCTTGTCCCATTCTTGATTCTGCAGCAGGTATCTGGCAATTCAAAATTGACAAGCAAAATCAAACCTATGGTGATGGTGTGCATTACGCAACAGGTTTACGTAATGTAGTAGGCCTCGATTGGAATACTGCAACCAATAGTTTGTTTGTAATGCAACATGGCCGCGATCAATTGCATGATATTTTTCCGGCCATGTTCACTGATAAGCAAAGCGCAGAATTGCCTGCAGAATGTATGTATGAATTGCACAAAGGAAGTAATTGTGGTTGGCCATACATGTATTATGATCAGGTCCAGCATAAAAAGATTTTAGCACCTGAATATGGTGGTGATGGTAGAAAAGAAGGCGGTGAAAATGCACAAGACCCGGTAGTTGCTTTCCCTGGTCATATGGCACCAAATGGGTTGTTATTTTATACCGGAAGTATGTTTCCTGAAAGATATAAAAATGGTGCGTTCATAGCATTTCATGGTTCATGGAACAGATCACCGGAACCTCAGAAAGGATATCTGGTTGCGTTTGTTCCTTTTAAAGATGGAAAGCCAAGCGGAGATTGGGAAATTTTTGCAGATGACTTTTCAGGAGGACCACAATTTATGCAGCCTTCAAAAGCAAAGCATCGTCCCTGTGGATTAGCTCAAGGCCCGGACGGCTCTTTATATGTAAGTGATGATGCAGGTGGAACTATTTATAGAATAATGTATAACGGAAAATAAATGATCAGAAAAATTATCGTTTTAGCCTGCTGCATAAGTGCTATTGTTACAATCAGCGCACAACAGCAACAAACTTCAAAACAACGGGGCGCAGCCTTATATAAAAAATATTGCCTCACCTGCCACCAGGCCGATGGAAGTGGCGTACCAAGAATGAATCCTCCGCTTACACAAACTTCTTATGTAACCGGTGATAAAGAAAAATTAATTAAATGGGTATTGCAGGGTTCTGTTGCCCAGCATGTTGATGTAGATGGTGAATCTTATTCTAACAATATGCCTGCACAAAATTATTTAACTGATCAGCAGATTGCAGATATACTAACGTATGTACGCGGCAGTTTTGAAAATAAGTCTTCAGCGGTTTTACCAACTGAAGTTAAAACTGTAAGAGCTTCTTTAAAGTAGTTTAAAACTGTTTAAGGTCACATATTGTTTAAAGCTATTAACCGGAACTGTTGCGGCACAATGATATACAGTACAAGTGTTATGACGCAACGAAGATTAACGGGAGTTAATTTGCCGGCAACAAAAAAATAAATCAAACAATTCTTAGCTTCTAAAAGCACAAGAAACTTTCTTTTTAAGCGTTTAAAGAGTATGAAAAGTGGTATAGGCTTATTGATGATTTTCTTCTTTTGTCAACATTCTTACAGCCAGTGCAAAACTTATAAGCTGGATACTAATCGTGATACGATCAACTGCACTGATTTTCAGGATCACAAACAAGGCAAATGGGTGATTCGTGTAGTAGATAATCATGGTGAACCTGGTTACCAGCAAGAAGGTGCATATAAAGATGATAAAAAAGATGGCACATGGACAACCTATAATTTAATGGGTGATGTTATTGCAGAAGAAAACTACAGGTGGGGAAATAAGGATGGTGTCTGCAGGTATTATAATCTTTCAGGTTTAATGCGGGAAGAAAGCTGGAAGGCAATCGATCCTTTAAATCCATATGATACAATAAGGGTTTATCATTTGGATAATTCTGATCAATACGATCTTAAGATTGTAAAAGTAGAAGCATCTTCAGTTAAGCATGGTATATGGACATATTATGATCCTGAACGGCAAACCATAACTAAAACTGAAGAATATGTGATAGATCAGCTTGTGCCGGCAACAACAGGCAAAAAGAATATAGCTGCTACAGATTCAACAGGCAGTGCTCATCAAAAAACAGATTCAACATCTATAGCAAATAAAAACAAGCCGCCTGAAGTGCTTGAATATGAAAAAAAGAATTCAAATAAAAAGAAAATAAAAGTGCGTGATGGCGCTACAGGCGTTGATTAATCGTTTTCAGATTTTAATTCTTCTTCCTGTGGTTTATACACAAGTACTTTATCAATGCGGTTATTATCCATATCCATTATCTCAAACCTGAATCCATGCCATTCAAACTGTTCACCTGTTTGAGGAATGCGTTCCAGCTCATCTAAAATAAACCCGGCAAGTGTATCAAACTGTTGTTCATCTTCATTCAGGTAATCTGTATGCTCAAAGTAACTTAGAAAATTATAAAAAGGTATTTGCGCATCAATCAAAAAACTTCCGTCTTTTCGTTCAACGATTTCATAGGTTTCTTCATCAAGATGCGGTACTTCACCCACAATAGCATCAAGAATATCGTTCAATGTAACTATGCCCTGCAACGTTCCATATTCATCAACAATGAAAGCATAATGCGATTTCATTTCTTTAAATCTTTCGAGCAATTTGTAAGCTGAATTATTTTCGGGTACAAAAAAGCCAGGTGTCATTACATCCTTCAAAACAGTTCCTGATTTCGCCTTAATAATATTTTTTAATGAAACAATACCTTTTATGTTGTCAATTGTTCCGTCGCAGACAGGATAGATACTGTGAATTTTTTATTCAGGTAAAGTTTGCACATCGTCAACCGGAAGATTCACATCAAGCCATATTATATCACTGCGATGCGTCATCAGCGAAGTGATGTTCCTGTCACCAAGATGGAACACGCGCTCAATAATTTCCTGTTCAGCTTCTTCAATGGTGCCCTGCTCGGTGCCTTCATTAATGATGGCTTTAATTTCATCTTCTGTTACATTATTATCCTTGTTCCTGAGCCGGAAAAGATCGGTAATAAAGTTTGCCGATTTTGTAAGCAGCAATACAAACGGGTAACTTATCATGCTTATGATACGCATAGGCGCAGCAAACGCTTTGGAAATTCCTTCAGGATTACTTAAGCCTATTTTCTTTGGTACAAGCTCGCCCAGCACCAGGGAAAAATAAGTTACGATCATCACAACAACTGCGGTGCCCAAGCCATTGCTGTAAGGTGCTGTAAGCGGATGGTGATTGAAAAATTGAACAAGGCCATCTTTAATATGTTCGCCTGAAAAAATACCATTTAGTATCCCGATAAATGTAATACCTATCTGCGTTGTTGAAATAAAAGTATCAGGATGATTGGCAAGTTTTAAAGCTTCTGCTGCCCGTTTATCACCTTTATTGGCCTGTGCTTCCAATCTTGATTTGCGTGATGATACAAGCGCTATTTCAGCCATTGAAAAAACGCCATTGAGGAGAATAAGCGCAAGAATAATGAGTATTTCATTCATAAAAAGCTGTAAAACTAATCAATATGTTTTTGTGAAGTAAAAGGAACTAACACTATTGCTAATTCTTATTGAAATCAATAAGAGCAATACAATCTTCAAGAATAAATGCGCGGGAAAAAAAGTGAGCATTTTCGTAAGCGTAATACGGTAATAGTTTAGAGCATTATTCATTCCTGCAAAAATACAAATAAGATCGTAAGGTGATTTTTAACTTCCCATTGCTGTTCTTAATTCAGGCAAACCGATCTTTTTATTATAAATAAGCGCCACGCAATATCCTACAATACTTCCCATTACTGCGCCACCTAAAACATCCAAAGGATAATGTACGCCTACATAAATCTGCCCGTAACTGATAGATGCCGCCCAGAAGAAAAAGACATACGTCCACTTGCCTAAATAATTTTTCAAAGTGTAATGCAAAAAGAAAGCCGCACCAAAATGATTGATGGCATGTGAAGAAGGAAAACTGTAACCGCCGCTGCAATGATTTAATAACATGCGTACATGGCCTTCCATTGCAGGATCCTGGCAGGGACGTAAACGATGTGCCCAGTTCTTAATAAATGTGCTGCTTAACTGGTCGGTAATGGTTACATTGATTGCGATGAATAAAATCCACGTCCATGCGCGCCATCCGAAATTCATTAATATAAACACGAGCAAAAACAAATACACAGGATACGACATCGTATCATCACGCCACCACGGGTAATTATGATCGAGGAATGAATTTGTCCAATCAGTATTTATTTTATGAAAAAGATAATGATCCCAGTTTTCTAAAGTGTTCCACATATTTTATAAGTTTGTAGTAAACGCTTACAAATGAAATATTGTATTTTTTTCTTTAGCCTGATGATAACCGCTAATGCAAAAGCGCAATCAAATTTTCATGCAGATTCATTAACGTTATATCATCATAACTTTAGCCAGAATAATACATTTTTAGAATCACAAAAAGCTGTTTTGCCACAGCAGTATGCCATTACAGAACCGCAATTAAATATAGATAACTCAGTGCTGAAATTACCTGCGCCAAAATTAATATACACAGGAAAGTCAACTGGTTTTGATATTTACAAAGCAACTCCTGATAACATGTTTGTTGCAAAACCTGATGACACAATTGCTTTCAATATGCCTGTTGCGGGTAAAGTTGCGAAATAATATTTAATGAACTTTTCTTGCAGTAATGATCATTCTTGCAGATTCTTTTTCGTTGTATTCATGCAAATCATAATCACCAAAAATATTCTCTACCTGCAATCCCTGGAATGAAAGCATATCTGTAAAATCCCTTATGTGAAATTTTTCCACGCGTTCAGTAAAACTTTCCTGTATATTTTTTTGCTTATCAGTAACGTTGATGGTTTTATAAAAATATGCATCATCAAACCATCTTTTAATTTCAAATAACACATCATCTGCTTCAATGGTATCAGATGGCTTTAAGTTTTTTTCAGTATAGTAAGCATTCAGGTAATCAATTGTAAAGATGCCGTTTGGCCTCAGGCTTTGTGCAATGGTGCGCATGGCATCATTATGTTCGCGCATCGTTCTGAAATAACCAAAGCTTGTGAAAAAGTTAAAAGCATAATTAAAGTAATTGATATAAAACGGCAACCGCATATCATGCAGATAAAAATGCAGGTTTTCTAGTTCATATTTTTTTGCTTCTGTTATAGCAGGAACGCAAATATCAATGCCGGTAACATCAAAGCCTTTTGCGGCAAGCGCAATACTATGCCTGCCTTTACCACAGGCTGCGTCAAGAATAAAACTGTGTTGCGGTATCTCCAGGTAACCTGCCAATGTATCAATGAACTTTTCCGCTTCTTCCCTGTCCCTTCTTTTGTACAGTATATCATAATAAGGAGAGCTAAACCATATTTTAAACCATTCAGCGGCCTGCATAGATAAAAGTTTTAGTGTATCGCCAATTATTTATCAACTTAAAAACGGCATCTTATTTTTTCTGCTATGTTTGCGTACTGCAAATAACCGCAAAAAATGCCTTTAATAAAAAGTATATCAGGAATAAGGGGAACGATCGGTGGGAAACCTTCAAACTCGCTGAGTCCTGTTGATATAGTGAACTTTACTTCGGCATATGCATCCTGGTTAAAGCAGCAGTCTGAAAAAAAATCTTTTACAGTTGTTGTGGGAAGAGATGGACGCATAAGCGGAGCGTATATTCAGCAACTGGTATTATCATCATTGGCAGCAAGCGGTATTAATGTTATCAATCTGGATCTCAGTACAACGCCAACTGTGGAGATGGCGGTTATTTTTAATAATGCAGATGGCGGCATCATCGTCACCGCAAGTCATAACGGCGCTGAATGGAACGCACTTAAATTACTCAACAGCAAAAGTGAGTTTTTAAGTGCTGAAGATGGCGAACAATTGCTTTCGATCGCTGAAAAAGAGGCATTCTCTTTTGTTGGTGTTGATAAATTAGGAACAGTAACCAACGACACTGCAGCGCTTGAAAAACATATTGAGGCGATTGTTCAGTTGCCAATGATTGACAGCGTTGCCATAAAGAAGAAAAAATTTAAGATCGTTGTTGATTGTATCAACAGTACAGGTGCATTGGCTGTTCCCGCGTTGTTAAAAGTACTGGGTGTAAAAGATATTATTTTGTTGAATGAAGAGATCAACGGCAGGTTTGCGCATAACCCGGAACCTTTGCCGCAACACCTTAACGGTTTATGTAATGAAGTAAAAAAACAAAAAGCAGATCTCGGCATTGCCGTTGATCCTGATGTTGATCGGCTCTGTTTTATTTGCGAAGATGGAAGTTTATTTGGTGAGGAATACACATTGGTCGCCGTTGCTGATTATGTGCTGCAGCAAACAAAAGGCAATACGGTAAGCAATCTTTCTTCTACAAAGGCTTTGAAAGATGTAACGCTTAAAAATGGTGGCGAATATTTTTCAAGTGCAGTGGGAGAGGTGAATGTGGTATCTAAAATGAAAGAAGTGAATGCAGTTATCGGTGGTGAAGGCAATGGTGGAATTATATTACCGCAATTGCATTATGGCCGTGATGCGCTTGTAGGCATCGCTATATTTTTAACCTACCTCGCACAAAATGGAAAAAGCGCGTTGCAGTTGCGCAGAACGTATCCCGATTACTTTATCAGCAAAAACAAAATAGAATTGGGCGATGGCGTGGATGTGAAAAAAATATTCACGCACCTTCAACGCAAATACAAAAATCATCCGCTGAATACTGAAGACGGTTTAAAAATAGAATTTGATAATGATTGGGTGCACCTGCGCACAAGCAATACCGAGCCTGTTATTCGTATTTATGCAGAAAGCAATTTTGAAACCACTGCTGATAATATTGCACGTCGTATTATGGCCGATATAAAAGAGTTTATGTAAGGCTTGAATTTTCTTTTCACGGGTTTACGCGCTTTATTCAGTATCAAACCAAACCTTCGTTTTATCATCAGGAATAGCATTGTAGTTGATAAACAGCTCTTCCCCTTTCTTTATATCACGGACGGTTTTTATGCTCATTATTTTTTTACCGTAATCCATTTCATATTCGCAGTTGGCATCGTAACTATGATTATATAGAGAAACATAGCCTAAAGCAAGCGCTGCTTTTTTTTTGTCTTTCCCCCATTCAAAAACATAATGATATAATAATGTCTTCTCTATAGTTTTCCTGTCTTTTTCCGTTAATACAACAACAGGAGAAGTTTCGAGCAAGATGCCCTTCTTTAAATTTTCGGTTGTAAAAACGCCCCTGCCACGTTTAGGCGACGACGCGATGGTTAAGCATGAGATCATTAATAGTGAAAGTAATTAGTGCACAATATAATGTGCAGGGTTTGATTGTCTTGTTTTTTTTATATTGAATTTTTCTTCATTTCTCTAAAATTTGTTTTCATAATTTGCGCTTTATGAGTCCGGAAGTGGAACAGCCTTCAATAAAAGAACAGTTTGAACAACTGGTGCAGCAAAACAACCTGCAGGATTTGCGCAGTTTCCTCGATGATCAGAATATAAGTGATGTTGCAGATCTGATATATGATAATCCTGATTATGAAGCGCAGATCGTTGCCAATATGGCGATCAACCGGGCGGCTGCCGTTTTTAAAATTCTTGACCTGAGTGTACAAAAACAAATTGTACATGAACTGCCTTCATTTAAAACCGCTGAACTGCTGAATGAACTGCCTGCCGATGACCGTACCGATTTTTTTGAAGAACTTCCCAAGAATGTAATACGCGATCTTATAAAACTGCTGAATGCAGATGAACGCAAAGTTACACTTGCCATGCTGGGTTATCCTGAAGACAGCATTGGCAGGCTGATGACGCCTGATTATGTTTACGTCTATCCATTCAATACAATTGAACAGGTATTGCATACTATTCGTAAAGTGGCGAAGAATACAGAAACGATAGATGTTATTTATGTTGTTAACCGCAAAGGAGAATTACTGGATGATTTAAGAATAAGAGACATCATTCTTGCTTCGCCGGATACAAGGATAGAACAATTGATGGACGAGCGCGTAATAGCGTTAGGCGTTAATGACGACCAGGAGCATGCCAATGAAATATTTAAAATGAACAACCGCGTGGCACTGCCCGTAACAGATGATAATAATATTCTCATGGGCATTGTTACGATAGACGATATACTCTGGGTTACCAATGAAGAATTCAGTGAAGACATACAAAAGATAGGTGGTACCGAAGCATTGGATGAGCCTTATCTTGATACACCGTTGTTTAAACTGATACGCAAAAGAGCGGGCTGGCTGATCGTATTATTCCTGAGTGAATTGCTTACTGCAACCGCTATGGCTTATTTTAATGATGAGATCACAAAGGCAACAGTACTTGCCATGTTCATTCCACTCATCATGAGCAGTGGTGGTAATAGTGGTTCACAGGCATCAACATTGGTGATACAGGCTATGGCAGTAGGCGATATATATCTAACTGACTGGTGGCGTGTAATGCGCCGTGAAATTTTAAGCGGCATTTTGTTAGGCAGCATTCTTGGTGTTATTGGTTTTACAAGAATCTGCATCTGGCATTTTCTTATGCAGCATGGTGTGATAGAAGACCTATATAAAGAACATTGGTTTCTCATTGCAGTAAGTGTAGGTATTTCTTTAATAGGCGTTGTATTATGGGGAACACTAACCGGCTCAATGCTGCCAATAGTGCTTAAGCGGCTTGGCGCCGATCCTGCTGTTTCATCCGCGCCATTTGTTGCCACGTTGGTTGATGTAACAGGCATTGTAATTTATTTTTCGATTGCTTATTTCTTCCTGAAAGGAATTTTGCTGTAAGAAACAATAAGAATAATTATGTTACCATCTGCGGTCTTTGTGGCATTGTCCGTTGCAGCCTGTCCCGGGGCAAAACGATTTGGGATCGCAACACTTGTTGCATTGAAATATTTGGCAGCAATATAAAACCACAAAGGCTCAAAGGCATAAAGTAACACGAAGCAGGATTACAAATTTGTGTCTTCGTGGTTCAAAGAATTTTTTAATAATCTTTAAGCATGAAAATTAAATGGCTGATTTGAATTTGAAACCGGAGTTGCACAACGATATACAACAGAAGTGCTGCGATCCCGGGTTCCTTCGCTTTGCTCCTCCCCGGGACAGGCGCAACTGTGATGCCACCAGTTCATTTGCCTGTAACCAAATAGAAAAATCAAACGAAGTTTGAAAAAAATAAATTTTATCATCAAAATGCAATGCCCGTTGCAATATTTTATAATCACACCCGGAAGTTGGGCATCCCTCCCGATGCATCGGGAGAGAACGAGGGTGAGGAAAATTCATCTCATGAAAAAAACATTTTTACTGTTGCTTGTTTTTGCGCCTTTGTTTTGCCTTGCACAAAACGTAATGACGCCCGAACTTTTATGGAAGCTTGGAAGGCTGAATGCTATCGGTGTTTCAAAAGATAAAAAATATGTTGTGTATGCCGTAAGTACGCCGGATGTTTCGCAGAATAAAAGCTTCGCTAAAACGTATCGCTTACCTGTTGACGGCGGAACTCCTGAAACAATCAACAATGCGGATACGCTTGTATATAATAATCATATTTCGCCCGATGGTAAATGGAAAATAAGCGACAGTGATGTAAAGATCATGAATGTATATGGCAGCGACTTTTATCCTGACCTTTCAAAAAGCAATGTACAGGTATATAACTCCCTTATGTATCGTCATTGGGATACATGGGAAGATGGAAAATTCAGTCATATATTTTTATCAGCAGCAGATGGTTCAAACAAAAAAGATTTGATGCAGGGTCAGTCTTATGATTGTCCGCAAAAACCTTTCGGAGGCGATGAGGATTATTTATGGAATCCTGATGGAAACCATGTTGTATATGTAACCAAGCAAAAGCAGGGAACGGAATATGCCATCAGCACCAATACCGATTTATTCGAATACAATGTTGCAACCGGCGAAACAAAAAACTTAACGGAAGGCATGATGGGTTATGATGTTAATCCATCATACAACAAAAAAGGAGAGCTGGCATGGTTGAGCATGAAACGCGAAGGCTATGAAGCGGACAAACAGGACCTGGTTGTATCAGACGGTATCACGAAAATGAATCTAACTGCAGGCCGTGATGAGATTAATGTTGAAAGTTTTAAATGGAGTAATGATGATAAGAACATTTATTTTATCGCACCTGTTGATGGAACGCTGCAACTGTTTGAAGTGAATTATCCAGGCAAAACAAAAATGGCTGCTGTTATACGCCAGGTTACAACAGGCGAGTTTGATATCAGCAGTATTGTAGGTGAAGCAAATAATACTGTGTTTGTTACACGAACGGATTTTAATCATGCAGCAGAAATCTATGCATTGGATATGAGATCAGGAAGTTTGAGACAGTTCACACACATAAACGACAGCACGTATAATACGCTTTCATTGTGTTCATGGCAGAAAAGATATGTTACTACAACTGATAATAAAAAGATGCTGGTATGGATAGTATTACCACCAAACTTTGATGCAACAAAAAAATATCCAACATTACTATATTGTCAGGGCGGACCGCAAAGTGCACTTACGCAATTCTATTCTTTCCGCTGGAACTTTCAGTTAATAGCTTCTAATGGTTACGTAATTGTTGCACCGTGTCGCCGCGGCATGCCGGGTTTTGGTACACAATGGAATGAAGATGTAAGTAAAGATTGGGGCGGCCTGGTGTTGAAAGATTATCTCAGTGCAATTGATGATGCCTCAACTTTGCCTTTTGTTGATACCGCGCGCAGAGGTTGTATAGGTGCAAGCTTTGGTGGTTACAGTGTGTTTGCTTTGGCAGGAATGCACAATCATCGTTTCAAAACATTTATTGCACATGATGGTGTGTTTGATTTCAGAAGCATGTATGGAACAACAGATGAAATGTGGTTTGAAAATTGGGAAAAAGGCGGCGCTTACTGGGAATTGAATAATGCAGTTGCACAACGATCATTCAGTCAAAGCCCAAGTAATTTTGTGCAGAACTGGGACACACCGATAATGATTTTCCAGGGCGGTAAAGATTATCGTGTACCAATCGAACAAGGTCAACAGGCATTCCAGGCAGCGCAGTTAAAAGGTATTAAAAGCAGGTTTATATTTCTTCCTGATGAAAATCACTGGGTATTAAAAGCACAGGATGCAATGGTTTGGCAGCATGAATTTTTTGAGTGGCTGAATGAAACGTTGAAGTAGATAAACTGTAATTAGCAACAACACAATCGTCATGCTCAACCTGATCTACACTTGTGAAATGATATGCAGTTTGGTTGATTAATTCTTAAGTATGTTCAAAGATTCAAGCTCATTATATAATCATTCATAAAATAACCTTCCCCAATATCAATATCTTCTTCGCTGATAACAGTAAAGCCAAGCCGTTCATAAAACTGCTTGGCTTTATTATAACGGTTAACATTTAGTAATAACGCCGTTGCATATTTTGCTTTTACTCTTTTTACAACATTTTCTAGCAGCAACTTACCTATGCCTTTTCCTTGCAGATTTTGCAATACATAAATTTTATTCAGCTTATATACAGCATCTTTCAGTAAACTATAATCAGCAAATGCAACTGGTTTTTTATCTTCTTCAACAATTAAAAAATTATGGCCTTCACTAAATTGTTTTTGCAGGGATGCTTCACTGTAAATTAATCCGAGCATATAATCCAGTTGCGCAGGCGAAAGAATTTCTTTATACGTGAAAGTCCATATTGTATGTGCAAGCTGGTTTATTAAAGGAATGTCTTTTTCTGTCGCTTCGCGGATAATGATATTTGAATCTGCAACCATTACTTAAAAATTTTTTTGCTTATCCAATGCGAGAGTAAAGCGCTGCCGGCACCTGTTGCTGCAGCACCTATAACGTCAGTAGGATAATGCGCACCCAAATATAATCTTGAATAACCAACGCCGAATGCCCATGCATACGCAGGAATAACCACATACCATTTTTTATATATTAATGAAACGCTTGTTGCAGTTGCAAAAGCAAGTGATGCATGACCTGATGGAAATGATTTTCCATCTTCATACTTATAAGGATAAACATCTGTATATGTTTGATAGGGTCGTGCACGGTCGAAGATCAGTTTCATCACTTCTGCTGCTCCTGCAGCAATAATCACACTGCCTGCAATTTCATAAGCATTGTATTCTGCTTTTTTATTGTGCTCAATCTTTCCATCCACCCAAAGCCCAACAGGTACTGCAACACTTAGCGGATATGCAGAAGATGTAAACCCCTTCCATACAAATGAATTAGGATCCTGCGGATTAATACTTCTTAAAAGGTTGATATCCCAGTTCTGGGCTTTACTGTTAGTGGCAATAAAAAAGCATCCTGTAAGTAAGATGCCTTGTATAAATATTCTTATTCTTTTCATTACAATTTTCTAATTCAAATCCTGCAAACTTTCTTCCAGTGTTTTTATTCTTGCTTCCGCATCAGCCTGTTTCTTTCTTTCCAGTTCAACCACCTCAGGTTTTGCGTTTTGTACAAAGCGTTCGTTGCTTAATTTTTTTTGCACAGACAGAAGAAAATTTTTCTGATAAGAGAGATCTTTTTCCAGCTCAGATTTTAATGCGGTTGTATCTGCTTCCATTTCACTCTTGATATAAAACTTATCTTTCTCATTTGTTATTACAATTGTTTCCGAAATATTTTCTTTAGTGAAAGCAATTGTTTTTGCATTTACCTGTTTCAATAAAATTGTCTCTACTGCTTTATACGCATTTTCATCTCCAGCCTGTATAAATAATTCAATTGATTCTTTCGGCTTTATATTGTTCCTGTTTCTTGTATCGCGAATTGCCGTAATTACGTTTTTTAATAAAGCGCCTGAATCGAGAATTTCATTATTAATTATTAATTGTTCATTATTCATTTGCCTCACACAAATATCATCCTCATGTGCACTCAGCAAATGATAAACTTCTTCGGTAACAAACGGCATAAATGGATGCAGCAACTGCATCAGTTCTTCAAAAAATTCTATTGTACTGTTATAAACATTTGTATCTATTGGTTGTTCAAATCCCGGCTTTATCCATTCCAAATACCAACTGCAGAAATCATCCCAGATCAACGAATAAATTGTTTTTAAAGCTTCGCTTAATCTGAATTGCTGATACTGTTTTTCTATTTCAAGCCTTACTTCGTTTAATCTATTCTCAAACCACAGAACGGCAAAGTTGCTGGTTACTGGTTGCTGGTTGCTGGTATCTTGCATCTTGCTACTTGCACCTTGCAACTTATCCTCCCACATTTTTACCAGCTTCACCGCATTCCAAACCTTGTTGATGAAGAAACTGCCTTGTTTTAACGTGCTTTCTTCTTTTACATCAAACAACAAATCATTGCCGGCAGGAGAGGAGATGATGGTTCCGAAACGTACAGCATCTGCGCCATATTTATCAATCAGTGCAATTAAATCAGGTGAATTGCCTAAACTCTTGCTCATCTTTCTTCCCAACTCATCCCGAACAATACCTGTAAAATAAACATTGCTAAAAGGCTTTGCATGTTTGTACTCAAAGCCACTTACGATCATTCTTGCAACCCAGAAGAAAATTATTTCGGGTGCTGTTACCAATGTTTGTGTGGGATAATAATAATTAATGTCAGCATTGTTTGGATTGGATATGCCTTTAAAAACTTCTATTGGCCAAAGCCATGATGAGAACCATGTATCGAGCACATCTTCATCCTGCTCGATCTTTGATTCCTGTGTTGTAACATGTTTTTCTGCGCGCATGGCAAGCAGCTTTTTGCGCGCAATTTCTTCCGTTTCGGCAACACAATAATTTCCATCTTCATCATACCATGCTGGAATTCTTTGTCCCCACCACAACTGTCGGCTGATACACCAGTCTTTAATATTTTCCATCCAATACCTGTAGGTGTTCACATATTTTGGAGGAAAGAATTTTATCGCTTCTTCAACAACAGCTTTTAATGCAGGTTCACTTAATTTTTTCATGTTTACCCACCATTGCAAACTCAATCTCGGTTCAACCACTGCATCGCTGCGTTCACTAAAACCAATTTGATTTTTATACTCTTCGGTCTTTACAACCTGCTTTGCCTCTTCAAGCGCAGTAATCATTTTTTTGCGCGCTTCAAATCTGTCATCGCCAATAAACAGTTGCGCCGCTTCACTCATGGTGCCATCATCGTTCATAATATTTATAACATCAAGATTGTATTTCTTACCAATGTTATAATCATTTATATCATGTGCGGGCGTGATCTTTAAGGCACCGGTTCCAAAATCCATTTCAACATAGCCATCTGCTATAATAGGTATGCGGCGATTGATCAGCGGTACCAATGCTGTTTTGCCAACAAGATGTTTATAACGGTCATCTTTTGGATTTACACAAATGGCAGTATCGCCTAAAATTGTTTCGGGACGAACGGTAGCAATGGTAATGCTGCCCCCGTCCCCTGAAGGGGAGAAATCATGAAGCCCTATATTGCTTTCAGCAAGAACAATATATTTTACATAATAGAGTTTGCTGTTTACTTCGCGATAAATAACTTCTTCATCACTCAATGCTGTTTTTGCTTTCACATCCCAATGTATCATGCGCTCACCGCGATAGATCCAGCCTTTATTATATAGATCAACAAACACATCAATAACACTTTTGTAGTAATGATCATTCATGGTAAAAGTGGTACGATCCCAGTCTGCACTGCAGCCTAATTTCTTTAGCTGCTCTAAAATTATTCCGCCATATTTTTCTTTCCATTCCCAGGCATATTTCAAAAATTCATCGCGGCTTAATGATGCTTTTGTAATCCCTTTTTCGCGCAGCATCTGCACCACTTTTGCTTCCGTAGCAATTGATGCATGGTCAGTTCCCGGAACCCAACAGGTGTTTTTTCCGCGCATGCGTTCGTAACGAATCAACACGTCCTGTATCGTATTGTTCAATGCGTGACCCACGTGTAACACACCGGTAACGTTTGGCGGCGGTATTACGATCGTATACGGTTCACGCGCATCGGGTTTGCTGTTAAAATATTTTTTATCCAGCCAATGTTTATACCACTTCGCTTCCGCTTCAGTATGATTAAAATTTTTAGATAACTCCATTTAAGTTTTACGTTCTATGTTTTAAGTTGTACGTTTTTTTCAAACAAATATGTTTGATTTTTTTGGGTTACCAGCTGTAGTGCCAATGACATCACGGTGCAGCCTGTCCCGCACTTGATCCGGGATCGCAGCACTTCTGCTGTATATTTTTCTTCAGCAAGGCTGCAAAAATACTAACTTAAGCCCATCTTCAACCTCTTCCCCAAAAGGAAGAAGTAAGAGCATATAATTAAAAATCCTTTAGAAAATATATCGGTCTAAAGTCCTTTCCTTTGGAAAGGATTTAGGATAGGCTTTATTTTGTAGCGTGTATGCAATCGTAGATATAGAAACCACCGGCAGTCATCCTGATTCAAATGGCATTACGGAAATTGCTATTGTATTGCACAACGGCAAAGAAATAGAGGGCCGTTATGAAACGCTCATTAATCCGCAATACAAAATTCCGCCTTACATAACGTACCTCACCGGCATTAGCAATGAAGATGTTGCCGCTGCGCCTGATTTTTCAGAAGTGGCGCCGCGTATTTTTAATTTGCTGAACAACCGCATTTTTATAGCGCACAATGTAAATTTCGATTACACTTTTGTCCGGCATAATTTAATTCAGCAGGGTTATGCGTGGATGCCAAAAAAATTATGCACGCTTAAACTTAGCCGCAAAGCTTTTCCGGGTTTGTCGAAATATGGTCTTGCCCATCTTTGTAAAACATTTGAAATTCCAGTAGTGAACAGGCACCGTGCAGGCGGCGATGCAGATGCCACTGCGATCTTGTTTCAGAAAATACTGGATGCAGGTGGAGAAAAACTGATAAAAGATTTTCTGAAGAAAGATAACCACGAGCAAATACTGCCAGCAAATCTCTCAAAAGAAAATATTGACAAATTGCCTTATGTTCCGGGCGTTTATTATTTCCATAATGCAAAAGGGAAAATTATTTATGTAGGCAAGGCAAAGAATTTAAAGCATCGCGTGTTGAGTCATTTTACGGGATTGAATACCGGGAAAAAACGGCAGGAGTTTTTACGTAATATTTATGAGGTAACATTTACTGAATGCCCAACGGAATTCACTGCATTTATTTTAGAAAGCATTGAAATAAAAAAATACTGGCCTGAATATAATTTCAGTCAAAAAAGAGCAGAGCAATTCTACGCCATTTATATGTTTGAAGATTCGGCAGGTTTTATGCGGCTTGCTATTGATAAGAAAAGAAAGTATAGCGAACCTGTTGCCAGCTTTGCCTACCTGGCTGATGCACATCGCCTGTTATGGAAAATTGTAAAGGAATTCGAGCTGCATCCTGCTTTATGTTTTTTACAGAAGCAATTGTATATTCCTTCAGATATTGACCCGGTTGTTTATAATGAAAAAGTAATGCTTGCTGTTAAATACCTTCAGCAAAACCTCGGAACGTTTGCAATAGTTGAATCACCTGCAACAGGAAATCAAAAGAGTTGTGTACTTGTAGAAAATGGGAAATTTTACGGCATGGGTTTATTGCCTCAGAATAATGAATCCTTCGATTCAATTCACCTCAAAAATTATCTCACAGTTTATCCTGAAAACGAAATGATAAGAACGCTGGTGAAATCTTATGCGCAAAAGAATGCGATCAATGTTATAAAAATTGATTAATAACTTTTCCTCTGAACCTGCTGATGCAATGCAGGAATTTCCTGCAAAGCAGCTGTACAATACCATGAATATAATTCTGCATCCAGATCTTTTGATTGTATAGCCGGGTCTGTGCTTAACCACTGTTTCGCTTCATCAATACTGGCTGTATTAAAAACAAAAACGCCCTCATAATTTTTATCATTGTCACCCATTGGCCCGGCAAGCACTAATTTGTTTTCTGAAGCCAGTCTTTGAATATTAGCCATGTGCCCATGAAAAATACTGTCAAGCATTTTTTTGTCTGTAATAGTTGCAGACCCTTTTTTCAACAATACAAGCACATAACTTTTCATTCCGTAATCATCAGCATTTAATTTTTTTGCAAGCACTGAGTCGTAATTATTTGTTTGCGCATGCACAGTTGTTGAAACAAAAAACAATATTATCAGGGTGAGGCAAAAAGAAAAATGTTTCATATAATTTGTTTTAAAAAAAGTCAGAGACTTATAGCATAGAACTGCTAAGTCCGGAGACTTGGCAGAGAATGACTTTTAAGAATGAGATGCCTGGTCAAGCCAGGCATGACGGTAAGTTGTTTCTTTTTATATTTAATTCATAATTGTTCAATACTCTACTTTGCATTTGCATCCACTTCAACCAATCCGAAAACATTATGATCGGCATCAAGAAAATATCCCTGCCAGCATCTGCCGGGAATAGCAAATTTTGGTAAAGCAACCTGCCCGCCGTTTTTTAAAATTATTTCACTTGTTTTATCAAAATCACTTACTTCAACAGAACAGGTAAATGCATTGGTTCCCATTTGCGTAGAAGGTACTGCAGCAGGTCTTTTCAGCAAGCCGCCATTAATACCTTCTGTTGCTATCCTGTAATATTCTATCGGCACAAATTCTTCTCTAGTGAACTTCCAGCCGAATACAGCTTCATAAAATTTTATTTCACGTGATGGATCGGAAGATTGAATCTCAAAATAAATGACGTTGTTCATAATGATTAGTATTTTGAGCGTTTAATATAGAACATATTTTCATTTCATCCTTCAACCTTGTAATATTGTAACTAAGTAAAAGAATTGCATGGGTACATCACAACTTAACCGTTCACTTGGTTTGCGGCTTGTTATAGTAATTGTTATAGGAAATATTATTGGCTCCGGCGTTTATAAAAAAGTTGCACCGATGACTGCAGAACTGCATTCATCAGGCTGGGTATTGCTCTGTTGGGTGCTTGCAGGTATTATAAGTTTGTTCGGTGCTTTATGCAATGCAGAAGTTGCAGGATTGCTGGCAGATACCGGCGGTGAATATGTTTACTATCAAAAGATATATAATAAATTCTTTGCGTTTTTATTCGGATGGAGTTTGTTTGCCGTTATTCAAACAGCAGCTATTTCAGCATTGGCTTATGTGTTTGCTGAGTCGCTCAACAGCATTGTTCATTTTCCTGAAATATTACCATCACTTTCAAACGTAAGTGTGTTCGGATGGTTTCAGCCTTTTGCTGATCTGAATGTAAAACTCATTGCAATCATCCTTATTATTATTCTTACCTGGCTAAATACCAAAGGCATTAAAACAGGTTCAAGTGTAAGCATGGCAATTTTGATATTGGTGTTTGGCAGCATTTTTACAATAATTGTTTTTGGACTAACAAGCAACGCCGCTAATCCTGGCAGCATACAAATGGCAACAACCAATAATCAACCTGTTACTGTAAGCGCCATATTCACTGCTATGCTTGCTGCATTTTGGGGTTACCAGGGTTGGGCATCGGCAGGTTTTGTTGGCGGCGAAATAAAAGATGCAAAGAAAAATTTACCCAAGGGCATTAGTATTGGCATATTCGTCATTATTGCTTTATATCTTTTAGTGAACACAACTTATCTTTCTTTGTTGTCTATTCCACAACTGGAAGCAATTAATAGCGCCGGAAATAAAATTGCAGCTATTGAAGCAGTAAGAAGTTTTTGGGGAAACAACGGTGTACTGTTTATATCATTATTAATTCTTGTTACAACATTAGGTTGCTGTAATGCAACGATATTAGCAAGTTGCCGCCCGTATTTTGCAATGGCAAAAGAAGGTTTGTTTTTTAAAAACGCAGCAAAGCTTAACGATAAACAAGCACCTGCAAATTCTTTGTTGTATCAATGCGTGTGGGCTTGCGTACTTGTGTTATCAGGTACATTCGATCAGTTAACAGACATGATAATTTTCGCTGTATTTATTTATTATGGCGCAACAACATTAGGTGTATTTATTCTTCGTAAAAAAATGCCTGATGCACCAAGACCATATAAAGTTTGGGGTTATCCTGTTGTGCCTGCAATTGTTGTTGCTTTTTGTTTGATACTTATTGTAAACACTGTATTTACCCGTTCGCATGAAGCTGCAATTGGAGCGGCGCTTATGGCAACAGGCATTCCGATGTACTGGTGGTTTACAAGAAAGAAAAATGTCGTGAATTGATTTTACAGTTCACCGTTATTGTTCAATTTTCAAATCTTCATTTTTAATAAACAGGAAACTCATGAACGCACTTATGAAAGCAGGCACGGCACAAATTTCATGATTTTACTGTAAGCATTGATGAATGCTTCCCTATATGTTGTTGTAATTGTTGTTTTATCTGCATCATTCATCTGTGCAGGCGGTTTTGCATTGCCCAGGTTGTTTACCTGTTGCATTACAGATCTTTTTTCATCATCATTGATATGAAGGTTATTAATTCGCTCACTTAAAAATCCTGAGAAAAAAGAATAGCCAACGCACCTAAAAT
>JABDAV010000038.1 GCA_013289015.1 Bacteroidota bacterium | reverse complement strand
ACAACACAAATACGCGTTCGCTATGCAGAAACAGATCAGATGAATGTTGTGTATTATGGTAACTATGCACAATATTTTGAGATCGGTCGCGTAGAAAGCATACGTGCATTGGGTTTTACATACAAGCAAATGGAAAATGAAGGCGTAATTATGCCCGTGGTTGAATTGCATACACGTTTTCTTCGTCCGGCAACCTATGATGAATTGCTTACTATACAAACGCAGATACGCGCATTGCCAACATCTTACCACATAGAATTTTTCCAGGATGTTTTTAATGAGGAAAACAAAATTCTTGCTGCAGGACGAGTAGTGCTTTATTTCCTTCAGAAAGAAACATGGAAGCGCGTGAATATTCCGCAGGATTTGCAAAATGCGTTGACGAAATATTTCTGAGTTATATAAACGAGTGAAATTTTAATCACTTCAACGCATCCAGCACTTTAAAAATTTTTGGAGTTATGTTGCCTTTGTCTGCATCATAATTATTAACCATCATTCCAAGCACATATTTTTTGCCATTGGCTGCAGTGTGATAGCCGGCGAAACACCTGACACTATTTATAGTTCCGCTTTTTAATTTCATATTATTATACACAGGCAATGCGTTGTAAAAACTTTGAAACCAGTTTTGTTTTTGTGCATATAACAATGCATTTACCAATGCATAAGTGGTTACACGATTTTGCGGAGAAAGCCCGCTGCCGTCTGAGACGTTTATCGATGATGAATCAACGCCATTCTGTTGCCAGAATTTTTTTACTTCATTAACGCCGACATCAGTTGAACCCAATCCATTTTTTTGATAAGCGATTGTTTTTAGTAAACATTCACCATAAAGATTGATGCTTTTTTGAAGGAACCAATACACAATGCTGTCAAGTGTTGGAGAAGTATAAGTCGCAATATTTTGTTGAGCCGAAGGAATTTTTATGTGTTGTCTTTCAAGCGAAGCGCCTGTAATAAAAGTTGCTGATAAGTCGATCATATTTTTTTTGAATGAGGAATCAAGCTCTGCTTTAAATTGATCAACAGCGTATGCAACAGCACCTGAAACAGTAAAATCTTTTACGCCTTTTGGGATAGTTCCTTCAGCAAATGCTGTCGTGGAATAAGGCGGTAAATAAAGAATTGTATTGTCTCCCGAATTTTCTTCAGCCGTTATTATAAAATTGCTGTAATCATTAACAGCTAAAGTTGGATTTGTTTTTATAATGGTTGATGTATCGCCAATATTTTTTCCAGGCTTTATTATCAAATCATACTGATTCTCTCGCCAATTTATTGCCCAACTTCCACTGCCATAATAATTGCCCATGTCTTCCCAGATATAGCCGCCGGGAGTTGGCTGATAACTGAATGCCCCATCATCCAAAATAATATTGCCGTTTATTTTTTCAATACCTGCATTTTTAATTGATATAATGATAAAATTTAAAACAGAATCAGGTTGTGTTTTACTATATCGCCAGCTACCGAATGTTGGATCGCCATAGCCTTTTATAATTAAATCTCCGTTTAAAATTTTATTACTGATATTTCCATTGTAACCAATTTCTGTTTTGTAACTGAAATCTTTTCCTAATAAACTTAATGCTGCTATTGAAGTAAAAATTTTTTGTGTGCTTGCCGGCGCCAGTCCATATTGTTCATTCAATGCAAAAATTTTATTGCCGTTTTCATCCGTAACGTACAAGCTTACTATTGCGTGCTTAAGCTGATCATCTTTCAAAAAAATATTGATTGCATTACTTATTTTTTGTGAAATGGTTTGTGCAGAAGGATTGAAACAACAAGCTATAAAAATCAGCAAAAAAAAGTTGCGCATTCTTTTCTATTTAAGACTATAGAACGCGCCAAATGTAAAGCTAAAAAACTCAACACTTGAAGTAGTCAGCCTCGTATCAAGAGGCGATGTGTAATAAGAAAGTGGACTGAATTGAAAAAACAACCCGATTTTTTTGTAAACAGAGAAAGAGCTTTCAATGTAAGGTTCCGCGGTGAACACAAAAGCTGACGCATTGCGTGTATACATTTCTTTTGCGATCTCAATATCGCTCTGCTGAGGAATTTTATACACCGAATCAAAAATGATTTGGACTGTTCTGCGAGTTAAAAAATCAGATCGTAACATTAAGCCGGCTGCTAATTGAAAATTGTGGCGCGGCCTTGTAAGTGTATAAGAACATGAAAGCGGCACCTGGAAATAATTATTCGTAAAACGTACATAACTGAGGTTGAAAGTATCTCCGCGATATGGTGAATCAAAAAGAAAGAGACTCAATAAAGCATCTCCCAGCGCGTATTTGGTTATACTATAATGCCGCTGACTAAAACCAATTCCAGTTTTTATTTCGAAGCGCTGATTTTTTAATGGGGCTGCAAACTGTACACCATAAGAAACGACATCACCAATTCGGCTATCATTATTACGATTGGGTGGAATTAAGGCATTATTGCTTAGTTGTTCAGAAAATAATCCCGGCGCCACATATGCTTCTATTCTTGGCCTGGTGTATTGTGCATTTGCATATATAAAAAATGAAAGAAAAATGGTAAGTAAAATTAGTTTCATAATTTAAAGACAGTTGCATTATAAATTTGCTGCTTTATTTTTTATAATGGAAAACATTAGAACATCTATCGTAACGATTGGAGACGAGTTATTGATCGGACAAGTAATTGATACTAACAGTGCGTGGATGGCGCAGGAGCTAAATAAAATTGGTGTATGGGTGCACAGGAGAGTAGCGGTTGGAGATGTTTGGGATGAGATATGGCAGGCATTGGATGAAGAAAGTGCAATGTCAGATGTGATATTGATCACCGGTGGATTAGGGCCAACATCAGACGATATTACTAAACCCTTGCTGTGTAAATATTTTGCTGGAGCAATGGTAATGCATGAAGAAACTTTGGCACATGTTAGTTATTTATTTGAGCACGTTTTTAAAAGACCGATGCCTTTGCTTGATGTAAACAGGAAACAGGCTGAGGTGCCTGATGTAGCTACTGTTTTAAAAAATTATGTTGGCACTGCACCGGGAATGTTATTTGAAAAGAATGGAAAGATATTCATAAGTATGCCGGGCGTTCCGCATGAGATGAAAGGCATTATGGAGAAACATGTATTGCCTTTATTGAAACAACGATTTGCGCTGCCTTATATTGGTCACAGAACATTGCTTACTGTTGGTATTGGTGAAAGTTTTTTGGCAGAACGTATAAAGTATTTTGAAAACAGTTTGCCTCAAGATATTAAGCTTGCTTATCTGCCGAATTACGGAATGGTGCGTTTGCGTTTAACAGCGCAAGGTGAAAAGGAAGCGACAGAAAAAAAGTTGGATGAAACTTTTGCTATTTTAAAAAATGAAGTAAAAGATGTGCTTGCTGTTGATGAAGATATTTCGTTTGAAATTTTATTAGGTAAGTTATTGAAACAAAAAAATAAAACGGTCGCTACCGCTGAAAGTTGCACCGGCGGATATATTGCGCATTTGATAACATCTATAGCTGGTTCTTCGGATTATTTTAAAGGGAGCGTTGTTAGCTATGCCAACAGCATAAAAGAAAATGTTTTGCATGTAAGTAATGAAACGCTTGCAAGTGTTGGTGCTGTTAGCGAAGAAACTGTAAAAGAAATGGTGAAAGGTGTTTTGAATGTAATACAAACAGATTATGCAGTAGCAGTATCAGGCATTATGGGTCCGGATGGAGGCTCTGAAGAAAAACCTGTGGGCACTGTGTGGATGGCAGCTGGCAATGCACAAAAAACAGAAACTAAGAAAATGCATTTCAGGTTTAGCAGAAAAAGAAATATTGAATTAACAGCTATAAATGCTTTGTATTTGCTGTGTATGTTCATAAAAAATGATAGTTAATCTGTTTTATTACCTTTGGCGCGAGCGATTGTGGCTTATAAAAGTTTGAACAATGATTACTAAGGTTAATTTGCTGAGCGGCTGCCGGATAGTAGCGGAAAGCCCGCAGTGACAAAGAAACGAGGACTTGTAGCGAATAGCCGGAACAAAGCTGAGGTTGTTAAAAAAGCTGAGAGCCCCAATAAATAAAAAAAATAATTATGGCAATAGTTGATCTGGTAATGCCGAAGCTTGGCGAAAGTATAATGGAAGCAACCATTTTAAAATGGCATAAAAATCCCGGCGATTTTGTGCAACAGGATGAAACTGTGTTGGACATTGCGACAGATAAAGTTGACAGCGAAGTGCCAAGTATAGTGGCTGGAAGAGTTGCTGAAATTTTGTTTAAAGAAAATGATGTAGTGCCCATTGGAAGCATTATTGCGAAAATTGAAACCAATGTTCATGCGTCAAACGGAAGCAACGGAACTTTTGTTCCTGCACCTGTTGGTGATATGCATGAAGAAGCAGAGGAAATAGATGAACAGGGAATACCATATATACCGGTGCATCATCATGTTCAGTCAACGAATGGAACAGCTAAAATAAATCGATTTTATTCTCCGTTGGTGATGAACATTGCAAATAGTGAAGGCATAAGTATGAGTGAACTGGAGGCTATTGCGGGTACTGGTAATGAAGGAAGAGTTACGAAAAAAGATATTTTGCATTATGTAGCAAACAGGCATACGATGCCGCAAGTAAGCGGTGTAAAGAATGAGCCGTCAAAAGTGAATGTTAAGCAAACACCGGCATCTTCAGTTACAGTGCGACAAGCGCCTGTTGAAGAAATTTATGCCGAGGAATTACCTAAAGAATATGAAGGCAACGTTGAAATAATTGAAATGGATCGTATGCGCAAGCTGATTGCAAAGCATATGGTAAACAGCAAGCAAACCAGTGCGCATGTAACAAGTTTTGCAGAAGCCGATGTAACCAATATGGTTCTGTGGCGCGAGAAAATCAAAAAAGATTTTGAAAAGCAGAATAATACAAAGATCACTTTTACGCCAATTTTTATTGATTGTCTTGTGAGAGTGATGAAACGTTTTCCGATGATAAACAGCTCTGTTGATGGTGACCGAATTATTGTTAAAAAAGATCTGAATATAGGAATGGCAACTGCGCTTCCATCGGGTAATCTTATCGTTCCTGTTATAAAAAATGCCGATGAATTAAATCTTGTTGGCTTAAGTAAAAAAGTGAACAGTCTTGCCGATGCTGCGCGCAACAACAAATTAAAACCTGATGATACTTTAGACGGAACTTTTACGCTTACCAATGTAGGAACGTTTGGCAGTTTGATGGGAACACCAATAATTAATCAGCCACAGGTAGCAATTCTTGCTGTTGGCGCTATTAAAAAAAGACCTGTTGTAATAGAAACAGTGCAAGGTGATACCATTGGTATAAGGCATATGATGTATTTATCGTTGAGTTATGATCACAGGATCATAGACGGTAGTTTGGGCGCTTCGTTTTTAACGGCAGTTGCCAAAGAGTTTGAACAATGGGATTCGAATAGGAGTTGGTGATTATACTATAAAGATTAAAAACCGGCATAAGGCCGGTTTTTTTATTTTGAGGTTTATATTGTTAATTTGCTTTTTTTGAATTGCAATCAGAACTTTTTTCATGAGATCCCGACCTTATTTACCAACCCTTTTATTTGTTTTACTTCCTGTATTGGTATTTAGCCAGGTGAATTTAAATAATGGGTTAGTGGCCTATTATCCTTTCAATGGCAATGCAAACGATGCAAGTGGCAATGGCAATAATCCCATTTTTAATAATGCCACGCTAACAAGCGATTTTTATGGCAATGTAAACAGTGCTTATCACTTTAATGGAACAGATAATTATATGCAGATTCCAAATAGCAGCACTTTAAATTTTAGCGATAATAAAATGTCTTTGTGTGCCTGGGTACGGCCAACTGGATTTTACGAAGGTCTTTGCTACAACAATATACTGATCTCAAAGGAAACTGCAAATTACATACCAGGGAATTATTCTTTACGATTTGCAGATGCAATTACCGGGTGCTCATCAAATCCCTCTACGACGCATGAAGTTTTCTATGGACCGGATGGTGGTTTAGGTGATCAAAATGCTATTGAACTAAATAAATGGTACAATGTCGTTTTTACAAGTGACGGAATCCGGGCTAAGCTTTATGTGAATTGTCAATTGGTTGTAGATGAACCTGTATCACAAAGTGGTTATACCAATCCATATGATTTATTTCTAGGCCATCTTAATGATGGAACATATCCTTATTGGCTTAATGGCGATTTAGATGAAGTTAGAATTTATAATCGGGCATTAAATGAAGATGAAGTACATGCTTATTCAGTAACTTGTACTACAAATGCAGATGTTGTTGCAGGTTTTACAGGTCCCGATACGGCTTGTGCAAATACATCCGTTCAATTTAATAATACGTCAACCGGCGCATCAAATTATTATTGGAGTTTTTGTGCAGCAGGATTTAATACAACACCTGTTGCAGATAATCTTGGTAATCCCGGCAACTTTTTAAGTACGCCGGTTTTTATGGATTATGCTTTAGATGATAATGGCAACTACTACGGATTTGTATCTAATTATGTTACTGGTCATATTATAAGATTGGATTATGGTCCTTCATTATGCGTTTCATACTACAACTTTAAACAGTATGATTATAATTGTTTGCCCATTCTATTCCTTTTATAATCTCTGAAAGCTTTAAGCAAATATTGAAATGTTTTGTAGCGATTGGGATGGTAAAGTAGTTTGTTTTTGACACGGTTAATCAAATCTTTTCTATGTATTTGTAATTGTTCACTAAATAGATTTTTATATTTTTTATTCAAATACAAAAAATTTCTACTCATGTAGTATAAGCGGATAACAGAATGTATTGAGCGTTTTGAGGATTTTAAATTTTTGAATGAACGTTGTTCGCTTAACTCACCAATTTCATGATGCATAAAAATATTTGGAAACTCAATTATTTCATAACCTTGTTGAATTGATCTAAAGCAGTATTCAGTATCAACAAAATCAATAAACAAATTTTCATTAAACTCGCCAATGGTTTTGAAACAGGAAAGATTGATTACACTTCCGCTTGTTATGAATGATTTTGCTTTTTTAAAATCGCAATTTTCCTTTTGTGTTTGATATTGATAATTTATTCCAAACATTGCAACCCTTTCATACTTATCAAAATTCTCTATGCATTGAAAATATCTTGCAATTGAAGATTCGTCGAAATAAGAATCCTGGTCCATCGTAAGAAGGTAATCAAAACCATCTTTTATTGATAAATTACAAGCTTCATTCAAACATTTTGCGACACCTTCATTCTTGCCATTGTGAATAAAAATTATTTCAGATTGATAAACTGATAAAAAGCGATAATTATAATCTTTCGTTTCAGTATTATCCATAACGTAAATCTTATCTACGTAATTTATATATGACGAGATATTCTGTTCAACAGATTGTTCAGGATTATAAAGCACAACACATGCTGCAATTTTGCCTGGCATTATTTAAAGAATATAAAAATGTTTTCGTGATGAAAGTATGCATCATAATCGAATTTATTCAATGCTTCGAACACGGTTTTAGTACAATCTTTTTTATATCGGTCATGTAATTCTATAATTAAAAGCTTAACCTTTTTCAGCCATGATAAATCATTTGCAGAAAACACTTCTTTTTCCGCCCCTTCAATATCAAGTTTTATAATATCAACATCGTTCCAATTTTGTAAATCCAATAAGGTTTGAATCGTCATCCCATTTATCATTTCAGCATTCTGCAGATTATTTTCAAACATATATTCGGCAGCTCCGCCGTCAGGATTTGCTATAGACAATTGTTCATTTTTATTCCAGATCCCAGCTTGAACACAGCTAATATTTTTATATGGTTCTGTATTTTTTTTCAAAAGTGAAAAATTATTTTTTTCCGGTTCAATTGAGAGAATTTGAGCCTTTGGAAAATTTATGGAAAAATATACCGAAGCACAGCCTATATTAGCACCTCCATCAATTATTGTAACTGCTTTAGGAAAATCAACTCCATATAAATCGTATTGTTTTTCATAAAATACCTGATAAAATATGGCTCTATCAGATATATTGTCCCGTAATGCAAAAGGCTTTTTAAGAAAAGATGCTTCCGCATAAAACATCGAATTTTTTTTTGATTGTGTTGATCTGAATAACTTCATTCCATCTTTAATTTCATACAAACGAATCCAGTTAATAAATTCAACTACACGTAATCCAAAATTTCTTAATCCGATTTTTTCATATTTACCCATGAATAATTATTGAGTGTAAAAAATTATGCTGTTATTTTACCCATGATTTAATTATTGTGCTTAGTTTTTTTCTTTGCCCAAAATCGACAACATGATTTTTGTTTTGTTGCGTGCCTTTATATAAAACCTCGGGTGGTTGCATTTTTCTTTTTTCTATTACCAATATACTGTCGTAAAAATGTAATCCATATATGCTTTCTGTTAACCAGTTGAGCATTTTTTTCTTACTCTTTTTCTCAATATGCCAGGCGTGAATGTTATCAACCAATTGTTTAGCAAATTCAATAAATGTGTTTCGTTTTTTTAGCCCTCCGCCGTATTCATACCAGTAAGAAGTATGCAAATCTTCACATACATATAACCCGTTTTCTTTTACATGATTAAATAAGTGTTTAAAAGTTACGGTTTGCTGTTTCATTGTATGACCACCGTCATCGATCAGAATATCAATTATAGGAATTTGTGATTTAAGATTTATCAGAAAATCTTCATCCTCCTGCGAGCCAATTATTATTTTAGTATTTCCTTCTTCGAATTTTTTACATTCAGGATTAACATCTACGCCAATTAGTAAGGCTCTTTCACCAAAATATTTTCGCCACATTTGAAGTGAGCCTCCGTCAGCAATACCTATTTCAAGAAAAGTAATTTCTTTATCTCTTAAAGAAGAAAAATGTTTATCATAAATTTCAATATAATGATTCCATTTATGTAAAAGCCTGTCGTTATGAGCTTCAAATATTTCTCTTAAAGATTTCATATAAATATATTGGGTCAAAGATAATGGCATTGAATTTATTAATGAATTGGTAGTTGTTTACATAGTTTAAATTCAATCCTTTTACTTTGCAGCAAAACCAAATATGAAGGTTGTAATTTTTGCAGGCGGATTAGGCACGCGGCTCGCGGAAGAAACAGATGTTCGACCTAAGCCGATGGTTGAAATTGGTGGAAGACCTATTCTCTGGCACATCATGAAAATTTACAGCAGTTTTGGATATAATGAATTTGTTGTTTGCCTGGGTTACAGAGGCTTTTTTATCAAGGAATATTTTATACATTATTATTTGCATAATTCAGATATAACGATTGAACTGAAGAGTAATAAAATGGATGTACATTTTACCAATGCTGAATCGTTTACTGTAACCCTGGTTGATACCGGGTTGAATACAAAAACTGCAGGCCGTTTAAAGAAAGTACAACGTTATGTTGGTAATGAAGATTTCATGTTAACTTATGGCGATGGTGTTGCAGATATAAATATTGTCGAGCTTTTACAGTTCCATCAGAGCCACAATAAAATTGCAACTGTAACTGCGGTACAACCTGAAGGAAGATTCGGTAGTATGGAAATTGAAGATGATGGTGTAGTCGATCATTTTAAAGAAAAACCAAAAGGGGATAACAAATGGATCAACGGCGGTTTTTTTGTTCTAAAACCTGAGGTATTTAACTATTTAAATGATACAAATATTGATGATGTAATGTGGGAAGATGCACCCATGCAAAATCTTGCAAATGATAAGCAATTGGGTGCTTATAAACATACTGGTTTTTGGAAACCAATGGACGCTTTGCGCGATAAAATTGAATTGGAAAATCTCTGGCAATCAGGAAATGCAAAATGGAAAACCTGGTAATGCAGCTTGCTCAATACTATCATAATAAAAAAATTTTTGTAACCGGCCACACAGGTTTTAAAGGTTCATGGTTATGTGCTTTGCTGTATAATTTAAATGCAGAAATAAAAGGGTATGCTCTTGAACCTGAATACGTAGATGGTTTGTATGAAACATTACAACCGTCTATCAACATGCAAAGTGCGATTGCCGATATAAGACATAAACAACGTTTGCAAAAAGAGATTTTAGATTTTCAACCTGATTATATTTTTCATTTGGCAGCACAGCCGTTGGTGCGTCGTTCCTATGAAATTCCAGCGGAAACTTTTGATGTAAATGTTACCGGAACTGCAAATGTTTTGGAAGCAATTATCAATCTTAAAAAGAAATGTACTGTTATTGCTATAACAACTGATAAAGTTTACGAGAACAAAGAGAACAATTCAATTTTATATAAAGAAGACGATGCGCTTGGTGGCTATGATCCTTATTCAGCAAGTAAAGCCTGCGCTGAATTGGTGATCAGTTCTTTCAGAAATTCTTTTTTCAACATAAAAAATTTTGATCATCATCAAAAAGCAATAGCAAGTGCTCGTGCAGGTAATGTAATTGGAGGTGGTGATTGGAATAAAGATCGCATCATTCCTGATATTATTCGTTCGCTAAAAAATAATCAAACTATTGAAGTGCGTAATCCGGACGCAGTTCGTCCATGGCAACATGTATTGGAGCCATTGGTTGGATATTTATTAATGGGCGGAATGTTGAATAATGAACCGCAAAAATTTTCAAAGGCTTATAATTTTGGTCCTTTGCCAAGTGATCATTTAACCGTTAAAGAATTGGTTGAAATTGCTGTTAAAACCTGGGGCAAAGGCGAATGGAAAGATATGTTTGATGTAGCTGCATTACATGAAGCAGGCTTATTAAAATTGAGTATTGAAAAAGCACAAAAGGAATTGAACTGGCAGCCTAAATTAAATGCAAAACAGGCAATTGAGTGGACAGTAAACTGGTATAAGCAACCTGCTGAAAAGCTTGCTGCATGTACGTTTCAACAGATAAACGATTATTTTAAGCTATGATCTTTACTGAAACAAAATTGCAAGGCAGTTATACAATAGAACTTGAACCTTTCACCGATGAACGTGGTTGGTTTGCAAGGTATTTTTGCATGGATGAATTTTCACAGGTTGGCCACACGAAAGAATGGTTGCAAATGAATCATTCATGTACTTATAAAGAAGGTTCGTTGCGTGGAATGCATTATCAATTGCCGCCATTTGGTGAAATAAAATTAGTGCGTTGTATTGCCGGAAGTGTTTTTGATGTAATCGTTGATGTAAGAAAAGATTCTTCAACTTTTATGCAATGGTTTGGCGCGGAGCTATCAGCAGAAAACAAAAAAATGATGTATATACCGGAGGGCTTTGCGCATGGCTTTCAATGTTTGACTGATAATTGCGTGCTATTGTATCATCACACAGAATATTATGAACCGAATGTTGAAATGGGTATAAAATATGATGATCCAAAAATAAAAATTGAATGGCCTTTGGCTGTTACTGTTATTTCAGAAAGAGATAAATCACATCCTTATCTCAACGAAAATTTTAAAGGAATTTAATATGCAATGCAGGTTTTGCAATACTGAATTAGAGTATGTATTTATAGATCTTATCAATTCTCCTGCGTCTAATTCTTTTCTAACAAAAGAGCAGTTGAATGAACCGGAAGTTTTTTATCCGTTGAAAGTTTATACTTGTTCAAATTGCTTTTTAGTACAAGTTGATGAGTACAAAAAATCTGATGCCATTTTTAATAATGAATATGTTTATTATTCATCTTATTCAACAAGCTGGCTTGCTCATGCAAAGCAATACGTTGATATGATGACTGAACGTTTCAGACTAAATGAACAGTCTAAAGTAATTGAACTTGCATCAAATGATGGTTATCTTTTGCAATATTTCAAAGAAAAAAATATTCCCGTTCTTGGTATTGAACCCACTGCAAATACAGCAGAAGTTGCGCGACAAAAAAATATTGAAACCATTACTGAATTTTTTGGCGCTGATTTGGCTACAAAGCTTGATCTGCAAGGCATTCGCGCTGATTTGCTTTTGGGGAATAATGTACTGGCGCACGTTCCGGACATTATAGATTTTGTTGCAGGAATGAAATTAATACTGAATCCGACAGGTATTATAACAATGGAATTTCCGCATTTAATGCAATTGGTTGAGAATAATCAGTTCGATACAATTTATCACGAACATTTTTCTTATCTATCGTTTTATACTGTAAAAAAAATATTTGAATCACAAGGCCTGGTTTTGTTTGATGTTGATGAAATTCCAACACACGGAGGCTCGCTTAGAATTTATGCAAAGCACAAAGAAAATGATCTCATAAAAATATCAGCTAATGTAGATGTATTGTTGAAGGAAGAAGAAGATAAAGGAATGTTGAATTTATCTTACTACAATAATTTTCAGCAAAAAGTATTAGACATAAAACTTGCATTAATATCATTTCTTATCGAACAAAAAAATGCAGGAAAGAAAGTTGCTGCATATGGAGCAGCAGCAAAAGGAAATACACTTTTAAATTACTGCGGCATCAAAAACGATTTAATAGAGTTTGTAGTTGATGCAAACCCGCATAAGCAAAATAAATATTTGCCGGCAAGCCATATTCCTGTTGTTAACGAAGATCATTTGAAACAGACAAAGCCAAATTATATCATTATTCTTCCATGGAATATAAAAGATGAGATAACAAAACAACTTACTTACATAAAAGACTGGGATGCACAGTTTGTAATTTCAATTCCTGAATTAAGTTTTATGTGATGAAAAAAGTTTTGGTAACTGGAGCAACGGGTTTTATTGGCAATTGTGTTATTATCGAATTGCTGAAACATGAAGTTGAAGTGATTGCAACTTCGTCAAACAAAGAGAAAGCGGAAACACAAATTTGGTTTGATAATGTAAAATATATTCCATTTGATTTTGCTCAATTCGATTCAATCACAAATTATTTTTTATATTTCGAACAACCTGATATTGTCATTCATCTTGCATGGGAAGGCTTGCCGAATTACAAATCATTTTTTCATATTGAAACAAATCTGCCGAGACATAAAGCATTGCTTGAAAATTTAATCCGGTATGGTGTAAAAGATATTACAATTACAGGTACATGCCTCGAATATGGAATGCAGGAAGGTTGCTTAAGTGAAGACATGCAGACATTTCCATCAAATCCTTATGCAATTGCAAAAGATGAATTAAGAAAATACCTCGAACAGTTACAACAACAATTTTCTTTTTCTTTCAAATGGGTGCGTTTGTTTTATATGTATGGAGAAGGGCAAAATCCGAACTCTTTACTATCGCAATTAGATAGAGCTTTGCAAAACGGCGATGCTGTTTTTAATATGAGCGGAGGGGAACAAACAAGAGACTATCTTCCTGTTTCAACAGTTGCAGAAAATATTGCAAAGATTGCATTACAAAAAAATGTTGAAGACATAATTAATTGTTGCAGTGGCATCCCTGTATCGGTTAAAGAATTTGTTGAGCAGCATTTGAAAACGGTAGGCAAAGCAATAGAACTAAACATGGGTTATTATCCTTACACGGATTATGAACCAATGCATTTTTGGGGAAGTACTCAAAAATTGAACAAAGCTTTAGCAGAAAATTAATTCATCTTTGCCCTGATGAAATTTAGTATTATTTTGCCTGTAAAAAACGGTGGTAATTATATAAAAGAATGTGTACGATCCATTCTTTCCCAAACATATCCCGATTTCAATTTACATATTTTAGAAAACTGCAGTACGGATGGAACTGCTGAATGGTTACAAACTTTAACCGATGAACGTATTGTTGTTATTCCTTCAGAAACGTCTTTAAGCATTGAAGAAAATTGGGCGAGAATTTTGTATATACAAAAGAATGAATTCATAACGATTATTGGTCATGATGATTTGTTGGATGCAAATTATCTACAGGTAATGGATGATTTGATTGAACAATATCCTGATGCGAGTTTATATCAAACACATTTTAGATTTATAGATGCAAAAGGAAATAAAATCAGGTCTTGTCAAAGAATGGAAATAAAACAAAATGCTTCAAAATTTTTATCTTCTTTCTTACAAAGGAAAATAGATGTAAATGGAACTGGTTTTATGATGAGGTCTAAAGACTATAACATACTTGGTGGAATTTCTTTTTATCCAAATTTATTGTTTGCTGATTTTGAGTTATGGATTAAAGCCACAGAATTATCTTACAAAGTAACTTCTTCTGAAGAATGTTTCTCATTCAGGTTGCATCAAAGTACTACAACAATTTCTGCTGATATAAAGATGCAGCGAGGTTTTGAACAATTTATTTATTTTCTTGCAGCCTTGAGGAAAAGCAATGAAGAATATGAATCTGCAATAAAAAATGATGCTATAGGTTTTATACAATTTTGGTGTAAAGGCCTTGCACATCGTTTACTGCGTACACCAAAATCAAAGAGAGATAATTTGTCAGTATTTCTTTTTTTAAATAAATGTAAAGCATATGCTGACATGTTTGATCACGAAAATAAGTTTGATCCTATGAGTATTAAAAGCATTAACCTTGCCAGGCAAATTGACCGTTTTGCTATCAGCCGTAATTTATTTTTGTTATTTAAAAAGATATATTCAAAACCAATTCTTGAGTAATTGCCAAGACTTTCTATTATAATAGTTAACTACAATGCAAAAAATTTTATTATCGATTGCATAAATAGTGCAATGCAATTTTCTTCATACAAAACATTTGAGTGGATAATTGTTGATAACAACTCAATAGATAATAGTAAAGAACTATTGACACACAAATTTCCATTTATAAAATGGGTTGATATGAATTATAATGCAGGCTTTGCAAGAGCTAATAATGCTGGCATTCAAGCAGCAGAAGGAGATGTGTTTTTATTATTAAATCCTGATACAATTATAATCAATGATTGTATAAAAAATTGTGTTGATGTTTTTGGTAATGATGATAAAGCTATTGGTTGTTCAGTTCAATTAATGAATGTTGATAGCGCACCACAAATAACCGGTAACTATTTTATGAAAGGCGGATTAAATCAGTTATTGCCGTTACCATATTTGGGGAAATTTTTTAGAAATATTGCTTTTGTTTTTAATTCAAAAAAGACAAATGTGCTTTCTGCTTCTGCACGACAAATGGTTGATTGGATTAATGGTGCTTTTTTAATGGTAAAAAGATCTGTTATTGAAAAAGCAGGTTTGTTGGATGAAGATTTTTTTCTGTATGCGGAAGAAGCTGAATGGTGCTGGCGTTTAGGAAAATTTGGTGAACTTGTTGTATATGGTGATCTTAATATTATTCATTTACAGGGAGAAGTTATAAATGCCGAAGCCAAAACATCTGATAAAGGATATTTCGATTTATATTCAAAAAAAGGATTGCAATTAATGGTTTCTAATTTATTGCGAATAAGAAAGCAATATGGAATCGGTTGGTATCTGTTCAACCTTATAATTTATATTGCAGAAATACCTGTTTTTTTTGTTTTTAATTTTTTAGATAATATTCTTCATTTGAAAAACCCTTTTGAAAACTGGCAGCTTATTAAAAATTTCAGCAAAAATGTGTTTACTCTTATCACATTGACTCCGTTGATGTTCAAAAACAAAAACTTTTTTTTCAAAATGATGTGATGTCATATAAAAGAATAAGTTTAGTTTTAATTCAATTTTTGAACAACACATTTTAATTTTAAACCAAACATCATGAACACGAAAAACTCAATTAAAATCTTTTTACATTTATCGGTTGCATTTGCTGGTATTCTTAATTTCTCTTCATGCAAAAAAGATAGTTCAAGCGTTGTAACCGCTTCTGCAAATGAAATGAATGCAACTGCAACATATATGAACTCTAATTTAGTAGCATGGTACAACTTTAATGGCGATACTAAGGATCATAGTCGCTATCACAACGATATTATATTTAATAATGCCACGCCTGTAGCCGGTAGAAATGACGAAAGCAACAATGCATATTATTTCGATGGATCCAGCAGTTATATGCGAGTTGCAAACAGTCCATCTTTAAATCCTAAACAAGGCATTACTCTTGTGGCTGTTGTAAAACCTATGGGTTTTTATCACGGTGAATGCCATTATAACAGGATTATGCAAAAAAGTTTTGATGATTTTACTAATGGCCGTATGGAACTGGGCTTTAGCGATCAGCCTTATTATAATTACGAGGGCTGCGATGCAGAAGTTAGCGAAGATCACGAAACATTTTATGGTTCATATGGAGACGGATCAAATGCAACCGGCGCCACGGCTTCAAATTATTATATTAAACTTAATAGCTGGTATACATTGATATATACATTCGACGGCACAGTTTCTAACCTTTATATTAATGGTGTTCTTGCAAGTACAGCAAAGGTATCCACTACTTATACTCCAAACAGCGACGATTTATTGATTGGCAAGACACTTAACCCAAGCTTTCCATATTGGTTTAATGGAGTTATTGATGGCATAAGAATTTATAATAAAGCACTTTCATTGCAGGAAGCGCAAAACTTATATGATTATTTGCAAGTAAACACTGCGCAATAAATTCGTGGGAAACGGCACAAATGATTTGATCATTTTAAATTTAAAAACCATCTTCATGATGGTTTTTTATTTGAGACTCTTTGTTAAATAATAGAGTATATGTTTTATTTGCATGCCGAATAAAACTCTTAATTGCTTTTTTATTTAGATGTGAAGCTTTAGGTTCATAAATGCGATATTTTAGGAACGATGTGATGAAACTAACTAAAATTATATTGGCTCTCTTAATAACGGTAAGCGTAAGATGTATTGGTCAAGAATACAATTACTACCATTATGATGTTAAAGATGGATTGAGTGGAAGCAACATCTATACAATTGTGCAGGACAAAGATGGTTTTTTATGGGTTGGGGCAGAGACGGGTTTAAGCAGATTTGACGGAACCTCTTTTAAAAATTATGGAAGTAATGAAGGGCTGAATGATAATGAAATAATAGACCTTTTTGTGGATTCTAAAAATCGTGTTTGGATCTTTCCATTTAAGAATGCCATTTATTATTATTACCAAGGCAAAATATTCAATACAACTAACGATAGTTTAATCAGGAGTATTCATTTAAGTAATGAAATCTTTAATGCATGTGAAGATAAGAACGGTAATATTTTTTTTTTAGAGCAAAATAAATTGCATGTAGTTTCATCCGACAATAAAGTAACGGAAATTAATAACATTGGCGGACGCACTTTTTATAACATTGGTTGTGGGGTAACTTCAGACGGTAATTGCAATTTTTATTTAGCTCTGGAATCTAATTATTCCGGCGATTATCGGGTCCGTATTTATGAATACGACAATTTAAAACTCACAAATAAAAAAGTTTTTATTGATTCCGATTATTCGAGAAATGCAATTGAAGTAAATCCACATTATCGGGTATTTAAGAACGGCCCTGTTTTTAAAATTTATGATCGGAAAACCCATAGTAGCTTTACCATAAAAGTTCCGGAACATTTTCATACATTATCTTATGTAAACGATACTTGTTTCGCATTATCTACTAATAATAAAACATTTTTATATGGTGTTAAGCAAAAAAGAATTATTGATAGTTTCCTTAGCAATATAATAATCAACAAATGTTTCCTCGATAAAGAAAATAATTTATGGTTTGGAACAATGTCACAAGGTTTATATCGTCTGTCCTCAACAAATTTCAAAATCTATAGGCTTGAGAATAATGGAAACTATATGCCAGCTTATGCGATTAACTCTTTTAATGGTTTTTTTTATATTGGAAGTAATAAAAAATTTCTGTGGAGACTTAATTTAAAGAATAATGATCTGGTTTCATTGTTTTTAAAAACTAACTATGCTATAAATCAAATTTCAAATATTCAAATTGCAGACAAACGAGACTTATTCTTTGGTTGTAATGCGGGCATATTTAAGTTTGAAAATTATAAAGCATCAATATGCCTACATTCTGTTTCAGTTAAAAATCTTCTTATCTCAAATGATACCATTCTAGCCGCAACAGATAGAGCAGTTTTTCAATTTCCATTCAACTTTAATGCACTTGATACAATATGGAAAGCAAGAGCCACCTGTGTTTACAGGGTTAACAATGAATATTATATTGGTACACTCAATGGTCTTTATGCAGTTAAAAAAAAAACCGGGCGATCTACTGTAAATGAAACAGATAGTTTGCAGCTGGTGAAAGATAAAATCATTGATATCAATCAATCTTCTGATGGCGATATATGGGTTGCAACCGAAAGTAGCGGTCTTATTTGCCTGCGCAATGATAAAATAGTTTATCAACTTACAACTAAAAATGGTTTGCTGACTAATTTATGCAGGTGTCTTTATATAGAAGATAATGTTATTTGGATAGGTACAAATAAAGGTATTAGTAAACTGGATATTTCTCATACACCATTTTCGGTTACTAATTTTACAGAAGCAGATGGGTTGGATTGCGAGATAATTAATTGCATTTATGCTAAAGGCGATTCTGTTTATGCGGGAACGCCTTTTGGTATTAGTTTTTTCAGGGATCAACAAATTGAAAACAAGTCTGTTTGCGATCTGAAATTATTAGATATAACATCAGAAGACAGCGATTGGTATGACAAGCAAAACAACATACATCTTTCCAGCAATGATGATCTTTTGCACTTTGAATATGCAGGAATTTCTTTCCGCTCAGAAGGCGACATAACTTACCATTATCAATTAAAAGGATTAGATACTTCCTGGCAGACAACCAATCTGAATGTTGTTAATTATCAGGCTTTACCAAGCGGTGGTTATCAGTTCAATATTTATGCAGTTAATAAGTATGGTATTAAAAGCAATACTATTTCTATTAATTTTTACAAAGCAAAAACATTTTGGGAGTTAATAATAGTGCGCATTGCAATATTACTTTTGATTGTAGCAATTATATGGTTTATCATAAAAGCAAGAATAGCTACAATAAAAACAAAAGCAGAGGAACGCATCCTGCGTGAGAGAAAAATAAATGAAATTGAACAGATAGCTTTACGTTCTCAGATGAACCCGCATTTTATCTTTAACAGTATTAATTCAATACAACAATATGTTTTTGCAGGTGATGTAACAGAAGCAAACCGGTTTATTACTAACTTTTCATCATTGGTTCGTCAAACATTGTATATCTCAGGCAAAAAGTCTATCACGCTTACAGAAGAAATAACATATATCAAAGCTTATTTAAACCTGGAGAAGATAAAGTATGAAAACGTTTTTGATTTCACTGTAATTGTCGAAAAAGATGTTGACGCTAATATTCCAGTTCCGCCATTGCTTTTGCAGCCTTTTATCGAAAACAGCATCAGGCATGGTGTATTGAATTTAGAAAACAGGCAAGGAAATATTTCGCTTCATTTTTTTATTGAAGAAAGCAATCATTTAGTTTGTATTGTTGAGGATAATGGAATTGGAAGAAAAAGCGCTATGAAACTAAAGAGTCATATTTTAGACCATCAATCCAAAGGGATGGAATTGGTGAACAAAAGAATTAATGGTTTAAATACTATTTATAATACTGATATTTCTGTTATTATTGAAGATATAGAACGGGACGATGTCACAGGAACCCGTGTTAAAATTAAATTGCCGTTGAAATATGACGAGTAAGAAAACAATTAAAGCTGTAATTGTAGAAGACGAGCCTAAAAATGTTACTTTATTACGGAAATTGCTTGACATGTATTGCCCGCAGGTAAACGTTTGTGGGCAGGCAAATTCAATTGAAACGGCAGTTAAAGTAATAAATGATGATGCACCTGATCTTGTATTTCTTGATATAGAAATAAGCGGCGGAAATGCTTTTGAACTGCTTGATATTTTACAGCCGGTTCATTTCCATGTTATTTTTATAACTGCGTATGATAGTTATCTTTTAAAGGCCATAAAATATTCTGCTTTAGATTATCTTTTTAAGCCCGTAAACATTGAGGAATTGATTGCTGCAGTAAATAAATCATCAGAAAAAATACAGGATAGAAATACGTCAGAACGAATTGAACTTCTGCTGAAAAATGTAGTAACTGCCAAATCACCAACAGCCATTGCTTTGGCCACAGAATCCGGTTTTTACCTGATTCCAATTGAAAATATAATGCGCTGCGAAGCCAGTGGTAATTATACGGTCTTCTTTACAAACGATGGTAAATCGCATAGATCATCAAAAACACTTGGTGAGTATGAAGAATTATTACCTGACAATACTTTTTTCAGAGCGCACTATTCTTACCTTATCAATGTTCGTTTTATCGCAAAATATCACAAAGGCAAGGGCGGTTTTATAGAAATGACTGACAAGACTATAGTTCCCCTTGCTACACGAAGAAAAATAGATTTTCTAAATCTTTTTGGGGCAGGTTCCTGATGCACCTATTGATGAAATAAGCACACCTATTGGTAAAAGTTCGCAGTTAATAAATGCCGCTTTTTTTGTGTTTTGATAATTTCAATATTTGCATACCCTTTTTTCAATTTAAAACCCTGTGATGAAAGTTGTAAGAATAATGGCTTAAGACTTATCACTAAATTCTGAAACTTGATAAAAAAGCCGTAAATGACGGCTTTTTTAATTTACTGTGTTTTTAATACTTTGCATTTTATATTTAAAATGGATGATTACAAGTAACTCTTTTGTTGCCGATCAGTTCTCCCTGTTGGCAAAACTTATGGATATACATGGTGAAAATAGTTTTAAAGCAAAAGCTTATTCGGCGGCGGCTTTTACAATTGATAAATTGCCGCAACAACTTTCTGAAATACCTCCGGAAAAATTTTCTTCCATTAAAGGTATTGGCGATTCAGCGGCAAAAAAAATAATCGAAATATTTGATCGCGGTGAAATAACTGCACTCACAGCGTTGATTCAAAAAACACCGCCGGGAATTACGCAAATGCTAAATATTAAAGGCATTGGCCCTAAAAAAGTTTGTGTAATATGGAAGGAGATGGGTATTGAAAATATTTCTGAACTCTTATATGCTTGCAACGAAAACCGGCTTACCTTATATAAAGGCTTTGGCGAAAAAACACAAGCAGGTATTCAGCAGGCAATTGAATATTTTCTGAATAATATTGGAACCTATTTGTATGCGCAGATAGAAAGTTTTGCACTTGGATTCAACGAAAAACTTAAGAACAATTTTCGCGAATATTCTTTTCTTTTCACAGGCATCTTTCGCCGTCAATTGGAAGAGATCAACAAATTGGAATGGGTTACAAACGTTCCTGCTGCTGTATTGCAGAACTATCTGCTCGAAAATAATTTTGTAACGGAGAACTTAGATACAGAAACATCTGTTTACCATGGAAAAGATGAAAATATTGTTTTGCATTTTTATCATGTTGAACAACATAAACTCTATCATAAATTATTTACAACATCCTGCAGCGAAGATTTTTTAAATGCTTGGAATGAAAAAAAATATTTTCATGATGATAAAACATTTTTTTCTGAAGAAGAAATTTTTGAAAAAGCACAGTTGCAATTTATTCCTGCCTTTTTAAGAGAAAAGTCTTTCATAATATCATTGGCTGAGAATAACGGGATTCCGGATGTTATCCAGGTAAACAACATATCATCAATTATTCACAGTCATTCCAAATGGAGTGATGGAAAAAGTACGATTGAAGAAATGGCAAACGCTGCCATTAAAATGGGTTTGCAATACCTTGTGTTGAGCGATCACTCCAAGTCTGCATTTTATGCGAATGGTTTAACTGAAGAAAGGCTGAAAGCACAGCATGAAGAAATAAATGAACTAAACGAACAGCTAAAGCCATTCAAAATTTTTAAGAGTATTGAAAGCGATATTCTTAATGATGGCAGCCTTGATTATGCTAATGAAGTGCTGAATAGTTTTGATATTGTTATCGCATCCATTCATTCCAACTTAAAAATGAATGAAGAAAAAGCAATGATGCGTGTATTGAATGCGATTAAAAACCCTTTTACTTCAATCCTTGGCCATTGTACCGGAAGATTGTTGTTAGGCCGCGTAGGTTATCCTGTAGATCATAAAAAAATAATTGATGCCTGTGCAGAAAATAATGTGGTGATAGAATTGAATGCTAACCCAAGAAGGCTTGATATTGATTGGCGTTATGTTGATTATTGCATTGAAAAAAAAGTACTCATCTCTATAAATCCCGATGCACATTCAACAGACGCATTCAGGCATATAAAATATGGCGTGCTTGCTGCACAAAAAGCAGGTGTTACTGCTAAACAAAATTTAAGCAGCTATTCTTTAGATCAATTTGAATCTTTTCTTGCTTCACAACACACAAAAAGAAAAATGCAACATTAAATTATGGTTGTTTATTTATCAGCAAACTAATATTGCTATAATTTTTATCGCATGAAAAAATCTCTTGGTTTCATTTTTTTTATTCTTTGTTGCTATATTTCAGAAGCGCAGTTTACTGTAAGATTGATTGTAACGGATATTGCTGCCAAAGCAAAAGATGATATATACATTTCGGGCAATTTCAATAACTGGAATCCTGCTGACAACGATAGCAAGTTAAAACCTTTTGGCGGCGGCAGGCGCATTATTGTTTTTGCAGGTGTTGATACCGGACACTACGAATTTAAATTCACACGCGGCAGCTGGGATAAAGTAGAAACTACCTCTAAAGGTGAAGACATCCCCAACAGAACACTCGATGTTAAAGGCGATACTACTATTGAAATAACCATCGCCGGATGGAAAGATGATGCACCGGAAAAACCAAAGCCTAACACAGCTTCTGTAAACGTGCATATAATTGACACAGCCTTTTTCATGCCGCAACTGAATCGTTACAGAAGAATATGGATTTACCTGCCTGCATCTTACAATAAAACTAAAAACAAAACCTATCCTGTAATATATATGCAGGATGGCCAGAATTTATTTAATGAACAAACTGCTTTTGCCGGAGAGTGGGGAATTGATGAATGTCTGGATACATTAGAATCAAAATTGAACAAAGAATGTATTGTTGTTGGTATTGATAACGGAGGCGATAAACGCATGACTGAATACAATCCTTACGACGATGCCAAATACGGAAAAGGTGAAGGCAAACAATACCTTGATTTTATTGCAGCAACATTAAAGCCTTACATTGATAAAAATTATCGCACACTGAAAGATGCACAACATACATTTATTGCAGGCAGCAGTATGGGTGGGTTGATAGCGATGTATGCGTTGGTGCAGTATCCTGATGTATTTGGCGGAGCCGGAATTTTTTCGCCCGCATTTTGGTTAACTCCGCAATTGTACACAGATGTTTCCAATGCAAAGTGGCAGAAGAAATTCAGAATATATTTTTATAGCGGAGAAAAAGAAAGCCTCACAATGGTAAAAGATGCGCAGAAAATGTTTAACATTATCAAGGCCAAGCAATGTTGCGACCAGCAATACATAACCTTTCCTTTAGGTCAACATAACGAAAAATACTGGCGTGAAGAATTTCCCGATTTTTATCGCTGGCTCATGCAATAATTTAAGTTGAAAAAATAACGGTATAGTTTTTATAGGTTATAACTAATTTGCAGCCTGTAAGTTTATAATATGATAGGTAGATTACTCACCAATATAGGCAGGTATCTTTTAATGTTGAAAGGCATGTTCACCAGGCCCGAAAACGCTAAAATGTACTGGAAAGAATTCATGCACCAGTCAGCAGAAATTGGTCTTGGTTCGCTTCCTATTGTTATAATCATTTCAGTATTTCTCGGCGCTGTAACTACTGTGCAAACTGCTTACCAGCTGGTGAGCCCGCTAATACCGAAAGCCACTATTTCACAAATAACAAGAGACACGATCATTCTTGAACTTTCACCTACGCTTACCTGTATTGTACTGGCCGGCGTTGTAGGCAGTAAAATTGCAAGCGAATTGGGTAATATGCGCGTGAGCGAACAAATAGATGCCATTGAAATTATGGGCATCAACACACGCAATTATTTAATCTTTCCAAAGATTCTCGGTGCATTACTCGTAATACCTGCCTTAATAATCATCTCAATGACGGTCTCTATCTGGGGTGGCCGCACTGCCGGTAATCTTGCAGGCATTCTTCCCACATCCACTTTTGATATTGGTTTAAGACAAAATTTAAATCTTCACGATATACCCTTTGCCATGTATAAGGCATATACCTATGCATTTATTATAAGCAGTGTAGGTGCTTACTTTGGCTACTTTGTAAAAGGCGGTTCATTCGAAATTGGCCGCGCCAGCACCACCGCTGTTGTGGTTAGTTGTATTCTCATCTTATTCGCAGATTATATACTCGCTTCTCTCTTGCTTTAAATTTTTAAGAAAGAATTTTTGGGTTACCGGCTATGGTATTTCATGGCACCGTCCCTTGCGTCGCAACACTTGTACTGCACAATTGAATGGCAGCAATAGTGTCCATGTTATAAAGCATTTGGAAAGCCTTGAGAGGCAATTCAAAAAGTTTGAGAACCATCTGGAAAGTTTTGAGAGGCAAGTCAAAAGGTTTGAGAACCATTTGGAAAGCTTTGAGAGGCAAGTCAAAAGGTTTGAGAACCATTTGGAAAGCTTTGAGAGGCAAGTCAAAGAGTTTGAGAACCATTTGAAAGGTTTTGAGAGGCAAGTCAAAACCTTTGACAATACTGTGAGAGTCTTTCACAGATAAGTGAAACACTTTCACTGGCAGGTGAAACACTTTCACAATACTGTGGGAACTTTTCACAGGCAAGTCAAACACTTTCACAATACTGTGAGAACCTTTCACAGGTAAGTGAAACTCTTTCACAATACTGTGAGAACCTTTCACAGGCAAGTCAAACCCTTTCACAATACTGTGAGAACCTCTCACAGGCAAGTGAAAATTTTCCGGAAGGAAGTGAAAGCGTTGGGAAGGTTGATAGAAGCGTCTGGTTGTGTAAATACAACTTGCGGTTGTGGATTACCGACACTGACTATACAAAAAAGCGAAAAGAAGTGCATTGATTTTCAGCATGCATAAAAAATTTTTTGATTCCGCATATTTCGGTAATATTTGTTATACGCAACTTTTTAGGCAGCTTCAATTTCGACGAGCAACAAATGCTTTTTAGGTGGCATCTTAAGATCGTGTAAACAATATTTCAAAAAGATGTAAGTACTAAATTAGCTTTCATTAATATCATGGAGCAAAGCACAATAATTGAAACGCTTAAAACATCTCTGCTAACTAATATTTGGGTAGAAAGGCGCTTGATCATATATTTCATACTAGTAACCGTTATTGGTATTTATGTCCATGCTAGCGTATTTGAGTTTTTTGAATTATTATTATTCTCTTTCTTATTTTTTGGCATTGCGTTTTTGGGCTTTGTTGCTATTACGGCACATATACGATACTATTTTCATTATGAGCTGCGTAGAAAAGTAGAATTGTTTGCGGACAAAATGGTAATAAAAGTGAAAGATAAAGTAATGGAGCAGCTACTTAAAAATGATATCCTTAAGATTACTTTATATGATAAACGGCATATAGATGAAGGTAATTTATTTCCGACGTTATTGGATAGCTTCTATTATTTGATTGTAATCGGCAAAAATCAGGAAAGAATTGTCCTTACTTGTCTATTGGACATTAGGTTAAAAAAGAAGATTGCTGCGTGGTATGGACAAGAGCTTGAGCATGTGTATCAGTTTTTCCCTTTCCCTCTATTTACTGAATTGGAGGAAAGTTAAAACTGCGTATAACAAAAGGTGACTGATGCACAACTAACTTAAAAAAATAACTACTGCCTGTTTACCAGGTATAGATGAGTTATAAAACATTAAAACAATAACCTGCTTTTTTCATTCTTATTAAACTGTAGCTTCTATAGAAGTTTATAGCAGTGATAAGTATTAAAAAAGCATTTTGCAGGCCTGCCTGCATTGCTTTTACATCTGCCTGCGCTTTTCTTGTTGCAAATTTCATTAGTTTCTTAAGGTTATAGGCAATAGCCGCCATCAGCATACATTTATTGGCCTGTTTTATACCACGTGTGTTTACCCTGCGCATACCCAGGTAATTGACCAGCGTTCCCAGTACTGGTTCTACCGTACTGCTGCGTAGTTTTTTCATGCGTTTTGCTTTGTTGGTTTGCAGCCTTGCATGCATACGGTCGTATAAAGGTTTATCAACAGAGTCATCAATCTTTTTAAAATCACTCTTACCAATGCATACATTTCTTAAGAGGCAGCGGCCACAATCTTTAGAACTGCTGCGGTAAACTCTCATTTGATAGCCGAGAGAGTTTGTCTGTATCTTTTTAAAGGGAAGATGAATGCCTCTTGAACAGATATAACGGTCATTTTCTTTATCGTAAGTAAAGCCTTCTCTTGAATCGGAATTAAGATCCCATTTGCGTGTACATGGTTCGCAGCCTATGCTGAAGTAGCCTTTATCTTCCAATGGATGATGTGGTATTTTATTTTCACGCAGGTAATCATAGATCATCTTGCTCGTCCAGTCAAGCATGGGATGAAAGCGAATGGTGCCCAGCTTTGCTTTTTCTTCTACTTTAAAATTTTTACGCACTTCGCCCTGGTCTGCACGCACGCCGTTTATCCAAACATCATATTGTGCAAGGATAGGTTCAAGCGGAACAACTTTATTTAAGTGGCAACAAAGATCAGGGTCACTTGCGAACAATAATCTTCCGTTTGCATCACGCTGATTAATTTTTGAAGTGGAAGAATATACATTGATAATGTTAAGACCAAACAATTCAGCTATCTGATCTCTATAACTTAATGTTTCAGGAAAATGATAACCGGTATGAATAAAATAAACCGGAATGGTGTTATCTGTTTTGCTTAAGATGTGCAAGAGCACAGTACTGTGTGTTTGAAAGGAGGACGTGGTAAACAACTTTAAGCCAAGTTGTTTATAAATTTTTATCCTGTCTGTAATCTGCTCAACGGTCATAGTTTCTGCTTTTATTCGTTATTGATCTAGTCATAAAATAAAAAAGCCCTCTTTTGAAGAAGGCTATATTTTATTGATTATTTGTTTAGTTATTTACAATAAGTTTTCCTTCTCCCTGGAGATCATGTTACACATACAACAACAAATTAAAGAAGGATTATACATTGCTTGCTTTTCAGGGCAAATATAAAAAAGATGTTGATCTAAAAATGAACTTTAATAAAAAGAATATTTTTTTGAAGCGCAAACATTCGTCGAGCAGATTCGCACTAAGCTTTATCTGAAGCTTGCGAGACTCTTCGTTTTCATGCCGATATGTTTATATCAAAACGCAGTTTCATCTTACGCGCACTATGCTTTGCGCGCAGGCTTAGTTACGAAGAGTAACTATTTCCCAATCCTCAATATCGCCATCAATGAGATTAAACAGAGGATGTGGGTCAAAAGACAATAGCGTTTTTAATTCTTCATATTTTTTTGGATCCCTTCTTTTAACCTTACTAAGAAAATGAACCGATTCATACTGTAATTGCCCTTTTGTAACCGATAAGGAAGTTGGGAGAAAGCTCCAATCTATTTTCTCTTTGTCAAAATTATATTGTCTGCTCAGTGCTTCCTGATGAATAACTGCTAAATAACTATTAATAGCATCAAGAGGTTTTTGGGATTTCTTAAATCTATTAAGTTGAGGATGATTTTTATACCCTTTTGTTTTTCCTTCTAAAACGTGTTTGGCTAAAAGTGTTTCCCGCCATAAGGCGACAAGTCCTTTTGCGTCGAGATATTTTGGATGAATAGACCATAATCTCATATCAGATAAAGCTTGCCATAACGTTTTCGGCTTGGCGAAGAACTGGTATTAGCATTCCTGTCAGCCCGAACTGATGCTAAATTTATAATTAAAAGTTCATTGTTATTGATGTCGCCAAATTTATAAGGTCAAGCTGAGAACTACAACCAAATAGCCAAATAAAAGCTGATGCCGCGTTGGGTCAGCCAGTTTTTAGCCAAGCCTTTTGTGCATGTTGCACAACTAAGATACTCACAGTATGTGAATGAAGAAGAAAGCAGAATAATATTTGATGATATTATTTATGCAAGGCAAAAAGCAATACACCGAACAACTCTTCAAGTCTTTTCAATTATCAGATCGTGTACCTGAAGATAATTTTTATCGCAGGCTAAAAGATCTGCTTGATCTTAAGTGGCTGTATACAGCCACCAAAAAATATTACGGTACAGAAGGCCAGCAAAGCATTGATCCTGTTGTATTCTTTAAGCTTATACTTATCGGCTATTTGGAAAACCTTGGCAGCGACAGAAGGATCATTAATACGGTAAGCATGCGTTTAGATATGCTGTTCTTTATCGGTTATGATATAGATGAACCATTACCATGGCACAGCACTTTAAGCAGAACAAGAGCGCTGTATGGAGAATCTGTATTCAAAGATTTATTCAGGCAAGTATTAAAGCAATGTATCGATAAAGGCATGGTAGCAGGCAGAAGACAAGCCATAGACAGCGTTGCCGTAAAGGCCAATGCATCCATGAGTAAACTGGCAGAAAAGGAAGTGCTGGATGATGGCGATGATTATACTGATGAACTAAATGATAATGATGATGAAGGCAAACAAAACAATACTGTTTCATCAGCCAGGAAAAGAACTGTTGAGCTGCATCATGGCTGGAAGGCGAAAGCCTATAAAGACATGCCTAAAGGCAGCAAAGAACAGCAGGCAGCATCAAAGTTTGTAAGCAATCATACCCATTACAGCACCACCGATCCAGATGCAAGAATATCTGTAAAGCCGGGTAAGCCAAGGCAACTCAACTATCATGCACAGGTAGCAGTAGATACAGCCCATCATGTCATCACACAAATAGAAAGTCACCATGCCAATAAGAAAGATTCACAATGCCTTTCATGTGTTATAAAGAATACGATTGATAATTTAAAACAGAACGATCTCATAGTAGAAGAAGCATTGGCTGATGCAGGCTATAGCAGTGGTGAAGCATTGCAGGCACTGGAAGATCATAATATCAAAGGATACATACCCAACTTCGGTCAATACAAAAAACTTCGTTCATTGTGTGACGGTGCACAAAAAGAAAATCTTAAAGACGAACAACTTGAATGGTTATCAAAACGGGACAAACAATTTAGTCAAAATCAACGACAGGTAAATAAAGAGGCCAAAGATGCTGGCTATGACGGCGGCCAAGACGAAACTATGATCTTGATTGACACTAATGCAATGTATGTAAAGCAAAGAGTTATTGAATTAATTAATAATTCTCCCCAAAACTATTCTGCAGACAAATACAAAGTAAATCCAACAGGCTCTTATTCGTTGGACAACAAAACTGAAATAAAAAATGGCGACACATATGGTTATTTTGGAGATATTGAAGTAAAAGAAATCTTTAACAACAAAATTGTTGTGCGGCTTTTTGTGTGTGTAGGCGCTCCGAGTTATAATTCAGGAACTCTTACAGACACTTTAATAACGACTAATAATAAAGCAGTTTACACAACAGAGGACGATCCTTCCTGTAAATTGATTTTCACTTTATACAGACGTGGAATTATGGTCGAACAATTTGCAGATGATCCAAATTCTGCGTG
>JABDAV010000037.1 GCA_013289015.1 Bacteroidota bacterium | reverse complement strand
AGACAGTACTGTAAAAAAACCTAATGGAATAGTTGGAACTCCTGATGGAAAATATTTGTATGTGGCTGATATGGGCGCAGGTAAAACTTATCGTTATAATATAAACAATGATGGCTTGTTAAGCAACAAAACAATATTTGCCAACGAAGCGTCTGATGGGATGACGATAGATAATCTTGGCAATATTTACTTAACCGGTAATGGCGTTATGGTGTATAATTCAAAAGGAGAGAAGATAGAGCATATTGATGTGCCTGAAAAATGGACCGGCAATATTTGTTTTGGTGGAAAAAATAAAACAATGCTTTTTATTACTGCATCCAAATCTGTATATACCATTCAAACAGCAGTGAAAGGAGTTGAATAAGATCTTTGCAATAACTTCATACTTCAAATAAAATTTATGGAGCACAAAACACATTACGATACTGTTTCCAATGCAATTGAAGCGTTGCGCAAACAAGGTTATACAACTGATTTTAAAATTGAAAGCGATGCTATAACGTGCAACGAAGAAAAGTTTGATGCAAACAATTTTGAAGTAGTTGATGTGTATCGTTATGAGGGCAATTCAGATCCCGCAGATGAAGCAGCCGTATACGCTATTAAATCTTCCAATGGGTTGAAAGGAATTTTAATTACCGGGTACGGCGCTTCGGCTGATGAAGCTTCTGCAGAAATATTGGAAAAACTTGGCAGGCATTAAGCCTGGTTTGTTTCCTTGTGATATTCTTTATCGTAAGCCCTGATGATCGCTTTTACAAGGCGGTGACGAACCACATCTTCTTCATTTAATTCTATCTGTGCAATGCCATTAATGTCTTTAAGTATGCGCATGGATTTGTCCAAACCGCTGCGCTGATTTTTGGGAAGATCTATCTGCGTAGGGTCACCTGTTATAATAGCTTTTGCGTTGGGGCCGATACGCGTTAAAAACATTTTTAGCTGAAGATCGTTTGCGTTCTGTGCTTCATCCAGTAATATAAAAGCATTGTCCAATGTACGGCCGCGCATATATGCGAGCGGTGCAATTTCAATAGTGCGCGTGCTCATGTAATAGCCTAATTTATCAGCAGGTATCATATCATCCAGCGCATCATATAAAGGCCTTAAATACGGATCTATTTTTTCTTTAAGATCACCGGGCAAAAAGCCAAGATTTTCACCGGCTTCAACTGCGGGGCGTGTTAAGATGATCTTTTTTACAAGCTTGTTTTTCAAAGCCTTTACGGCGATGGCAACAGCCGTATATGTTTTACCTGTTCCCGCAGGGCCAACTGCAAAAACAATGTCGTTGGTATCTGCTGCCTGCACCATTCTTTTTTGATTAGCGGTTCTTGCGCGAACTGTTTTTCCATTAGGTCCAAAAACAAGAATGTCATTCGGATTTTTGTCAACGAAGTTGTCTATCGTTTCTGCATCGTCACCACCTAATATCTGCTCAAAATAATTTTCACTCATGCCTCCGTTGCGTTCCATATACTGGATCAGGAGGTCTATTTTTTCTTTTGCTGATTCTACCTGTTCCGGTGCGCCGCTGAGCTTTAATTGTGTGCCTCTTGAAAGTATTTTAAGCAGCGGAAATTTTTTTCTGAGTATGTCAAGCTTTTTGTTGTTTACGCCGAAGAATTCTATTGGATTTAATGTGTCGAGGCTAATTATTGTTTCTGTCAAAGGTTTTTAATTTAATTGATGGATGAATCATGTTTACTGTTACTTGCTAACCTGTTCTTCAAATATATTTACCACAAGGGATGCAATGCAATTTTTGTTGTTCACATGATGTTAATTAAAGGTACGTTTAAAAATGTAAACATTGTATTAAACTGATGTTATCAAATCGCGCAAGACAATTTATAAACCGATATTGAAACCAAAGAAAACACCAAAACGCTGCGGGCGTTCTTCAGGTAAAGGGGTTGGTAAAACACGCCAGATAAAATCAATAGAAAAGAATTTTAAAACATTATCTATGCCTGTTCCCAATTCAAGATACATTTTGTTATTGAGCGTTTGAAAAGGGCTGCCACTACTGAAATTGAGTTGATAATTTGCATCTGATAAATTGCCTACTATACCTTTTGCTTCCCAGAACTGGCGCAGCTTTAATTTGCGTGTAAGCTTTGTATAACGGAATATTCCGGAACCAATATGATGCTGAATGCTAAAGCCCGCATACCTGTCTGTAAGATATTGAAAACGGTTCATGAGATTAAAAGAATATTTGCTGTAATAATACCAATCGTTACCAGGCAGCATGTAAAGCAAATTGTAAGGCAATGTGCCATATGATTTTCCTGCAAATACATTGTAATATAAAAATCCGTATGGAGAAACATTTAAATAATCAGAAACTGAAATATCAACCTTGTCATATTTATAACTGCTGTTAAAAACGCCTGGAAAGCCATGTACATAATGCAGTTCAACGATCGGGAAATCACTTCCTAAACTATAACGCGTAAAATTATCTTCAAAAGTGCGCTCCTGGTAAGCATACCTCAAACGGAAGCCTGTTTCAAAAGTGTTGAAAGGCTCGCCTTGTTTAGCCGGATATAATTCTGAACCGGGAAGATTGAGCAAAGCTTCATATTGGCGGCTGCTGCCTGTTATACCAAAGCCAAAACCATTGTTCGTTTCTGCATAGTATTCTAATTTTTTTTCTGTTACCTGCTGGTACTTATAAGTTATGCCGGGCTTACGGAAGAAGAACGCAAAAATGTTATCCGAACCCAGCTGATCGTAAAACACCTGGCCGTTGTCAATATCTTTTTTATAATATGCATCAATATAACTCCAGGGCGTACGGCTTAACTGGTATTTTACTTCAGCCTTGCCTTTATATGTTTCATCTTTAAAACCGTAAGCAAGATAACCTCCCAGGTTCAGGTTTTTGTTAAAGCCCATATTGGTAGCCGCGTCAAACCTTAATCTTGTGCCTTCATATTCATTTGCTGATATCCAGTTATACCACGGGCCTATGCGTATATTGCCAATGTCTTTTGTTCCCGTAGTTAAAAAATTAACGTCGTTCCGGTAGTGTATATAGGTTTTATTTTTCTCCAGCGTATCCAATACTTTGTATACTGTTTGCTCATCTGCATTTAAAGGTTCATGTCTTCGCTGCACCCAAAAAGAATCGGGTTTATTTTGCGCGTCTTTGTTCAATAAAATATCTTCATTTGATTTATTTGAATCGAGGCTTGCTGTAACCAGGCTGCTGTTGATAAGCACATTCCTGTAGGTTGCTGTTTTACGCGCTTTAAAGCCAAGATGCGTTTTGCCGATGGGTGATACATCAGCCACGAACTTGTCTTTATATAAAAACCATATTGAGTCGTTTACCAGTTTAAATTCCTGTATCAATGTAAGGCCTGTAACGTAATTAAGGTTGGCATCAATTGAAGGCCGCAGCATTATTTTCTGAATGGAAAAACTGCTGTCATGAATCCAGCAATCTCCTGTGAACAGGTCTCCTCCGGGATGTTTGGGTGTAAACGCAAAATGAACCAGTCTCTTACCTGCGATATATTGTGTATCCAGTAATTTGAAATTATAATAAATTTCTCCGTAATCACTAAATGGCCCAACATACATTTTATTGAATACCGGTATTAAATTGGCGTATGCATCAATATTCTGATAAGTAGTGCCTAATTGTTTTATGATGCTTTCATTATCTAGGCCATTAGTGATACTTGCCTTAATTACTTCACGCGTTTTGCGTGGATCGCGCTGGTAGTAATAATCAGAAAGTGTTTCTGTTAAATAAACAGGCAGGTAAGGTTCTTTTTCTGTTGTACTGTCAACATAATCTAAAACAAAATCAAGCTTTTTAAGAAACAGGGTTTTCCCGAGTTTTTCTTTGTTTACGTTGTTCAGATCAAGCTCAAGCTTATTGTATACTTCATAACTGAAATTATTAAGCTTGCGGCGGTCGTTTGCAGGTTTGTGTTGAATTATTTTTTTCCAAAACCATAAAGCGCGGTTGTATTTTGTTTTTACCACAACTTCCTGTTGTGATAAAAGAATAAGATGAATAGTTATGAACGAAGAATCTTTCAGGTCTGTTTCAGCAATTTTTATTGGTGTGTATCCGACACTTGTAATTTGCAAGGTATCGTGCGCGCCAACATTATTTAATGCAAGAGAAAAGCGGCCTGACGAATCAGTAAGCATGCCGGTTCCGTTCACCAAAAACCTTACAGAAGCAAAAGATATGGGTTCATCACTTTGCTTATCCAATACTTCTCCGCTTATAATTTTTGTTTGCGCTGATAAATAAATGGGTATAAAAAAAATTATAATCAACAAAACCTGCCGCAACACTTTATGCATGTGGTCAAAATTATTCTCAAACTGCGAGAAAACAGAAATCGTAATTTAAAACGAGCTATTATTAAACTTGGTTTAACAACCCTCATGCAGCATCTTATGCAAATAGGACAGTACGTGCATAGAAAACCTTAAATGATTCACCAATTTTAAAAAAGGTTGGAAAGAGTTAAAAAAAAATTTTAAGATTTAAAGCAATTAGTTGGTATGAAATTAGATTTTATAGTTAGAATCCAATATAAAAACATCAATATGAAAAAAGAAACAAACGGAACGCCCACAAAAACAGCAGCGGGAAAAGCTGCCTCTAACGATTCAGCCCATAAAGAAAATCTTTCAAAAATTTTTGAAGATACTTTGAAAGATATCTATTGGGCAGAAAAACATCTTACAAAAGCGTTACCCAAAATGAGTAAGGCTGCATACGATGAAGATCTCAGCAATGCCTTCGCTAATCACCTGCAGGAAACGCAAGGCCATGTTGAAAGACTGGAACGTGTTTTTGAACAATTAGGTAAAAAAGCGCAGGCGAAAAAATGCCCGGCAATGGAAGGCCTTGTTGAAGAAGGCAGTGAAGCCATTGATGAATATGAGGAAGGTTATGCACGTGATGCAGCTCTTATTATTGCGGCACAAAAAATAGAGCATTATGAAATTGCTGCATATGGCAGCCTGAAAGCGCATGCAAAGATGATGGGTGATGAAGGTATTGCAGCGTTGCTGGAAGAAACAGAAACAGAAGAAGGCAATGCTGATAAAAAGCTTACAGAAATATCAGAAACAGTAAATCAACAGGCATATGAAACTGTTGAATAAACAATAAAAATCCTTTATTATTTAACTATAAAAAATCAAACAGTATGTCTAAAAAAATAATTACAGGCGCAGTACTTGCAGTTGCTGCAGGTTTGGCAACCTACTTCTACAGAAGGAACAGAAACAGAATAAATGAAGTTGCATCCAACGCATATGCTAAGATGAATGATACAATTAATTATGCTGAAGATAAAGCAGACAATATTTTTTCTTAATTGTTCTTTTCAGACTAAAACCTCCTGACAATCGTCGGGGGGTTTTGGTTATTATATATATCCTTTTTCAACTTAACGGAATTAATTGCACTGAATATATTTCCAGGATATAAGTTTTTCACCTCTCTAACCATCATCAATTGCAGAATCTTACATTTGCAATTTATTTCGCCTGATGAAATTATATCCAGATTCTGCCGAGCACCAGCTTGAATTCTCAAAAATAAAAAGCCTTCTTTCTTCTTTTTGCAATACTGAATATGCCAAAGAAAAAGTTGTCAATTTGCGCATTCACACAAAGAAAGAGATCATTACACTGCAGTTGCAACAATCGTATGAATGCAAACTTATTGTTGAGCAGGGGCAGTCATTGCCCAATGATTTCGACATAAATCTTAATCGCGCTTTAAAACTGTTAAGCATTGAAGGCAGCATTTTACAGGTTGAAGATTTTATGCATATCCGCAGGCTTGCTGCAAATACGGAAAGAATTTTTCGTTGGTTTGATGCAGAACGCAAGCTTGCTTATCCGGCGTTATATAAAGTGATCGAAGATTCACATTATGAAAAGGCGATCACACAAATGATCGATGAAGTTTTTGATGAAGCAGGAAACATAAAAGATAATGCCAGTGAAGCTTTGCAAAAGATCAGGCACAATCTTTATCGCAAACGCATTGAATTAAGGCGTGTATTTGAAAAAACAGTAGCGCGTTTAAACAAGGCAGGTTACAGTGCCGAAATAGACGAAAGTTTCAGTAACGGCAGGAGAGTGGTGGCAGTGTTCTCAGAATTCAAACGACAGGTAAAAGGAATTTTACATGGAGAAAGCGATAGCCGCAAAACAGCATTCATAGAACCTGAAGAAACCATTGAGCTGAACAACGAAGTTTTTTCATTGGAAAATGAAGAACGAAAAGAAATACAACGCATATTAAAATCGCTTACTTCAAAGCTTTCTGCTTACAGCAATTTGTTGCAACAATGGTTGCAGATCGCAGGCGAGTTTGATTTCATTCAGGCAAAAGCAAAACTTAGCATTGAAATAAAGGGCAATTATCCAAACATAACCGATGGCGCAATTCTTGATCTGAAAGAAGCATTCCATCCGCTGTTGATCTTGCATAATAAGCAAACAAATAAGCCAACCATTCCGCTTACTTTAAAGCTGAATGAAAAGAACCGTATTCTTATTATAAGCGGCCCGAATGCGGGCGGTAAAACCGTTGCTATGAAAACCATCGGCCTTAATCAAATGATGCTGCAAAGTGGTTTGCTTGTGCCTGTTCGCCAGGATTCGGAGATGGGAATTTTCAAGCAGTTGTTCATTCATATTGGTGATACACAAAGCATAGAATTTGATCTCAGCACTTATTCATCGCATTTGCTGCACATGAAATATTTTATTGAGAACTGTAACGGTAAAACCTTGTTCTTTATTGATGAGCTTGGCAGCGGAACAGATCCTAATCTTGGCGGCGCATTTGCTGAAATTATCTTAAGCGAGCTGAATCGCAAACATGCTTTTGGCGTTGTTACCACGCATTATCTTAATCTTAAAATTTTTGCTAACCATACATCCGGAATCATAAATGGTTCTATGATGTTTGATGAAGAGAATTTGCAGGCGTTATATAAGCTGAATATTGGTAAGCCCGGCAGTTCTTACACCTTCGCCATTGCAGAACGCATCGGCTTGCCAAAACATTTGATAATGCAGGCAAAGAAGTTGGTGGATGAAGATCATTTCCGTCTTGATAAATTATTGAATCGTACAGAACAGGATCTGCAACAAATACAAAAAGAAAGAAAAGAACTGAATGATCTTATTGCTGAAAATGAGCGATTGAAAAAGCAATTATCTGTTACGCTGGATAAAGAAAAACACCAGCAGCAGGTTGAACTCCTGAGGCATCAAAACAAAATAACAGAAGATCGCATTGCTTATTTAAAAGATATGGAACGCAAGCTGAAGCAGGTGGTGATCGACTGGAAAAAATCAGATAATAAAAACGAGGTGCTGAAGCAATTGCAGGAGATGCTGTTTAAACGAAAAGAGAACGAGGTTAAAAATAAGCTGGAAAAAAAGATAGAGTCAAAATACCGTGAAGTACAGGCACCGATCGCAGTTGGCTCTAAAGTAAAGATGAAAAAGAATTACCAGGTGGGCGAAGTAAAAGAAATTCGCGGCAAAAGAGCAGTGGTACAAATTGGTACTGTGCCGATTAATATTAACTTAGATGATCTTGTAGTGATCGAAGAAAAACAGGTAAGCTGATATAAGCAAAATAATATGGCAGTGTTTGAGAAAGTATTGTTTGTAGATGATGATCCTATCATGGTGAAAATAACCGAGCGTATAATGCAGTTGCTTGATTTTTCCAACCAGTTTATTTCAAAGAAAGACGGGCTCCAGGCAAAAGATTATCTTATCCATAATACTGAGGGATTACCGGATATTATTTTTGTTGACCTGCACATGAATGTCATGAACGGATGGAAGTTCATCGAATGGTTTAAGGAATGGTGTTTGTCTGCAGGAGTAAAGATACCGTTGTATGTTCTTTCATCCGGTTTAAACGAAGATGGTGCAATCCTGGATGCAATTGACGGATATTTGATGAAGCCGTTAACGGCTGAAAACCTTTCTCACATTTCCGGCAAGCACCCGGTTAAAAACATTTAAACTTTGCCGATACTAACAACTGTTTATTTTTGCCGCGCTAAAAAACACTAATAAAAAAACGATGGCTACCAAAACAGATACATTTCAGTCGCCGGACTATTACCTGGTTGATGAGTTGCTGACCGAAGAGCAAAAGATGGTGCGTGATACAATACGCAATTACGTGAAGAAAGAAATATCACCTGTAATAGAAGATTATGCGCAGCGCGCGGAATTTCCTGAATTTATTGTAAAACAAATGGGTGAGTTGGGCTGTTTTGGTCCAACCATTCCACCTGAATATGGCGGTGGAGGTTTGGATTATATCAGCTATGGTTTGATGATGCAGGAGCTTGAGCGCGGCGATAGCGGCGTGCGCTCCACAGCGAGTGTGCAGGGCAGCCTGGTAATGTTTCCCATCTATGCTTATGGAAGCGAAGAACAACGCAAAAAATATTTACCCAAACTTGGCAGCGGTGAATGGCTTGGGTGTTTTGGATTGACCGAACCTGATTTCGGAAGTAATCCTGCAGGCATGATCACTAATTTTAAAGATGATGGTGATCATGTTATTTTGAACGGCGCTAAAATGTGGATCAGCAACGCGCCCTTTGCACAGGTGGCAGTGGTTTGGGCCAAAGATGAAAGTGGTGAAATACGGGGGCTTATTGTTGAGCGTGGCATGGAAGGATTTACCACACCTACTACACATGGTAAATGGAGTTTACGCGCAAGCGCAACGGGAGAGCTGGTGTTTCATGAGGTGCGGGTTCCCAAAGAAAATATATTTCCAAACGTAAAAGGTTTAAAGGGCCCGTTGGGTTGTTTAACCAAAGCCCGGTACGGAATTGCCTGGGGTGCTTTAGGCGCCGCCATGGATTGTTACGACACGGCTTTGCAATACAGCAAAGAGCGCATCCAGTTTGATAAACCTATCGGCGCTTTCCAGTTGCAGCAAAAGAAATTAGCTGAGATGATAACAGAAATTACAAAGGCCCAATTACTTGTCTGGCGGCTGGGTGTTTTAATGAACGAAGGCAGGGCAACGCCGGTACAGGTTAGCATGGCCAAGCGCAACAGTTGCGAGATAGCGGCCAACATTGCAAGAGATGCAAGGGCTATGTTAGGCGGAATGGGCATTACCGGCGAATACAGCATTATGCGCCACATGATGAATATTGAAAGCGTACTCACTTATGAAGGCACGCACGATGTGCACCTGCTTATTACCGGTATGGATGTTACGGGTTTTAATGCGTTTAAATAATTATCTGAACCGGGATTTTTTGGATTAAGAGATTGAAGCAATGAATCGCAATGTTCTTGGCTAACGCACTATGCTTTGGAGAGATATTGCGGGAAAGGAAGATTGCAAAGCAAGACACAAGATGCCAGCACACAGACAACTATTACGACCTATGAAGATAATATTGTTATTTTAATAACTGCTTTTTCATTACCTTTTTGTAAAGAACTCTTACCACCATTATAATGTACAATACTAAAGCTTATAATAACAGTATCTTTATTTACTTCAAAAATTAAACTATTATAATCTGTAAAATCTGAAGACCCGCTTGGGGATTGAAAACAATCCTGAGCAATCAATTTATTAGCAAATTTGTCATTGGGTAACCACTTTTTAATTAATTCTTTTTGTTGATCTGAGCCTTGAGTAAATAATCCAAGAGCAGAAGTCAGGTCACAATTTGTCCCATCACAATTACTTCCTGCAAGTGCGCTGTAATAAGCAGCAAGTGCCTTTAAAGGTTCATTTAATTTAGCTATATCCGGTTTATTTATTTCTGCCATTTTTACTTTTTTATTTAATTCAGGAACCTCCTTGTCAACTAAATGAATGAGTATATATTCTTTTGATCATCATTGTTTGGCGTAAACCCAAAGAATAAAATGCAGTAAGTAAAATAAAAATTTGTTTTTTCATATTTTATTTTTAATTATGATTTGTATAAACTCCATTCATCCAAATATTTCTTTCGGCAATTCGTCTGTCTATTAAACCTTTGTTTGATTACTCTACCGACAGTTATAATATCCATCTCACTTGCAGCCCTAATCTGGCGTAAGTATGCGACCCGGGATTTTTTGGAATTAAGAGATTGAAGCGATGAATGCAATGTATTCAGCCAACGCACTATTCTTTGGAGAGACATTCGGGAAAGACGTATTTATTATTCACCTGCCTCCTTCAATGCTTGCTGTTCAACTTCATTTGTAAGTCTAAAATCTGTTTGCTTAATCTTGGAAAGCAACGGTTTAATTGATGGAATAATACCTTTTATTTTTGCTCTGATTATTACTCCGATGGTTCCGGTATAATTAATTTTAAGTTTTTCAGCTACTTTTCTTGCACGATAATCATCAAGTATAATAGTACTGTCAGGTGTTTCAAGTGCTAAAGCTAAAGCACTTGCTTCTCCTTTGTCAACCTGCAATTCTAAAAGCTGTTGTTTGTAGTTGTCATTAACCTTTTCAATTTCTATCCAATCAGGGAGTGACTCTCCATATTCAGTAGCTACTTCAATAGTCGTACTAATCTTTCCGTACACTTTTTGTAGCAAATTAAGTTCTCCAATGTTTGTTAATACGATAAAACAACTAGTATCTGAAATAATTGTTTTATGCATTTGCAACGTCTCTTGATAAATCTGAAGCAGGATAGTTAAAGATTGAAACGTTATACTTTCCAAGCAATTCAGCAAACGTTCTTTTTGTTAATCCTGCTACTTCTGCGGCTTGTCCTAACGATAATTTACCTTGCTCATAAAGCTGTGAAGCAACAAGCATCGCAACATCATTGTTATTCATTTCTAATGTGTCGGGAATATTTAATGTTACTGTTTTCATTTGTCAAACTTAAAGAATTTTATAAACCGTTTAAAGTTAGATGTGTTCAGACAGCCCTTTCTGCTAACATTCGCGGCTTGGGAGAACTGGTATTGTCATTTCTGTCAGCACGAACTGTTGCCATATTTATATCATCATAGCAAAATGAATCGCAATGCCCTCAGCTAACTCACTATTTTTGAAGAGGCATGCGGGAAACGGTGCCTTTGTTGTGCGTCGTGGCATCGTTAACCTGAACGATGCCACGATTAAAACACATTCTCCGCCTTATTCTTTAATTGTTTTAAATTGTTCATTGTTATTAGTGCTTTTAATAGTTATTATAAAAACCTGATTTGCAAATTGTGATAATGAAATCTTCATTTGTTGTCCTGCAATAAAATTTTGCTTGCTTGTGAACAATGTTTTACCATTCATGTCTGTTATATTCACTTGTGCAGCACTAACGTTATAATGCGAAACTATGTTTATAAAATCTCTTGTTGGATTCGGTGACACAGAAAATACTTTGCTATTTAAAATACTTATAGTTTGAATATTACTATAAGTACTTTTTCCATCATTATCAATTTCCTTAATACGGTAATATATTTTACCGTTAGTAAGATTATTGTCAGTGTATGTATAGGTGGTTTGTTTAAATGCGCTTTTACCACCAACGAAGGCAATTGAATTAAAGCTTAAACCATTTATACTCTTTTCTACATAATATCCTTTATTGTTTATTTCATTTGCAACAGACCAGTTAAGCAAGGCTGCATCACCCTGTTTATTAACGCTGAAAGAAAGAAAATTAACAGGTAATATTACTGAACAATGCCCCATTGTATCTCCTGTAATTGTCCAACCTTTTATGTTTGTTAAACTATCGTGTGCGGCTTTTGCCAATGCAGAATCGTAAGTTAAGTTGGCAGCTCCTAAAACCTGGTTTTTTGCTATTGCAGGATTTGCCGCCCAGCCTTTTAAAGTTTTACTGTAATTATCGCAATCCATGCCGCAACTATCAAGCATATTGGGGGCACTATATTCGGATGGATTATTGGGGTCAACGTATAAGCTGTTCAATTTCCAATTACCAAGATATTGATTAAACCTGCTTGCATTCGAAAACATTTCACTCATACTGATTACTTTACGCACATCCCAATTACCGATTGGTTGATTAAAATTATTTGCATTTGCAAACATTTCTGTCATACCCGATACATTACTGACGTCCCAATTACCGATTGATTGATTAAAACTATTTGCGCTCTCAAACGTTCCAAACATATTCTTTACATTACTTACATTCCAATTCCCGATTGGTTGATTAAAACTGCCTGCATCACAAAACATAAGATCCATGTTTATTACTTTACTTACATCCCAGTTGCCAATAGGTTGATTAAAACTACTGGCACCATCAAACATTCCAAGCATATTCGTTACCTTACTCACATTCCAATTGCCAATTGGTTGATTAAAATTATTTGCACGCAAAAACATAGTATTCATATCTGTTACCTTACTCACATTCCAATTGCCGATTGGTTGATTAAAACTGCCCGCACTCTCAAACATTCCATACATGTTCGTTACATTACTCACATTCCAATTCCCAATTGGTTGATTAAAACTGCTTGCATTCGAGAATATTCCAGACATATCTGTTACGTTACCTACATTCCAATTGCCGATTGGTTGATTAAAACTGCCCGCACTCTCAAACATTCCATACATGTTCGTTACATTACTCACATTCCAATTCCCAATTGGTTGATTAAAACTGCTTGCATCCGATAATATTCCAGACATATCTGTTACGTTACCTACATTCCAATTGCTAATAGGTTGGTTGAAACTGCTTGCGCCTCCAAACATTTCAGACATATTTGTTACGTTACCTACATTCCAATTGCTGATAGGTTGATTAAAACTTTGTGCATTAAAAAACATTGCATCCATATCAGTTACATTACTTACATTCCAGGTGCCGATAGGTTGATTAAAACGGATTGCGTCATGAAGCATGTCTTTCATATTTGTTACCTTGCTCACATCCCAGTGGCCAATAGATTGATTAAAACTCCATGCACCCCAAAACATAGCACCCATATCCGTTACATTACTTACATCCCAGTTACTCATTGCAGCATTGGTTTTTAAGGAATAACAATGGTAAAACGCGGCAGACATATCTGTTACGTTGCTGAGGTTTAGTATATCCAGGGCATTCAATACCATAGAATTGCAATTTGCAAATGCAGTATTAAATGTACTCCAGTTAATATCACCCCATTGTTCAATACTAAGCAACTTCTTACCATCACCATCGATGTTAACATCATTATTGGATAGTGTAATGGCGCTAAAGCTGCCGCTGCCGGATTCTATATACACTTTATAAATACCGGGTGCAGGAAAAGAAATAGTATCTGCCCCATTTATACCAACGGCGTTGCCAGTATCAGAAGCATCGGTCAGATTTACCCAACCAATCTGAAAATTATTTCCTGTAGCATAAAAAATAATGTGGGTGCTGTCGCTAATTCCGATGTTTCTGGTATCCCAGGTTGTAATAAAAGGCCTTTGGGCGTTTGTTTTTAATAATACTAAGGTGAAACAGAATAATAATAAAAAATGTTTTGGTTTCATAAAGGATTTGAGTTTGAAATGGGCAAATATAGTAGCATCTAATTTAGTGTCGTCATGCAATTTCTGCCAATGCAAAGATTTCTGATATTTTTGTCTCAGCGGGGGCCTTCTGCAAAAGACCCCGCGTTCAACTTTTATATTCCGCTAATTATCATTTACACATTCATCATCTTCACCGTCAACTTGTTTTCTGTGCCTCTTTTAATATCCATTCCAATATTCACCTGTTGCTTGCCTGCTGCGGTAATGGTAAATGTATCATGGCCGCTCTTGTGCTGTTCAATATGCAGCAGCCCTGTATAATCGCTTACATATTTTTTGCCGTTGCTGTTATCAATTGCTTCACCGCCTTCCAACGGCGTATTGGTTTCATCAAGCAAGGTAATATTCACTATGGTATGGCGTATACCTGTGTTGATGATCTGCATGGCCAGTCCCATTTCTGCAACCATTGCCGGTTGTGTTCTGAAAAAATAACTCTTTACCAACCGGTACATATTATCCAGCACGGCATCAGTGGCTTTAAATAATGCCGGCAGCGTTCCGGTGCCCTGGCTTTTCTTATGCTCCACCTGCAAAACAGGGTCGTTCATTTTAACGCTGTAAGCTGCAATGGCATCATCAATAGAGGTAATATCAGCAGCCGTTATGCTGGTAAGTACCGTGAGATTATCGTTCATCAGGTCACGCAATACCTGCGCCCGCTGTACAGCCACAATTTTCTCGGCGTATAAAATATAGCTTACCGGTTCATCTAATTGATTGGCCAGTACATCGTTACCGGCGAGGTGCGCTTTAACAACGCTGCGGCCTGCAAATTCAATTACAGTTTAGGCCATGCTGCGTTTAAGCGTGCTCAACATTCCAGCCGTGGCGCCATTTGTTTGTTGCTGTTGCCGGCTGGTGGTGGTAACCTGCGTTACGTTACTATCAAATGTTGTTTGCAACGTGGCATAATCGGGAATAGTTGCAAGTGCTGTTGCATACTTTGTGTTGTAAGCCTGAACACGCTGATAGCTGTCATGCTTTGCTCTTTGATCGTTGTCCATTTTTGTTTTTTTTATAATGATTAAAATTGAAAACTGTTCGTCATGCTGCCGGACTTCAATTATCTCGTGCAGGCTTCCCAAACCACTTTGAGCATTGCCAAAACCCAAAAGTTGATTGCCAATACCATTTTGAAGGTTACCAATGTCAAAAAGTTCACTGTCAAACCCATTTTGAGCATCGCCAAAACCTAAAAGTTGATAGCCAACGTGATTTTGAAGGCTGCCAATGTCAAGAAGTTCATTGCCAATATGATTTTGAAGGTTGTCAAAATCAAAAAAGCTAAATCCAATGCTGAAATTTTGAAAGCAAGTGAGAATTGGTCTATATGGTCTAAAGGTCTAAAGCTTTGCTAAGAGTATATCCTGATTGATATTATAAAATAATGCTCTTTTTTCACAAATACAAACTCTTTGCAAAAAAAGTTATTATCAGCAATATCAATCTTTAATCACCGGCAGGCAATCACTAAAATTGCTACCGTGAAAAATTTTCCTTACAGGTTTAATGGGCAGGGGTAAAAGTTTCCAGGCGTAGAAATCACGTTCGGCATTAAATACTTTTGGGTTTGATCTTAATAAAAAATAGAAAAAGCAGGGGACCCTTATTACAGGCATGGATGTAACAGGGTTTAATGCGTTTAAATAATTGTCTGAACCGGGATTTTTTGGATTAAGAGATTGAAGGAAATGAATCGCAATGTCCTCAGCTACCCACCATCCTTTGGAGAGACATTCAGGAAAGGAGGTATTCGATTTAATGCTTTATTTTTTAATAGGCAGAATTTATAGGTGAAATAAAGTTAAAAGCATTAGCCAATGTTATATTAATCCTTTGAAAACCTTCATGCACGTTGATTATATTGAATTATACTCAACTAATTATCAGCCAACATTTATAGTTTCTGCATCGGGGAAGTAACTTCTTCGCGATAAAAAGAACTATTAAAGTTTGAATAGTTTTTCAGCATTTTTATAAGCGATTTTTTCTTTATCCTCCATCGAAATTGACATTTGATCGAAAAACGAACTAACCTCTCCTTCTTTTATTATATAAGGATAATCTTCTGAATAGAGTATATGGTCAGCCCCCATTTCAGCAAGGGCTAATTCAAACTGAGGTTTGGTAAACATTCCTGAAGGGGTGACATAGACATTATTGCGATAGTACTGAGAAAATGATTTCTTTAGTCCTATGCCTGGTATATGACTGATTCCGTCTAAACGCCCGATAAAATTTGGAACAAACTCACCCCAATGACCGGAAATGAGTTTTAACTCCGGAAACTTATCAAAAATACCAGCAAAGATCAACCGAACCATTTGCAGGCCTTGATCCATATGCCAGCCCCAGCCGAATGTTGAAATTAATGCGCCTGCTATTTTTGGATAAGCTTCGCTGGTATATAATAAATTCCGTTGTTCTTTTGTAGGATAACCCGGATGCAAATATAATGGCACATCTAATTTTTCTGCCTCCGCAAAAATTGGTAAGAATTTAGGATGATCCAAAAACTGCCCATTTACAGTTCCTGAAATTAAAGCTGCCTTAAATCCTAATTTGGTCACACTTCGCTGCAATTCTTCTACGGCAGCTTCCGGTTCGTCAACCGGTAAAGTTGCAAAGCCGGCAAATCGATCAGGGTGTGACTGAATAACTTTGACCAAAACATTATTTATTTCTTTGCAGGCTGAAACAGCCAATTTGCCCGGAAGTACCTGGGGGGAATTTCCTGCATCGGACAATATTTGCATACCGATCCCATTGGCATCCATATATCGCAAACGGTTGTCAAAATCAATCAATTTTTCATACAACGGTTTGGCATTTTGTGTTTCCGTTCCAACATGCTCATTAAATAGCTGTGCTGCCTGCGGTGTATCAAAATGTTCCTCAATAGTGATAATGTTTTTCATATGTAATTTTAAAAAAGTTTACAGACCGGACATTAAATTTATGCAGGCATTTTCGACATGACGGGAAGCTGAAGATATGAAGGATGTGAGCCTCCGGTGTAGATGATGTGCTGCCCTTTGTTTTCCGGAACATATCCGGGTGTACCGGGCATAATGGCGCCTAAATCGTTTCGTGAGCTGATAATAAATCGTAGCTGTTCGCCCGGATAAAAAATCATTCCTAATGGAAAGAGATCAATTTCGATTTCTACGATTTCGCCTGGCTGCAGTTTCTCTACCCGGTCAAATGTGTGTGCCGGAACTTCATCGGTCGATAGCTCTTTATCCAGGTGGCGGGCGGATACACGAAGCCTTCCGTTGGATCCTTTGTACCTTAGAACAGAAGCACCACGTTCGCTTAAATCCTGCATCATGGCACCCTGGTTAGGTATTACAAACTGTTGCAAATGACTACCGTATTTGTCCAACTTTTGCACGAGGAAGAACAAATCCATATCGTCTGAACTTTTAACTTCAACCCAGAGGTGCGCCTTCGGGTAACCTACTAATATCGTTTCCTTGTCGAAGCGGATTCCGAATGATGCCAAGCCCTCCTCTGTTTCTGTATCATACGCAACGGGTACTTCATTCGTGGGCGCTTCGGGAATCAAACTCCTGGACCTGCCATCGAGATAGAATTTTTGATAAGTAACTTCTTTTGGTGGAAACTGATCAGCCGGCAGGTTAATACGGTCACCGCCTTCGAAATCATGTAACGAGTAGCGAACATGGGGAGTCTTTTCCCAGCCATTGTTTATTCCCTTCAGGTAGTGGTCGAAAAAGCGAAGCAGATCTTCTTTATTTACTTCTTCGTAGTAATCCGGCCATTCCTGTGTATTATGAATACGCAACCACTTTTCCTGAGAAGCCATTCTGCGCCATGCGCGGAATGTACCAGCCGTATGCAATGTATTGGAGTAACTGGCTACCACGTATGCCGGCACGGTAATCTTGTCGAATGCTGCAATCTTGTCTTCCCAAAGATCATTGTTTGCTAACGGATAGCGCAGAGCTTCGGCATAAACATCTTCACGTTTTCCTTTCCCCACGTGGTTTACCTGGAGTCGTGTTGTAAAATGCAGGTCGGGCATCCCGCCACGTTTCGAGAGATCGCGGTACGCATCGCTTAAGCCTTCCCAAGGATTAATGGCGGCCAGGTGGGGCGGTTGTTCGGCAGCTGTGAACCATTGCGAAAAAGCGAGATAGGAAGTGCCGCTCATAGCCACCTTGCTATTACACCATTTCTGCACAGCGAGCCATTCAATCAGGTCGCAGCAATCTTTTGCTTCCTGTTTTCCTATCAGGTGACTGTCGCCTTCCGAATTGGCAATACCCCGCGGATCGGGATTACATACCGCATACCCTTTTGCACACCAGTAGGCGGGGTCGGGGCCTTCGAATTTGGCCAGGCCAGATAACATGCCATTATTGAGGCCAAGCATGCTGAAAAGGTTTGTCGTTTTGGGGGCTGATCCCCCACTTTTACCATAAGGACTCCATACAACAATTGCTGGAACGTTCTCACTGTTTGCAGGTCTGAATACATCCACATATATCTTTACACCATCGCGCAAGGTTACAGCAACGTCTTTTTCAAAGACGATATCGACCGGTAGTGGAAGAAACCGGGGAGCCAATTGAAAGCCTTTAGGCAAAGTGCGGGTTCCTGGTTCGAATTTACAAAGTATTCCATGTTCAATGCCCTCGTTGTAGGTGTAGGATGGTTCGTAAACCGGCATCACCTTTTCTGTACTTTTTCTTAGGTTTTCCATGGTTTAAAAATTTTGTTTATTGCAAACCAATTATCCGCTTGCTGCAACACAAAGGTAAGGGGAGCAGCATCTTAAGAGGATATAGAATTCAATCCAAAAGAATAGATATGACATTATGCGCCACATGATGAATATTGAAAGCGTACTCACTTATGAAGGCACGCACGATGTGCACCTGCTTATTACCGGTATGGATGTAACAGGCTTTAATGCGTTTAAATAAGTCTGAACCGGGATTTTCTGTATTTAAGAGATCGAAGGGATGAAATTGGGAAATACAAACCAGGGATTTACACTGTGATTTAGTTAGGGAGGTTAAGCCGGGCACATGGGTTTAACTGTAGCCTTCCCTGAGCCATCAGGTGCCTTTAAGGTGCCAGTTTCCCTGCCTTTAGCCTGCAAGTTAAGTGCGCTTTGGCAGCAAGTAGGGTCTCTATAAGGTCCCTATAAGGTCCCTATATTGTCTCTATAAGGTTACTATAATGTGGCGAAAATGAAAGGATTTTTGTATTTTTTGAAGATACCCGGCAAAGAATTTCGGATGCTGAAAGATAAACCATACGTCAAAAAATCACAAAAAAATCTAAGTGAATTAACACGCAATGTCTCTGGCTAACACACAGGGCTAATCAGGAAACTGCGGAGGAGAGAAAGAAAATGAATTGCAATGTTCTCAGCTAACGCACCATTTTTGGAAAGACATTCGGAAAAGAGAAAATATACGCAAATGTGCCTCTAATTTTGGTTACAATTTAGCTCAATTTGGTTATATTTTTTCGCATGACGGTTTTGATATTTGTGTACTGCTGAATTTGGCATTCAATAGCAGGGATGCACATTATTAAATCAGTATAAAAACAAATAACAATGACAAACAAAAATGAAGTTCCCCAATTAATTAAAGATTTTATTTCAGCGGTCAATTCGCACGATGGAGAAGCGTTTATCAAAACTTTTGCCGATGATGCCTTAGTCAATGATTTCGCAAGGAGTTTCTGGGGAAAGCAAGCGATAAAAAGATGGAGTGATAAAGAAATGATAGAAGCCAAAGTGACCTTTGAAACCGATGAGATAACAGAACATTACGGAGATTACCTGGTTACTGCGCTGACCGATGGTAATTACGATAAATCGAAAGCAGCAGACCCGCTTTATCTCGATTATTTTTTCACGATAAAAGAGAGCAGGATTGTAAAAATGATTGTTATCCTGAACAGGAAAAAGAGCATTAACTATAAATCGTAATTAATCTTAAAATACCGGCATAGCGTATCTTCACTATACCGGCATTTTTTAAAGCTAAAATGAAAAATAATAACATTCTTTTCGTTAATTCTATTACTGAATTGCATCGCAGGTTTTCACTGCCTGCGCCTGAACATCCATTGGCAAGCGTTATTGACCTGAAAGATATGCAAAGTGCCAGGGACGAAAACATTACCAGCGTCGTTTTCAATTTCTATTCCGTCTGGCTGGAAAAAGATGTTAAGGGAAAGATACGTTACGGGCAAGGTTATTTTGATTTTGATGAAGGCAAAATGATTTTTATTGCACCAAAGCAGGTTTTATCAACTATCGATCATCAACAGACCAATAACGGTTATGGACTGGTTTTTCATCCCGATTTTATAAAAGGTTATCCATTAGCCAAAGCGATTAAGGATTACGGTTATTTTTCTTACGCTGTAAATGAAGCCTTGTTCTTATCGGAAAAAGAAGAAGAAACGATCATTTCCATCATGAAGAATATCATGCAGGAATACTGTTCCTGTATTGATAAATATACGCAGGATGTAATCATATCGCACATTGAAGTCCTGCTCAATTATTCCAACCGCTTTTATGGCCGCCAATTCATTACACGCAAAAACTTAAATAATGATTTATTGGCTAAAATGGAAGGTTTGCTGATGAACTATTTTCGGGCAACGAGTTTGAAAAAGGGTTTGCCGACTGTACAGTTTTTATCAGAACAATTACATGTTTCGCCAAATTATCTTAGCGATATGCTGCGCGAACTGACGGGACAAAATGCGCAACAGCACATCCACAACTTTTTGATTGAAGAAGCAAAAGAATTATTGAGCACTACAACATTATCCACTGGTGAAATAGCTTACCAGCTCGGGTTTGAGTATCCCCAATCATTCAGCAGGTTATTCAAACAGAAAACAAATTTTTCACCTTCTGATTTCAGGAATAGGTTTGATTGAAGATGGCGTCGCATAAAGATTGCACAACGTCAGTCCGTCTAAAAACTTTGTTGTACGCTCAAAAATAAATCAAACAGAAGCGATTTTAAGCAGCATGCTTAAATTGTTTGGCAAAACTATTTCTTAAAAACAGGAAGCTTAATTTGAAGATAATGAGCTTTGGAAGAGCTGTTTTTTTCAAAATTAAAGAAGCAAGCTCCTGCAGGAACTTGTTGAACACATTCCTGTCAATAATGTTCATTAAACGACGCAGGTTATAAGCAGTAAACATTAATCCTACATCAGCACTGGCTCTTTTTATCCATTTTTTTGTAATGATGTGATTAAAGCCCCATTGCCGTTTTATGGTTCCATAAGGATGTTCTACAATGGACTGTCTTTTTTTATAAGTAGCAGTGTTTGCTTCAATGTTGCACCTGTTTATTTCAATGTAGGGTGCATATTCACTGCGTTCTACCAGTTTTCCTTTTACCGCAGTTGTACATAGTGCTCTTGCAGCGCATGTAGCACAGGCATTGGTTTTATAATGCTTAACGGTGTAATGATTGGTATAATGATTTATGCCCTTGCTTTTTTTATACCAATTGCCATTGGTAGTTAATGTTTGTCCTTCAGGACATGTATAGGTATCAGTTGCTTCATCATAAGTAAAATGACTCATATTATAGTTTTCATCAGGCGCATTGGAACTGGTGGCAGGTATGGCTACCATTATTTCAATACCCATTTCCAAAGCCTTTTTCAATTCAATGCCTGTATGATAGCCTTTATCATAAAGAGCAGTAAAATGCGGTGTGCCTAATATGGTTTTAGTTCTGCGCAGCATACCACTCAGCGCTCTGTTGTCATTTTTATTGGTTACTTTAAAGTCAATAGGTATATTATGTTTGGCATCTACAACAGTTTGCACATTATAAGCCACTTCGCTTGTGTTGTTGCGTGTCATAAGCTGGCGGCTCTCAGGATCGGAGGTGGATATTTGCGGCTCTTCAGTTTGTTGTAGTTGCAGGCGCTTTTGTTCATAGCCCTCCTTTCTTTCTGTTTGTTTTTTTATGGCTTCTTCAATAACTGCTTTATTATCCTCATCAGCCTCAGACAAGGCTTTATTGTATTCATCCAGTTTGGCATCGATCCAGGCAAGATGCCTTTCTATTTTATGCTCATTGAAATTATTTTTTTTTGAATTCTGTGCCCGCAGTTTAGTACTGTCTCCTGCCACCAGTTTACCACCGATGAGGTCAAAATGTTTGGCTATACTTACTGTAAGGCGAAACACTTTACGAATGGCCTTTTCATTGTCTCTTCTGAAGTTGGAAATGGTGTTGTGATCAGGAGCGAGCTCTTTCATTAACCACATTACTTCAATATTGCGTTTGCATTCTTTTTCCAGCTGACGGCTTGAGCGGATATGATTAAGATAACCATACACATAAAGCTTCAGCAGGTCTTTGGGATGATAGGCAGGCCTCCCTTCTTTACTCTCTTTGATATTAAATTTGAAGTCTGCAAGCTGAATACTTTCAACAAATAAATCTATGGTACGTACTTCATTATCCTGTTCTATGATCTGATCAAGTGATTGAGGGAAAAGAATACTTTGGGTTCTGTTTTTTCCTTCTATAAATTGCATGTAACAAGTTACTTCTCTATTGAAGTAAAAACAACTTATCTTATTAAGAAATGTGAATAGTTTTTAGACAGTCTGACGTTAAGGCTTGGAAGAGCTGGTATTTGAAATTCGTCCGGCCCGAATTCCGATAGCTATCGGGACTAAATTTATAATTACAGTTCATTGTTATTTCTGTTGCCAAATTATATCATCATCGTAAAATGAATCGCAATGTTCTTAGCTAACGCACCATCTTTTGGAGAGACGTTCGGAAAAGGGAAATTTATAAAATCGTGCTGAAACTGTTGCTGATATTGATTTATAGCCGATTACTTTTCCGTCAACCAGCTTATTGCAAAATCTTCTGTTGGCGGAAGTTTAAGTTTTAGTACGTTGTTCTTCTCTCAATTTATACAATTCATCTGTAGTAATAAAGTTTGTAAAACCTTTTACAAACAACCCTTTCATTAACTTCTTGTCGCCCGACCAAATTCTACAGCGAAATTATTTTGAATAAACAATATAATGAGTGTCTTTAGTGTATTATGTAGTCATAACACAAAATAATAGTATAATCGCAAAGCAGGCGTTTATCAATAATGAAATGATACCCTTTTTTTTCATAAGTCTGATTCTTAATAGTTATAAATAGTGACCATATTCTGAGTGTATTATTGCTTTTCACATGATTGATAAAAAATAAGCAGTATTGTTTTTGTACAGCATTAGCGTTAGTTTCAACTTTTTGATCGTGTTATGTTCCGGCTAGCTTTTCCTGTGTGTTGGTTTTGATGCAGAATGCTTAAAATGAACAACATTATCAGCTCATTTATAAATTAATCTTGCAAGGCTTTGGATAGGATACCATGGAATTTTTCTCTGTGTGGTATTTTATAGGTATGAAAGTTTATTAGGGCAATTACTTTCTTTGATATCTACAGTTAAAATATAAGGTTACCAAAACTAAGATAGCTACAAATGTTGGATAAGATGTACAATCATTAAATTGCCCGCGTGAAAATTTTTCTTATAGGATTAATGGGCAGCGGCAAAAGTTTCTGGGCGAAGAAATTAAGTGCTCTGCTTCATATTCCCGCATTTGATCTGGATAAGGAAATAGAAAAGATTGCAGGCAGAACAGTAGCTGCTATTTTTGCAGATGAAGGAGAAAGCTATTTCAGGCAAAAAGAAAATGAGGTATTGAAAAGTTTTGAAGGCAAACCCAATTTTTTACTCGCTACCGGCGGAGGTGCGCCCTGTTTTCATGATAACATGGAATGGATGAACGAGAACGGTGTCACCATATGGATAGATGAGCCACCTTCTGTAATTGCTTCGCGGTTGAAAAAAGAAAAATCACACCGGCCGCTCATCGCTGAAGTTGCGGATGATAACCTAAGTGAATTTTTCATCCGCATGCGCGGGTCAAGAGCGCCATATTACATGAGAGCAAAATATCATCTTTCGGGCAATATCACTGAAAAAGATTTTATGAAAATCATCAGGTCAAATGAATAAAACATATTTAATAACTGCAGCGCTTTTAGGCGCATTATCGGTAATGCTGGGCGCATTTGGCGCACACGGCTTAAAAGGAAGAATGAATGCAGAAACTTTTGAAATTTTTGAAACGGCCATCAAATACCAGTTCTATCATGTGTTTGCATTGCTGGTGGTGGGCATTATTTCGCAATATATACCCGGCGGTTTTTTAACCTGGAGCGGCAGGTGTTTTATTGCGGGTATCATACTTTTTTGCGGCTCATTATACCTGCTTACTTATTATAAAATGGCAGGCGCAGAACACATGAACTGGATCGGCGCTATTACACCCGTGGGCGGACTGTTTTTTATTTCCGGATGGATATTGCTGGCTGTAGCCGTGATACGTTCGTAAAGTCGGGTTTAGAACATGCTGAATTTTTCCATTGCAGAATATTCGAATGGCACCGTGATAAATATGCCGCTTTTGCCCACTCTTGTACTGCCTTTCAGTTCAATCAAGACCTGGCTGGAAAGAAACGAACCCAAAGCATTTTTGTACACATTTTTCATATCCACATTCATAGAAGAGGGAATAGTGAACTCGCTGCGTTTGGCAATATGCATCGTTGTATCCAGTACATATTTTCCAAGGTAATTATGGTTGATATACACATCGCAGTTCACATTGTGGAGATCAACACCAAAATCGTTTGGATTGAAATAGACCAATTCCATGCTGATCTTACTGCTTACCAAACCAATACTGTCAACTTTAAGGTTCTGCATTCCCCGGTATTCAAATGATTGAGGTTTATTACATGCAGTTATCAATACAATAAAAAGAGCCAGGGAAATAATTAAACGCATTGTATAAATATAGAATTGTAAAAATCAGAACTGTTTACAATATAAAATAATTGACATCAAAGTTTTAACGCACTGTTGTAAGTACATCGAATATTCAGCCTTTTCTGTCTCAATTGTCTTCAGTTGTCTTTGATGTGTCTGAACCGGGATTTGGATAGATTTAAAGGGTTAAAAGATTATCATACACAAGCGCATGCAGTGCCGGTATACACGTAAAACATTTGATTTGATGTTTTAAGAAGAAGGAAAAAGCTTAGGTTAATCGCTGCAACAAAGATCCACTGATAATAACAGTTTGAATAAGGAACAAGTACATCATGCACAAAGCCTTGGCTATATACTTGTGCCAGATTAGGAGAATTTTTCAGATGGTAGCAATGTAATTCATCCTGCATTTCTTTCTGCACTGTCACCTTCTCATAATCAGTAGAATAGAGTTATTATTTTCCGTATATCATTTCCTCAGCCCGGCTTAGATGTTTACTTTTAGTCATAATCATACTTTTGTTACAGAATCTGCTGCGACAGGAAACCAGGCCGGGAGATCTCGTATTTTATAGCTTACGCAATCAGCTATTGGCTGTAAATTTTTCTATCATTAATAGCCTGCACATGCCTTGCATTATTGCCTTCCAGTTTTTCAATGGTCATGATCTGGCCTTCTGAGGCTTCCAAAACGTGTTTCAATATTACCCACTGAACACTTTCGGTAAATGGCGGAGTGGTTAACGATCCCTGGTATGTGTAACAGGATTTGATGTCATTCCCCGTGAACTGAGAAAACAGATCATCAAGCTTCACCTCGCCGGTTTGTAATGTATCTTCTTCTCCTTCCTCATTAGGTACCTTATCAAGGAACTCTTTGATGAATTTGTTTTCCGCTCCTATCTTGAAGAGCACGGCTACAACCAGGTAAGATGGCTTGTTCGCATTAACAGAATCAGTCAGGGTATTTACTATATGCATTTCCATAGGATAAGTGATGCCGTCTATCAGGTGTTCTGATGGAGTATGAAAATGAAATTGCCTGCACGTATAGTTTTTTCCATTCACCGTGCATGTGCTTCCTTCTTTGAATTCAAGTTCGATGGTATGGCCGAGGTTTTTCGCGGCATTGATATCTGAATGAAAAGCAAATGAAATTTGTTCCTTCCCAACTTTATCTGCGTCAAGAGAGATGATATCGATGGGTGATTGCGCAAGCCTGTCAGTGTGCAGGGGAAAAGCATAACCCTGTTCTGCTTTAACATGCGCATCCGGCGCTTCCGCTTTCACTTCATTATCACCTGGCAAGGTATCGCTTTGAGCGTGTTCATTTGAAATGTTTGAATCTGATGTTTTTTGTTGCTCCTTGTTAGTATTGTTGCAGGCAAACAAAAAGAGGAAGGCAAAACAAAAGCTGATTGCCAATGATCTACTGTGCTGTGTTGAGTTCATGATAAAACTTTTGAGATAAATTAAATCTGAATGAAAATTGTATCCTTGGATCTGTGGCGGTCCAGCCATCACTGAAATTCTTACGATCGAGATATTGAAGCTGCAATTCGAAAATCACATCCTTGACAGGAGTATAAATAAGGTTAGTTAATGCATATTCTCCCATCTTAAAGGCGCTGGGTGCCTGTCCGTTTGAATTGTTGATTTTAACGAACGAATAACCGATCGTACTACTGAATTTATTATTCCAGTAATGATCGTAGAAACCTACGAAACCTGTAACGGGCAAAGCAACGCCTTCAATGGAATTTGTGCCCGTATTTTTGATCCCGATATCTGCAGGTGCATCCCTCACATAGTTCTCGATACCTCTTCCGTGAAGCAACTGCAGGTGGATCATGTCTCGCTTGAGGACTTTAATTCCTGAACTCAGGTTGAATCCCCAGCCGGTTTGTTTTCCGCTATAGTCTGGTCCGGATGTATCGAGATCTTTCCACTTGAGCTGCCTCAAAACACCGGCGAGCTCTACATAGCCCCAGGATCTGCCGTAGCGATATTCTGCAGTTAAGTCAGGTAAACTAAATTGAGGCTTAACATTTTTTAGCTCTATCATATCTGCATACACTCCATCGTCTGCCGTACCACCAGGTTTCTCCAGCGCTATCGTCAATTTTGTATCGCCCTGTATGGGCATATAACGAATTTGCAGGTTGCGGATATTGGCCATTCCATTCGGTCCCCAATAATCAAGATCGTTCGGAAATAGATCTATATCCACAAACGGGCTCCAGGTTTGACCAACTCCAAATTTCCCCAACTCGCCGTAAGCATGGCGAAGATGAAAAGTGGTTTGTCCGGCATCCGCACCCGATCCAAACATATCAAATTCAAACAAGGTAGTCAATGGACCCAATGGCGTTGGGAAATAACTTTTCACGCCAAATCTTGTTTGCCGCACACTAAAATAGACTTGTCCATCGGGTGCAAATTGATCTTTATAAGAAGGTAATTTAGTAGGTCTCGGTACATCATACCATTTGGGATCCATTTGTTTGAAATCATAAATGACATCGGTGAGAACGAACCCATAAATTTCCATGCTGGGCTTCTTTTGTACAACCTGCCCGGGTATTTTTTTATTTTTTATTGAATCGGCTGATTGCGTTTGTGCTATTGCAATCATGTTAACCAGCATCGCACCTGAAAAGAGGCTTAGCTTCAGTGAAAACGGGATGACAGCAGGGTTCCACCTGAATTTGCCGAAACATTGTAGCATAAAGCAAGTATTACCGACTGCAAAGTTGGGATTTATTGAATTCGGGCGAAATTAATTTACAGAGAGAAGAAACAACCCTCTATCTGGCGCAATACAGGGCTTGCCATGAGCGCCGGGTACCTGTGCATTACATTTAAGCCATAAATACAAATTCAAAGACAACATTTGTTTTTCGTTATGAAGTTAAACCGTAACCTCGGTCGTCAGGAAAGGTCTCGTGAATTTTTGAGGGGTTAATAAGGGGTTAAATATCGGGAGATTTATTTCGTTCATATTTGTTTGTATAAGTCTCAATGATTGCTTCGCAGTTCTCCTTCGTTGCAATTATCTTTTTTTATTTAAGTGCGGCGGCATTAATGGCTTCATCTTTATTTGCATGTTCTTCCTGGTCATTTCAATAACAAATTCAGGCACTGCCAAACCGCGCTAAAGCATAACGGCTGTTTATTTCAATCCCTTCCAATGAGCGTAACAGGTCTTCAAAATGCATGCTGTTGGCATTCCCGCATCCTGCTTAATATCTGCTGCCATACCTGTCCTTCCCTAAAACCTGCGGTATATATCTTCAGCACATCATATACTCTTTGGCTGCTGCATTGGTCACTCCCGTTTTCGCAGCACGTGCTGCCAGGTACATCATTGGCTTTCTGCCTGATAGTTTATTTTTCCTCGTTTTTTTTGCCATTCCGGGCTTTATACTTATTTTACATACCATGATATCCTGTTTGTAAATAGCTGCATAAACTATAGATTGCTTTTCATTCTGCTTCACTTTCATAGAGACTTTATAGTAACCTTATAGAGACCTTATAGTAACCTTATAGTAACCTTACCCCATACCAAACCCCTGTCAGCTCCCTGTCAATTCCATAGCAAAAGGTATCCGGGTGTATAGCCAGGCCCGCACTATCGCATACTAAAAAAGAAATTGCTTTGGCCATTCATTGTTAACCACTCAACTTACACTCATTCCCTTTTTTGTTATCTTCATTTTATATACACTTCAGGTATGCCTTCATCACGTCAACTCATAGCTATTATGTTCGCCGACATTGCGGGTTATACGGCTATGATGCAGGAGGATGAAGCGTTAGCATTACAACTGAGAAATAAGTTATTGCAAAAACTGGAAGCGGAAGTAGCTGCTCACAATGGACGAGTTCTATATTTTAAAGGTGATGGAGCTTTATGCAGTTTTACAAGTAATATTGAAGCAGTAAGAGCTGCCATTGCTTTGCAATTAGATATGCAAGCTGATCCGCAGGTTCCGCTTCGCATTGGTATGCATGCAGGTGATGTTGTTACAGACGAGGAATCTATCTATGGAGATGGAGTAAATATTGCATCGAGAATGGAGTCTTTTGCTGTTCCCGGCAGCATCTTTATTTCCGGTAAAATATATGATGATATAAAAAATCAAAAAGATATTCAAACGGTTTCGTTGGGCAAATACCATCTTAAAAATGTAAAAGAAGAAGTGGAAATATTTGCAATCAGCAATCCGGGTATAATTATTCCTGGTAAGAATGACCTGGAAGGCAAAGGCGAAAAAGTTGTTGAAAATAAACAATTCAAAATGTGTGTTCTTGTACTTCCTTTTATAAACATGAGTAATGATCATGACCAGGAATATTTTAATGATGGCCTTACCGAAGAACTTATATCGAGATTATCAGGAATCAAAAACATGAGAGTGATTTCGAGAACAACTTCAATGCAATACAAGCATACAACAAAGGATACTAAAACAATAGCGAGGGAAAATGGAGTGAATTATATTGTAGAAGGAAGCGTAAGAAAGTATGGAAATAACCTAAGGATCACAGCTCAGTTTATAGAAGCAAACAATGACGCTCATTTATGGGCTGAAACTTATCGGGGAACAATAGATGATATTTTTGATATACAGGAAAGCGTATCTGAAAAAATAGTTAACGCTTTAAAAATTCAGCTTACAAAAGAAGAGCAAAACGAACTGGAGAAACGTTACACCGCAAACACAGAGGCTTATCAACTCTATCTGAAAGGACGTTCTTTCTGGAAAAAAAGAAATGAAGAAAGCCTGAATTCCGCTAATGCATATTTTGAGAAAGCGCTTGAAAAAGACCCTGGCTATGCGTTGGCATGGGCTGGTCTCGCTGATACTTACAGCCTGTTGGGTGAATTCAGTAATATCTCCCGCAGAATACTTTTTCCAAAGCAAATGGCTGCAATAAACAGGGCACTGCAAATTGATAACCGCCTCGGTGAAGCGCATATTTCCCTTGCAACTTCACTGATGCAGAATGAATGGGATTGGAAAAATTCAGAGAAAGAATTTAAACTTGGAATACAATTGAGTCCTAACTATGCTACGGGTCATCATTGGTATGGGGAGTGGTTATTATTTACCGGCAATACAGAAGCAGCATTTGATGAGATCAACATTGCTGTTGAACTGGAACCTGTTTCTTTGGGAATATTAAAAGACAAGGGAATATTTTATTTTTACAAAGAACAATACAACCAAGCGATTAATATGGGAATGATGATACTCGAACTGGACGAAAAATTTACACCTGCTTACCGGCTGCTCTCACTTGCCTATACCGGCATGGGGTTGTTTGATGAAGCAATTGAAAAGAACCGGCAATGGGGAGAATGCACCGGGAACAAAGTAAAAACAAATGTTGCGCTTGCTGAAATTTATGCGCTTGCGGGCAGAACAGAAGACGCGGGAAAAATAATAATGGAAGTGGAAGCAGGTGAAACTTTAAGCGCAAATGATTATAGAGGCATGGCGCTGGTGTATGTGGCATTAGGCGAAAAAGAGATGGCTTTTAAATGGCTTGAAAAAAGCTATGTGCATCATGAAGAATCATTAGGTAGCATAAAAATTGATAGTAAATGGAACCCGATACGTGCTGATACCAGGTTTACTGATCTACTAAATAAGGTAGGGTTGTCAGCCTGCGGCAAATAACGGTTTTTATGTTCGCCTCAGTTGGGCGTAGAATGTAACTTAGGCATATAGATAATGAAGATTTTTATAAAAAATATGGTAAGCCTCCGTTGTAAAATGCTGGTAAAAGCAGAACTGGAAAAAATGAATATTGCTTATAAGAATATTGAATTAGGCGAGGTTCAACTGGAAGACGATATTTCAGATCAG
>JABDAV010000036.1 GCA_013289015.1 Bacteroidota bacterium | reverse complement strand
ATTGTTCTAGAACTAATTCCAGATTTGTGGTTTCGTTGTTGCCTGAATTTCTTTTTGTTTCCATGATGCGTGTGATACTGTAGATGATATGCCTAATGGCGAATTTTAAAACGATGCTTTTTCTTTTTGGCTTCCTGCAACAACTCTTGGCTGACCGTTTCTTCAATATATTCTGGTTTTAAAAGCTGATTCAACAGTCCTGAAAGTTCTTTCTCAATTTTAGCGGCTGGTGAATTCTGGTACTTATTCGTAAGAAGTATTTGAAGTAAAACCGTTTCTGATTCGGTCACAGAATGCTGTGTTTCGGAATTTATCCCCACATTTTGTGTCGACTTTGGCTGTGCCTGTGTAATTTTTAGTTGATGTTTCAATTGTAGAATCTTGTTTATGGTTGCCAGGGATAATCCCACTTCACTGCCTTTAATTTTTACATTTTTATTATCTATAAAGGATATACCCCGGCTTTTTAGCACGGTATAACCCAGATTTTTCATCTGTAGATCAAAAGCGTTATAGCTCTCGGCTTTTTCTAAAGTCTTTCTGATATCAGTACTTAATTGCTTTTTACGGGAATCATTTCTGGGAATTAAGCGTTGCTCTTTAGATAGAAAACGCCGGGCGCTGAGTACCTCTTTTAACTTGTATTCCTTTTCCAGTTTCCGGCAAAAGCCATCCATTTTTGGAAAGTTGTTGCTGGTACTGGCGGCTTTTCCATTATACCCGACACGGTTTGCGACTAGGTGAATATGCGGTTCCAGGGTGTCTTTGTGTAGGATTATCAGGTATTGATTTTCACTAACTCCGAATTCTTTCGCCAACGATCTTCCCATTTCAATTAATTGTTGTCTGGATAAAGTATCGCCTGGCGCTAGACGCAGAGACATATGCAATACCGGCTTTTCGACCCGCTTGCTGAGTTTTCTCACATCTTTAAATTGTTCAGCCAGCTCGTATTTGTTGCCGAAACATTTGCTATATTCCAAGACTTCAGCTCGTTTCCTATGTTGTAATTTTTCAGATTGTGAAAGGGATGTTTTCTCTTCTTCAGTCAATTGTCTTTTGTCTTCCAGGCAATAACTAATACAGTGAAAGAAGGATTTCCCGAGCGATATGTTGCCAATCATTTCAACAATACTTTAATTTTTAAGGCAAATTCTTTTAAGTCATTGGAAAGCCATTTCAGAACCAAAAAATCCATTTTGTTCAGTTCTTCTGTTACACTATTGCTTTTTTTGGCCAGCTGATTCAGATTGGCAGCCATGTGATTGAGTGTTCCAGTGAGTTCTAATACTTCCTTCGGAAGCGCTCTATGCTGGAAGTTTACCTTACCGGTTAAGGCCATTTCCCGGAGGTACTCAGATGTAGACAGATCTTGTTTCTTAGCCTTTGCAGTAATAATCATCCGTTCATAGTTTGAACACTTTAGAGTAAGCATCCGGCTCTTTTTGACAGCCTTAATGGGTCGGCCGCCTTTGTTCTTTTGTTTAATTTCCGCAGGTTCCATATCTCTTCCTCCCGATTTTTTGAATGCGCCAGCATGAGAAAAATCCCCCATGAATACCGCCCTGCGGGATGAATGGGCCAGCGTTTTGGTAATACCAAAACATAGCTGGCTACTGATTTTCCAAGAGCCCTCCTTTTTCACCCGGTTTCTTTAGAGCGTTATGCGACCTTTTTTTATTTGCCAGTCATTAGGCTAGATTTTCTCTTAAATCGCCTGAATATTGGCTTATTTGCGGGTTGAGTTGGATTATTCAAAAGCCCAAAGCTTTTGAATAATCCAACAACTAGGAAGCCGGCTACTAGCTTTGTAAATGCACCGTTAATCTCCAGCACCGAATATTTTAGGACTACCAGCTCCATATTCCCGGACCCGGTCTTTCAAATCCATCCAGAGCCGGATATTGAAATCCGCTATTTCCAGGATTTCATCCGGCGTCAACCTGTACGGGTTAGATACATTAGACGGAGTTTTTTCAGCCATTTTCTGCAGGGATAACTTTTCTTTTTCAGAATTGGGGGTCTCGTTTCCCTCGGGTTGTTGCCCTGAAAGAGAGAATATATTTGGGGCATATCCCTCCCCGAACTCCAGGCTTTTGCCGATAGCGATGCTGCTTCCGTAAAGTTTAATTTGCTTTCCGGAGCTCAAATAGAGCGTCCTTCTCTTAAAATCTGCCATGACTTCTTGATTTAATTATGATAAAATTGATGGGATTGCCTTTCTCTGCCTGCTGGTGACAAGGGAAATATCTGTCGTTCCGAACTACTGATCCGGATGCATCAGGCGCTCAATGTCCTGCCAGAGAAAGTAAACTCTTGACCTGATTTTGAAGGGTTTAAGCTTGCCATGCCTCACCCAATCGTAGATAGTGGGTTTGGTCACATGGAACAGGGAACAGACCTCGGCGATCTTGAATAGGGGCTTGTAAGTCAGGCCTGGCGTGTCGTAAGTCGGGGAAACCGGTCGCTGTTTTTCGATTAAACTGACTTCTTCACGGACAATCTGCCGGATGGATTGCCAGAAATGCTCTGGATCATAAGGGAAGAGGATAGGGGTAACAAGGTTACCATTTGCCGTTAAATCTTTCATCACTATGCGTTTTAGACCGGCAACATAGATCGAAAGGCAAAAGAAAAGAAGCTAACTATACTTAAGTTCGGAAAATTTAAAAAAATGGCGGATTCTCGAATAAATTTATATGAAATTCGAAGATTTGAAATCCTATTTAGTTGGTTTGTTTCCTTTATGGAAGATATATTTAAACCCTACGTTACGATATATCCATATTTACATAGCCGAAAAATAGCTAACAATATCAGAATTGCTTTGGATTTGGAGTAATGTTTAGGCCTGAGGAAGGAATGCGCGGCGTTATTTCTTAGATTCCAACCTGTCGGTGTTAGCAGAAACTTCCATAAATAAATATCTTCTGGATAGAATAGTTTGACGATCGCTTCGTCTCTAAGTAAATCATCTAAGTTCATTTCTTCAGCTCCATGTTTGCCCATTTTTGTAACGGCTAGCCCAGATAGCCTGGCTAAATCTCGAACTATCCCTTCTATCTTTAACGAAAGTGAATCGATGGAAAGTACAAAATCAGGCTTAAAAAGTTTATCGAGAAATGATTGTTCCAATTGAGTTAATAAATGAATGATTCCTGGGCCAATTAGTTCTATCCATGAAAATGTTTTATCACTTTGTTTATCCTTTAGATCGGAAAGCTTCACAATAAACCAGTTTTGATTAAGAAATTGGATGATGTCTGCTGCCATCAATTTACCTGTATGAAAACCTGTATAGAATAACCTATCCAGAAAATACTGAACAGTTTGAAGTTGAATGCTATAGTTTTGATTTTTCAAATGGGCGATTTTTTCATCTTCGGTAGTGAGCGTTTTAGCATTATTGTTAATATCATAAACTTGAACATTAATAAAGCCGTAAAAAGAACCTAACATTGCTTTTTTTGCGTCTTTTTCAAGGTCTCTCTCTGACTTAAATAAATTTTTATTTTCAACGAGATAATTTAATACAGTTATTCGATCTTGTGAAAATAAGAAGCTGATTAAGGAATCCATTTCATTAATCATGGTCTGCGCTTCTTCTGCCGTTGACTCGACTGATATGATAGGCAAGCCGATCTTTTTTTTCTGCTCAACCAATTTCAAAGAAACTTCATTCTCTTTAATCTTTTCTTTCGCAAGCCGGAAATAGTTTAATGCCTGACTGAGGGCATGCACGCGGATAATTCCTGTTTTGTCTGATGCCCTGGCTTCAGCGTGTTTAACTGAGTTTTCTGCCAAGAGGACATAAATACGATTAATATCAACACCCTCACGCTGTCCCAGTTTTAGGCAATTTTCTAGATATCTTTCTGTTATCGAGATGGATCCAATATCTTCCGGATGAAAAGAAAGCATAAAAGCTGTCAATCCAAGAATATCTGTCTTCTTAAATTTTGGATTACGAAGTAACAGTTCAATCAAATGGTCTTTCCAAGAAAAGGGAATTCTGCCATCGTATATGTATTTAATAACCTGAGTTTTTGCTTCGGCAATTTTAATATTTGTCTTTATGGAAATGACCAAATAGCATTCCAGACATTGACAAAAAATAGCAAATGAGTTGTCGTCAGGTTGGTTAATAAGATAGGATTCGCATAATTCCCCATACAATTCCCGCGTTAAACTACCCTGCGTTGTATGTTTAGTATGCTTGTATAGCAGGTGGGAATATCTAGCTTTAAGAAATGGGGTTACATTTTGGTTTGATCGAAAACTAATATATTTCCATTCTTCTGGGCTAAAATCGGAAATATAATCCTGGCATAAATCACCTTCTTTAAAATAGAAATTTAAAATCTGAATTTCTAATAACAATGAGAACTTTTCCTCCGTAGTAAGCTCGTCGGAAATCTGACTTTTTAACCTTTCCGTTATATCAATGCTATCTGCGTATTCATTCAAGATTGATTCATATATTGTTCCCATTTTATTGAAGTGCTTTTGTCGCTATTGTTTTATTTCATTAATTATCTGATATTTCGGAATTAATTCATAGAAAAGCTTTTTTGGGTTCTTATATTTTGCCTTTATGCCCAAAAGATTAAGCGTATTAAAAAAAGGAGGTATGAATTTTGGATTTCGTCGATTGTAATCCAAGATTTGCCAAAATAACTTGGGGTTCGTATTTAGATTGTCTTCCATTTGTTCTAAATCACTTACATGTATAATGCTCAACGGAAAGACCGTAATTTTTTGAAGTTTAATTGCCAAAAACATTTCTTGAAATCGAGCGTTAAAAACGTTCGCCATGAATGGCGTCTGTAATGCCTTGTCATTTACGATAATGGCGGGGTATATATGGTATGATTTGCCTTTTGGAAAGGATTTATCAAATTGGTCTGCTGCTGCATCGAGATTAATTATCGATTCTATTATTTGATTTACTCCAAAAGTCTTAAAAAAGTCTTCCCTTTTATTTTTATAAAGTACATCGACTTCACCTCCAAATTTTTCATTGTCATACAAACCCGTAGTTTTGGCTTGCCCTATAAATATCTTACTGTTGTATCTCACATAAAAATCAGCCAGCTCTATAGTTTGGCCATCTTTTTCAACTTTTAATTCGTCAAAGCATTTGCACGTCCAATATTTTGCATTCGCAAATGAAGTTTGGAATAATTGTTTTGTATACCATTCGAAAAAGTATCCTATCGTTGAACGATAGTACTTGATGGTAAATAATGGTTTGTCAATCTCAGACTGAAGTGGTTTTACTTTGTCAAACCAAAAATCGTTAATAAGCTGATTGTATCCTTTATCCAGAAGAAGAATATTATCAAACAAAATGAAACGATTACCGTCAATGTGATAAAACGGATACTTTCTAATCGATATCAGTCTTTCAGGTTTATCATTTTTAATTACCTTAGATAAGGCGATAAATGTACTTAAAGAAGTTTTTTCAACTTGATAATAAAAGCTTGTATCGATTTCCCCAGCATATTCGTTTTTGATATTATTTTCTCCATTTTTATTGTTTGCTAAATACATACTGAAGAGTGTGTAAACTAATTGTTCATAATTCATTGAATAGGTATCCTGCAAGTATTGTTTAAAATAGATTCCAAGCACATCATGTTTTGATAGAAAATCCATAAGAAAATAACTTCTATTGGGAACGTATACTGGATCTGACTCAATAGCTAGTTCACCCAAAGGAATAATTCTGGGATTTAACTCTTCCAGACTGAAAGAGCTTTTATTTTCTTTTCGATCAAGTGAGTCTGTTAGATGAGTTATCTGGTTGTTCACACATAACATGTACTGAAATAATGATTCCCAGCTATCGGCCATAGAAAAACCACTAATTGTTGATAAATCAGCATTAATAATTTCTTCCATAGCAAACAGACACACCGCGCGGGTAAATAAGAGTGGGTAGTCTTTGTTGCTAGTTATATATTTAGAGAATCGGGAATTATATTTTCTGTACAATACATCGATTGTTCCACAGAAGTAATAAAGTTCCTTTCTTTGGGTTTCTAGTGATGTGTCAGCAAATTTAGATTTATTTGTTTTAAGTCTATAATTCAATCCAGCGATTTCTCCAAGTACTACATCTTTTGATAATTTTTTAATTAGCTCCAAGCGATGCTCAGGGAGGGTTGGTTGGACGAGGTCGGTATATCCGAGTATTAATTGCGATTTGGGGGTTGTGCCTACCATTCAGGTAATTTAGTTAATTACACATGTATTGTAAAAACAGTTTTATTTATAATGGATTAAATCGGTAAGGCGCGACGATGTGCGCCAAACATCCATGTTCTCAATAACATTTGCCGTGGAATTCGGAATGACCATGGATATTTTCTTTACATTTAATGGACAAATCCTTTCCTTTTAACCTTATTGACATGACTACAGCCAAGGATAAATATTCCCCTTATTTGATTTATTTGGATAAGGAGATGACCATTATGGGAATTCTTTCAACTTTTTGCATAGTAGCTTTGGGATTCACGATAAACTGGTTATTGGGCAAAGACTCTGATCCACTTAAATTGTATGAACCTGCGATGCTTTTTGCAATTATTGGCTTTGTTTCTTTTTTTATGGCGGGCTTTTCTTTTTATCGACAACGCGCTTTATTAGCATGGTATTACGGCCAAATTAGCCTGTATGTCTCCCTAGAAGACGATAAAGAAGTTATCTCTCTTATGAAAGAGTCGGACGGTTGGAATAACTGGGTTTGGTATCAACGTGGATTTTTCTTTCAAGTCAGTGCATTTTTGCAATTCTTGTCAGTTTTACTCAATCATACATTTGTATTTACGGCAAAACAACAGATTTTTATCGCAATATTCGTGTTGGCAATTGTCTTGGTTATCGGACAGCTAAAAATAAATGCATATAGAAAATTTCCTTATTCGGAATTTCCGGAGAAAAATTTTAGAAAATCTATTTTGAAATAAAAAATTTCTCCATGGCCGGAGATGTTACAAGCCAGTTCATTTCATCCTTCCATCTTGAAAGTATATGCCAGATGATCGCTGAGACGGACGGCGGTTTAAGAGGATCAGAAATAGGTAAAATTCTGGAAGATTGTCAAATGAAAGATACTGATCCTACTTTGACAAAATGGAAGCGACTATACAATTCATTTAGTGAGTCACAAAACCGCTTGCAGAATTCAAATGAAATTTTGCAATTTATTCAGCATGCTATGCAGCCGACGAGGTATTTCGGGCGGGATGAGATATTTCAACGTAGGTTAAATGAATTAAATAAGAGGTTATCCTTTATTGGTATAAAGATGACTAATAGCGCAACATATGAAAACGTTTCTAAAGCCACTACGCTTTCAGAAGCGCAACAAAGGGCGAGTCATTATAAGTATAAGCTGGAAATTCGTAACGTCCATCTGGACATTGTGAAATATTGCAATGCTGAACTACTCACCGAAAATTATTTCCACTCGGTTTTCGAGGCGGTAAAAAGCGTGGCTGACAGAATAAGAACTATGACTGGCCTATATGCTGACGGGAATGTTCTAGCGGATGTCGCATTTTCAACTGCTGCACCTCTCATACGAATTAATCTTTTACGTGACGATACAGAAAGGAGTGAGCATATTGGCTTGTGTAATTTAATAAAAGGTCTGTTCGGATTAATTAGAAACCCAACAGCCCATACACCTAAAATTAAATTTACTATTGAAGAAGATGAGGCTTTGGATGTTATGACGATTGTATCTTTTATTCATAGGAGGCTTGACAAAGCGTTATAAATAGTAAAAAATATCTTAAAAAAAATTAAAAGGTCAATTATAACTTTTGAAAAGCACCATTACTTGAAATATCAAACAAACTTTAGCTCTATTGTTTCTAAAACTTGAATGCCATTATTAAATTTAAGTTCTCCCAGGAAATTTTTTGCTTCAGAAAAACGATTCATAATTTCTGTCCGCCTACGATCTGTCAAATTTGCTCTTTTTCCAGAACTTCCTAATATCAATTCAAGATTTGTTTTTAAACTACCTCGATCAACGCCATACAACTTTGCCAAAATGCCCGCAAATTGATCATTAGGTTGGGCAGCATTTATTCCGCTGGTTTTATCCAAAACATAAAACACTAAACAAAGAGCTTGGTTAGATAATTGACCTTTCCGGCATTTTTCGAGATTCTCAAATTCTTTCCGTTCATAAGTTTCTTTTACAGTTTCCAACCTGGGTAAATACACGGAACCAAAATAGGGGCGGTAGAGGAAAAAATACATCACTATAAAACAGAGCAAACCCGCCGTGATTATGCTCAACATGTACCGTTTTTCAAAACTGGCTGTTGAAAGAAAAATTATAGTAGCTGTAATGCCCAGTATCACACTGAAATGTCCAATGACGTTGGTGAACCAATAACTGGATATGAGTTTTTGTCTGGTGGCTGCGGTACTCCAACCAGGTGTTTCGGCTTCTGATTGAAGCTGAGTTTTGGAAAACTGGGCGGTAATATTTGCTGTCTCTAACGGTAATTCGAATTTTATAAAGGATTCAAACTTTTTCACAAATTCTTTCATCACTTTTCCTTTTCTTAAAGTTACATCGATAGATGAAAAGCTAGGACAGTGAAAAGCATAAAATTTGCTGAGGACACTAGCTCCTATGGGCTTTGACAGAGATTTAGAGAAAAAGAGGCGTGGGGTTAAAACACGTAAGAAAAGGACAATTTCGATGTACCTTTATAAGGATAATTTGCTCTTTGTAAAGGTTGGTAAAATTTGAAGGCAAAAGGGAAGTCAACTCGACTAAAATTCGACTAAACCGGTCGTAAAAGTCAAAACCCGCTACCAGAGCGGGTCTTGATGAGAATAATCTCTCAGATGCGGACCGGACGGGACTCGAACCCGCGACCTCCGCCGTGACAGGGCGGCATTCTAACCAACTGAACTACCGATCCAACTTTTTATTATTTAGAATATTTAGCGGCTGTTTAACCAACCAGCGCAAATATTCTTTATTACATTTTTTTAGTTGTCTTTCACGTATTAACGCATCGTGTTCTGATGCAAATTCCTGAACAAATATTAATCGCCATGGCATCTTTGACCTGGTGAATTTACTTTCCCCGCTATTATGCTCTTTAAATCTCTGTTCATAATCATCTGTATATCCTTTATAAAAGTCGCCATCAATAAGACTTTCAAGTATATAAACATAATACATGAAATAAATCTACAAAGAACTTTGGGTTTTCGAACCCGTCTCGCCTTAGGCGAGATGACAGGGCGGCATTCTAACCAACTGAACTACCGATCCAACTTTTTTCGGGAGTGCAAATATAGGGGCAAAGACCTTTTTCTCAACAAATTCTTTCAAATAAAAGTTCTTAATTTTTTATAAACCAAATCAAGGGCAGGAATTAATGCTGATTGCATGCTTCTTATAATAACATCCATTTAAAAAATCTCTCTTACTTTTACCGCCATTAACTCATTAGCATGCCTCAATATTCGAACAGGCAGTTCCTTGATTTTGAACAGCCAATAAAAGAACTTTACGAGCAAATCGATCAAACAAAAAAACTGGCAGAAAAGAATTCCAAAATAGATTATTCGCAAACGATTCAGCAACTGGAAAGTTCTGTCCTGGAAAGAAGGAAAAGCATAACGGAAAATCTAACTCCCTGGCAACGCGTACAACTGAGCCGCCATCCCGACAGGCCATACACATTTAAATATATTGACAAGATCGTTACAAATTTTATCGAAATACACGGCGACCGCAATGTAAAAGATGATAAAGCAATGGTAGGGGGCTTAGGTGAAATAGGTGGCCAAACCGTAATGATTATCGGGCAACAAAAAGGTATCAATACCAAAACCCGGCAATTAAGGAATTTTGGTATGGCCAACCCGGAAGGTTACCGTAAAGCATTGCGTTTAATGAAAATAGCGGAGAAATTTAATAAGCCTGTAGTAACATTAATTGATACGCCGGGTGCTTATCCCGGTATGGAAGCTGAAGAAAGGGGCCAGGGCGAAGCTATCGCACGCAACATATATGAAATGATTCGTTTGCGGGTGCCGATAATCTGCTGCATTATTGGCGAAGGCGCGAGCGGAGGCGCATTGGGTATTGGTGTCGGCGACAGGATTTTGATGATGGAGAATGCATGGTATACGGTTATCTCTCCCGAAAACTGCAGTACGATCTTATGGAGAAGCTGGGAAAAAAAAGAAGTTGCCGCCGAACAATTAAAACTTACTGCTATTGATATGAAAGGCTTCGGGCTTGTGGATGATATTGTTCCGGAACCATGCGGCGGGGCGCATTGGGATTATACAGAGGCTGCTGATATTTTAAAAACGCATATCATTAAAGCAATAAATGAAATAAAAGATATTACACCTGAAAAACGTGTTCAGCTGCGTATTGAAAAATTCGGCCGGATGGGACATTGGAAGGAACAGGAATAAGTAAGATATACTTTCCCATGGGCTATCGTTGAGCAATTGAATTTGGCATAATTACCCGGATTATTCTCTGGATAAATAGAAGAGTTCCGAAGCTCTTTTGTAACATCGTTTGCACCGGTTGTTCTTAAATTTCCCGGGCAAACAGATTGATTGGCATCCCCATCCGCAGCATAGCTGGCCCATTAATACCGTCAGAATCTGGGGAACCGTTTGAAGAAACAGAAGTACCTGTACGGCTATTGTCATTGTATTGCGTTAAAACACTTTTCTGCAGAAGTAAGTAAGGCGATAAAAACAGATACAACAAGAAAAGTTTTTTTGGTTGCAGACAAAGGTTCTTAAAAAAATTTGAGCCTTAAAAATAATTTATTGAAATAATATCAGCTATTAAACTTTTGGCTCCTGCTGGCTTAAACAATGAAAGCTTCCCAATCCCCAGATAATATCAACTGAATTGATGCCGGTAACTTTTCTTGAAGGGAAACATTCCTGGATAATGCCTAATGCTGTATCATCTTTTTTACAATTGAATATTGGCACGACTACAACATCATTGGCTATATAAAAATTAGCATAAGATGCAGGCAATCTTTGACCTTCATAAATCACTTCATCAGGCATTGGCAGTTCAACAATATTCAGTTGTTTGCCATTCAACAACCGCATTGTTTTCAGTTGCTTTAAATTATGTTGAAGCAGATCATAATTTTCATCTGCTTTATTTTCTTCAACAACAGTTAATACAGTGTCTTCATTTATAAAACGAACAGTGTCATCAATATGCCCGTCTGTATCATCACCAACTATTCCTTCATCTACCCAAAGGATTTGTTCAACGCCATAATATTCACTTAAGCAAAATTCAATTTGCTGTTGGTTCAAATGTGGATTTCGATTAGGATTTAACAAGCAAGCTGCAGAAGTTAGTAACGTTCCATTACCATTAAATTCAACTGAACCACCTTCCATTACTATGCCCGGATGAAAAACTTTTACATTAAAATGTTTACCAATTAAAGTTGGAATAATATCATCCAAATCATAAGGAGGATATTTATTACCCCATGCATTATAATCCCAGTCAACAATAGCCTTTTCTTTTTTATTTGGATTGATAACAAATGCAGGCCCGTGATCTCTGCACCATGCATCGTTGGTTGGATGAAAGAAAAATTCTACCTGTTGCATATCTACATTTTCTTTTTCTTTCAGCAAAACATGTTCTGCAAAAGATCTCATTTCTTCATCATTCACATTAATACGAACCTTCTCTCCTGCTGCAACGGCTTTTATAAACTGTGCATAAGGTTTATATATCGTTTGAATTTTTCCAGGCCATGATGCTTCTTTATGTGGCCAGCTTAACCAGGTTGCCTCATGCGGCGCGAATTCTGCAGGAAAATGAAAGCCAAGTTGTTTGGGAGTTAAGCCCCCATCCCCTAAAGGGGAGTTTGATTTATTAGTCATTTAAAAGTTACTGCATTATTATCCCCTTTAGGGGACAAGGGGTTATTCATCAATAAATCTTTTAGTTATCTGGCTGTACGAATCAATTCTTCTGTCGCGCAGAAATGGCCAGTGCGTTCTGTACTTGTCCGTTTTATCAGTGTCAATATCTGTAATAAAAATTTCTTCATTATCATGCGAAGCTTTATAAATTAAATTGCCAAAAGGATTTGATACAAATGATCCGCCCCAGAATTTCATTTTTCCGTCCTGCTCCAATCCTACCCTGTTCACGCTTACTACATGTACACCGTTTGCTACGGCATGACTGCGCTGAATGGTTTGCCAGGCATTATATTGTTCATTGTTTGTTTCTTCATCCTGGTCTGTTGCCCAGCCGATGGCTGTCGGATAAAATAAAATTTCAGCACCCATTAAAGAAGTTATGCGTGCAGCTTCAGGATACCATTGATCCCAACAAATCAATACACCAAGTCTTCCATATTTTGTATTCCAAACTTTATAACCAAGGTCGCCGGGCGTGAAATAAAATTTTTCATAATAAGCCGGATCGTCGGGAATATGCATTTTGCGATACTTGCCCAAATAAGTTCCATCCGCATCAATAACTGCAGTGGTGTTGTGATAAATTCCCTGCGTTCTTTTTTCAAATAAAGAAGCAATAATAACAACATTCAATTCCTTTGCAAGCGCACAAAGCATTTCTGTTGTTTCGCCAGGGATAGATTCAGCCAATTTAAAATTGTCGTAATTCTCTTCATCACAGAAATATAATGAAGTAAACAATTCCTGTGTGCAAACGATTTGGGCACCCTTTGCCGCCGCTTCTTTTACACGACTAATTGTTTTTTCAAGATTAACTTGCACATCGGCCGTGCAACTCATTTGTATTCCCGCAACTTTAATCATAGCTTATAAAAAAATTAAGCTGCAAAAATAATCAATCGAAAGAATGATTATTATGCAGCGATGTTAACTTTACTGCAATCAATCTTGTTTTTATGAAAAGATATATTTTCTCGCTGTTGATCATTACATCGTTTTTATTAACGTCATCAGAGGGTTTTTCAAACCAGTTTTATGAAATAACGGTCTATCATTTCCATACTCCACAACAGGAAGTTATTTTGGATACTTATTTACAAACGGCTTACCTGCCTGCATTACATCGAAATAAAATAAAAAATATCGGCGTATTTAAACCAATTGCCAACGATACTTCATCCGACAAAATAATTTATGTTATTGTGCCTTTCAAATCTTTTACTGATATGCAGGCTTTGCAAACTACTCTTGCCAAAGATGGCGTATATGCTGATGCAGCCAAAGATTATATTACAGCTAACTACCAAAATCCGCCATACGCAAGAATGGAAAAAATTATTTTAACTGCTTTTGAAACCGCACCAACAATGGCGCTTCCAAAGTTGAGCGGCGACCAGAAAGATCATATATATGAATTGCGTAGTTATGAAAGTCCGACTGAAAGCTATCATTTGAATAAAGTGAAAATGTTTAATTCAGGAGAGATTAACATCTTTACTAAATTAAATTGTAACGCAGTTTTTTATGCGGATGTTTTGGTTGGAAGCCACATGCCTAATTTGATGTATATGACTTCTTACGAGAATATGGCCGATCGTGATGCGCATTGGAAAAGCTTTGGCGACGATTCCGATACAAAAAAAATGTTTGCAATGGATGAATACAAAAACAATGTTTCAAAAGCTGATATCATGTTAATGCATGCAACTTCCTATTCTGATTATTAAAATAAAAACCTGTTAGGTTTTTGAAACCTGACAGGTTTTTATTGCTGTCAGCAACTAACACTACATCACTGTAAAACCAAAACCAACGTTTCCCCAAGCAAGTGTAACTTTTCCGTCTTTTCCAATCCAGAAAGTCATTTTTTCACTGGGTGAAGCCGGCGCCATATTCGGCACATCAACGCGCAATACATCATCAGCTTTTTTATAATTAAATGCGCCCCACTGATCCCAGGTTTTATTGAAAATAATTGTCCATGTATCGCCATGCCAGATAGTAAAAAACCCATATTTACCGGCTTTTAAAGCCTTGCCATTAATCGTTACATCTTTGTTTATTTCAAAAACAGTAGCTTCATTGGCACCGGTGCGCCATACTGTATCTTTTTTTGGCTCAACTCCTGTACCTATTACTCTGCCCTTAACTGATGGCTGGCTGTAATCAATTTTAATGGCAACACCTTTTGTAGTTGTTGCTGATGCTGTGGCCGGAGGACTCGGGCGTTTTGATTTGTCTTCAGGCGGCTTGTTTTGCGCATGTGCATTTATGCCCATAAATAAAATGCCTGTAACTAAGGCAAGCGATAAGATTTTTTTCATAATAATATTTATTTGATTCGATTCACTTGCAAAAATTAAGCAAACATTTGATTATACAAGAACTTAACAAAAAATGTTTTTTTAAAAAATCGCTGAGCGGTAATGAAATGGTTATTTCAGCATTGCTTCACCAATATATTTAACAGGTGCGCTGCCATACCAGACGGTGCTTTGTAACTGGTTTTGAATGATGTTGTAATCAACCTTGTTATCATTGGATAAATCATTGTAATTAAAGCCATGCAAAGAATCAAGCCATTGTTTTGAAAAGCTGACTGATTGTATGAATGAGCTACTGTCCGGAGTAATCAGCTCATCGTAATATTTTCCATAACCTGCATAGATTGCGCCGGATGGATTTGCTTTCAGTAGGCATCCAAAAACCGCGGCTGAAAATTATTGAAAGAAGTATCTGTATTTTGGCTGGATACTGTTGCAGTTGTATTACTGTTTGATGTGCATGCAGCAAACATCAACACAAAACATAAGCAGTTAAAAGATCGAAACATAAGTATTATAGTTTAGTATGGGATTTATGAAGATAACGATCATAATTATTGTAACATATGATTTAATTTTTAGTTTATAAATCCAAAAGATCATACTAATCAATTTCTTTGCATATAACACTAAACTTACTATTGGTACAAGAATTGACTTTAAAATATAAACTTTTAATATGCCATCAAAAGATGAAATGAACACATTAAGCCAGATACTCAATAAATTTTCAGTAAAAGGCTACGACAATGAATTCAGATGGATGCCTGAAGGCTTTGTTTTTAATGATAAAATATACCAGCCGGAAGATATGACAATTGTAAAAACATATCGCTTTGAAGGAGAATCAAATCCATCTGATACATCCATACTGTATTTGATAAAAGCCAATGATGGTCTTATAGGTTACAGCCTTGATGCATACGGCGTTTACAGCAATCATGACGGCGAAGAAGGATATGATAATTTTATAAGGCAAATACCTGTTAAAGACAATGAAGAACAATTATTGTTTGAATTGTAATTAATGTGCTTTAAAGTATTGTACTTCCTGCTCATGCTTCTTTGCAGCCGCATGCGTGCTGAAGGTTCCTAAATTTTTTCTTTTATTGGTTTTAGAGTCTCTCTTTTCTGAATACAGCCTGTATTCACCTGATTTTAATTTGCGTATCATAACAATATTTTCATTTAACAAAGACAATAGCCGTGCCACCTGTTAAATTGCATATATGAATACTGTAGTGATAATTGGTGGCGGTGCTTCCGGGTTAATGGCTGCACTTGAACTGCTGAAACATAATATACAGGTAACCATTATTGAAGCAAAAAATCGTTTAGGCGGCCGGATATGTACATCAAATAAAGGCGGGTTCTCTCAACCTGTAGAAACCGGGGCAGAATTTATACATGGAAATCTTCCGCTTACACTTTCATTACTTGATGAAGCAGGTATAGCTTATCATTCCTTTAATGATAAAATGGTTCATATTGAAAAGGGCCAATTGAAACAGGAATCAGGTTTGGATCATTACTGGAATAAACTCATGAAGCAAATGGCTGCATTAAAACACGACATGCCTTTGAATGATTTTCTCAATAGTTTTTTTAGCGATAGTAAGTATGCGGATCTGCGTACATCCGTTAAAAGTTTTGCCAACGGTTTTGATCTTGCAGATGCATCTGTTGCAAGCACAAAATCTTTATACCAGGAATGGAATAAAGAAATGAAAGATCAATACCGCATAAAGGAAGGTTATGAAAGATTGATACAGTATCTCGAAACAGAATGCAGGCAAAGAGGTTGTTTGATTTATACAGATTGTTGTGCAAAAAAAATAAGCTGGCGAAAAAATGAAGTAAACATTTTAACCATGTGCAGCAGGATTTTCAAAGCGGATAAAGTTATGCTTACCGTTCCTTTAAGCATATTACACGCAACATCGAACAGCCAATATTATGTAGAGTTTGAACCTTTAATTCCTGAGCACATTGTGGCTGCAGGAAATATTGGCTTTGGTAATGTGATCAAAATAATGCTTGAGTTCACCGAAGAATTAGCAAAAGAAAGAATTAAACATGCAGGCTTTTTTTTAACAAATGAAATAATACCAACATGGTGGAATCAATTGCCTTTGAACAATACAATTTTAACTGGTTGGGTTGGCGGCGAAAAAGTAACTTCACTTAAAGATAATACTGATGAAGATTTGCTGAAGATAGCTTTGCACTCTTTGTCGAATGCGTTTCATGTGCCATTCAGCGATTTAACAACAAAATTAAAAGCATATAAAATTGCTAATTGGTATAAAGAACCACATATACATGGCGGTTATTCGTTCAACACAATAAAAAGCGTGGAAGCAAAAAAGATATTGCGCAAGCCTGTAAATGACACTATATTTTTTTCAGGCGAAGCTTTATATGAAGGCAGTCCCGGAGGCACCGTTGAAGCCGCGTTAAGCAGCGGGAAAGAAACCGCAACACTCCTATTAAAAACATTACAGTAAAAAAATTGAAAAGCATTTATGTCCAAATCGAAAGCAAATAGTAACCCTGAAGAAAAAAAGAATACGCACCTGCATTATGAGGATGATCTTTTCATGATAAAAAAAGAAAGCACAGAGGAAATTGAATCTGATGGTTCTGCCAGCGCATTCGATGAAACAGAACGTGTAAGCGAAGATAATTTTGACGACTTATCAGAAAAGTAGCCTGATATATATTTGTATAAGTCATGACTGTATGCAGTTGGTAGAGAACATCAATTGCAGCGGAAATGTTCTTATCTGCCGCGCTACAGTTGTTGATCAAAAGACACAACAACGGCGCACAATACCAACAGCGGCATAAGTGTTTTGTTTAGTTTGTCAAACTGAATGAGTTCAAAATCTCTTCTCCAATCTTTTTGTAAGAATCATACTTGTCCAATTCGCATGTAAAAGTTGCTAAATACGCTTTGTCATCTTTTATAAAACAAACAGAAATAAATTTTAGTCTTCGCTCATTTTGCGTCATTGCATAAACTATTTTGAAGTAGTTGTTTTTATTAGTCTTTACAATGGATGATTCAAAAACTTTTCCATCTGTCATTATAGTTGTTATTTGCTGTTCAGTAATTTGCTTATATTTTTCAAGGTCAATATTTTGTCCGCTTAAGTTTTGAATAATAACATTTACATTTTCGCTGAATTTATCCGCACTATCCTCTAATGGTGAAAAAGCTATGAATTCTGTTCCCATGATTTTAGATGTATCAAGTCTCCAGGGTTTTGGATATTCAATCGTAAAATTATCCTTAGAGATAACCGTCTCTGCTTTGTTGCTTTGTGAACAGCAATAAAATGAAAAAGTAATGAATATCAGTATTAATGTAAGTTTCATAATAATTTTTTAAATGACGTTCAACGCAAAGATTGCCGTAGTTGTACAAAATCCAAAAAAAATTATATCGCTGTAAATTTGGTCTTATGAGGGTTTTTGTTAAGGGCTTACGTGTTTAGCTACGAAACCCTGTTGCGACATAACATTAATTAATAATTTCTGCTATAGAATCCGCTTTGATATTTGCCAACTTTTCGCGCCATTTTTGGAGTTCTTCATGTGTTTGTCTAACCCAATCTTTTACTTCTCCAACGATTTTCAATGGTGCCTGGCTGCGATATGAGCGTGTTGGATTGCCAGGAAATTTTTTATCCGTAACGTTCGGGTCATTTTCAAAGCTCCCCGTTGGTTCAACGATATAAACACGTTCGCATCCATCGCCATTGGCCAAGGCAGCGGCCAGTCCTGCCCCATTTACCAAAGCTGTAAAATAAATGTGGTTCATTATCACTTCAGGTTTGTAATTCGATCTGAACCCTGCTGTCAGCAAATCGCCAACCTGCAAATCCGCTTTCGTTCCATGATAAAACGGGCCGTTGTCTAAAACCTCAGTCCCATCAACTACGATAATTTTGTTTTTCATCCTTTAATGCTGTGTTTTTCGTCTTAGCTACGGGTTTATGTGTTTAGCTACGAAACCGCGTGTTTATAGTTGGTATCATGTTATATCGCAGGTCTCATTCAACGAACAAGGCTAAGCTAAAAGCAAGTCGAAATTATTGTCAACACACAAACTAATCAGTTTACCATTTTTAATTCCATTCCACTTCATTTCTGATACTGTAAAAACTTCAAACTCTGCTAAAAAAGGTTTCAGTCTTTTGGTTACACATTCGTCAAGCAAAATTTTCATTCAGTATTCCTGTTGATGTTTCTATAAGTTTTTGCGACATTTCCAAAACCTTTATTACCTGTTCTTTTTTTACACCATCAAAATCGTCGAGGAATGTTTCAATAGATTCACCTGTTTCCAAATAGTCAAAAAGGTTTTTGATAGGAACCCTTGTTCCATAAAATACAGGCGTGCCGCCTAAGATTTCAGGATCTATGTTTATTGCTTTTCCTTCCATGTCTTGCAAATTAGTCAATTAAATATAAAGAGGCTTTGAAACGACACAAGTACCTGCTCATCAACGCAAAAGGCTAAGCTATGAAGACCTCTGCTGCGACATAAAATGTAAGTCTCAATAAAGGCAAATAAAGTTTTCACTCCTTGAGAGGGCTTGTAATTAAGCAAGCATAATAATTAACGAAAAACTCATAACAAATCAGCTTTTGTAAGTCAAGAGTTGAATAAACCGGTATGTATTGGCTAAACCTGTCCAGTCTTCCGGTTCATTTCTGAGCAAGATAAAACTTCCGTTCCGGAAAATATCATGAGGATAGGCTGCTGAAATCGTCAGGAAAAATTAATCTTGTCATAATTGATAATGGGGTTTTGATTGTTAGATAAAAGAGTTTGGTTTATTTAAAAGCGGTTTCGTTAGTTGTTGTTAGGAATTCAGGATGACATTTCAAATATAAAAGAGTTTTGCGTTTTCAATTGGGTATTGGAGTAAATTTTATTTCAATTTTTTGGCGATAGAAGGGTTTTCGCTAAGGGTTTATGTGTTTAATTGCGTGACTCCGCTGCGACATAGCTTAATCGGGAACGTTTTGTTGAAATAGAATTTTTAGATTTTTGAATAAGTAAAATTCCCGAAAACCTAAATAAGCTAATGATTCAAGTCCTGCTTTTAAATCCTTGTAATTTGAATAGAAGTAGCCAGAAATTTTTTCTATTCGCATGTCGTTTTTTACAAGATATATAATATTAAATTTAGCTTGATACCCATCTTTATAGTATGTATCAACAAAACCGTCGAGTTCATTAAAAGAGTACGTCCTTTCCTTTTTTGACAAAACATTTTTAAACGAAATTGTTTTGTCGAAACTGTCAATGGTTACTACAACTGCATTAAAACAAATTATGGGCGTGAATAAAATTGATAAAATTGCGAATGAACCAACTTCAAATAAATTAGAATCGTCAAGACGAAATAATGTTAGTGATTTTAAAATAGTTATATGAAAGAAAAAGTCTAAAAATGATGAAGTGAAGTTTATAAGACAATAAGTCGTCACAAGCGTTAAGAACCAGAAACCTGTTATGCTAAATTTAGATTTTATCACCGTCATTTAAGCTTACGTCCAATACAAAGATTACTGTAATTATATGCAGTTCCAAAAAATCCGAGAGTTAAAAACGAGACCTGAAAGCACCAACCATCACAACACCACAAACTGCTGGTTGCTTTCCATGTCTTCATTCAATGCATCAAGAATAGCTTTTAAATGCGCGTCGTTGCTTAAAAAATCTGCATGCTGCGCATCTACAAAAATGGTTTTTATGTTATGCTGTTTAAGATAGCTGGTATACGTTTCCTGTATATTGAACAAATACTCATCAGCAATATTCTGTTCATACAAACGGTTGCGCTTCTTTATATTCTTTTGCAGTTTTTGTACAGGCGAATGCAGGTAAATAATTACTTCAGGAAAAATAAGCTGCTGCTGCATAATATCAAACAACCGCTGGTATAACCTGAACTCTTCTTCTGACAAATTAACTTTCGCAAACAAAAGGCACTTGCTGAAAATATAATCAGACACAGTTATGCTTTGAAAAAGATCGCTGGTATGCACCATATCTTTTAACTGCTTATAACGCTCCGCCATAAAAAACAATTCCAGCGGAAAGGCATTTTGTTTAGGATTCGCATAAAATTTGGGAAGAAAAGGATTATCAGCAAACTGTTCTAAAATTAAACGCGCATTTAGTTTTTTTGCAAGCAGGTGTGCCAATGTGGTTTTGCCGGCGCCGATGTTTCCTTCAATGGCTATGAAATGATATTGCATCGGATTCAAAATTAACCGTACCGTTTACTTATTCATTCAAATTTTATGCACAGGTAATTCATCTTTGCATTCAGCCAGTAATATATTAATGGTTTTATGTAAAACCGGGTGAATGATATTGCCCGCAATTTCTGCAAGCGGTGTTAACACAAATCTTCTTTCAGCCATGCGCGGGTGCGGAATGGTTACAATTGAAGAGTTGTAAACCATATCGTTCATCAGTAGAATATCAATATCAATGGTGCGCGGGCCCATTTTAATGCTGCGCTTTCTGCCCATTGTGTTTTCAACAGCAAGCAATGCACGCATTAGATCATCAGGCTCAAGTAATGTATGTAATTCAATGGCCTGGTTATAAAAATCGGGCTGACCAGCATAGCCCCAGGCGGCTGTTTGATATACAGAAGATTTTTTTTGAATAGTGCCGCAATGCTGCTCAATAAAAGCTGCGGCTTTATCAAGATTTTCCAAACGGTTTCCCAAATTGCCACCTGTAAGCAGAAAAACTATATTCATAATTTGGTTTATTACCGGTGTCAAATATCTTTACTTTTGTTCACTGTGAACATATTGAGCAGCAACTCTAATTTAAAAATCAGATACCGGATTTGCACAAGTTTGTTCCCGTACAGTTTAAAATAAATTGAGAAATAATGAGAAGTTTTTTGAAAATTTTTTTAGCCGCATTGGTGGCCCTTATTGTTTTTGCCATAGCCTTTATCCTCGTTATAGCGGGCATAATCGGCAGCGCAACCTCTTCTTCTTCAAAGCTATCCGTTGGATCCAGTGGCGTGCTGGTGCTTGATCTTAGCCAGTCATTTGCAGAGCAGGCGAAAAGTAATCCGCTGAATAATCTTTTTGATAATCCCAATGGAGATGTTCCGGGGTTATATGATGTGGTGCGGATGATCCGTTATGCAAAGAGCGATTCATCTATCAAAGGCATTTATATTAAAGCCGGCGACAATGGAAACGGCTATGCTGGCAGTGAAGAATTAAGGCAGGCACTGATCGATTTTAAGAAGAGCAAAAAGTTTATTATCGCTTATGGGAGTGTTATACCGGAGCGTGCATATTATGTAGCAAACGTTGCTGATAAAATTTATTGTAATCCGGTTGGTGGCGTTGAATGGGATGGTTTTGCCATTGACCTTATGTTTGTGAAAGGTTTGCTGGACAAGCTGGAAATTCAACCTGAAATATTTTATGCAGGAAAATTCAAGAGTGCAACAGAACCATTACGCGCAACACAAATGACAGACGCGAACCGTTTACAAACCACCGTTTGGATGAATGATATCTACAGCAATTTATTGATGCGGACCGCCGATGCAAGGCATACCGATACAGCAACATTGCACCAGCTTGCCAATACCGGCGCTGTGCAAACAGCAAATGATGCGGTGAAATATAACCTTGTTGACGGATTGCGGTATGATGACCAGGTAAGATCTGAGATGCTGAAAAAATTGGGCAGGGAAGAGAAAGACGATATAAATTTTATATCATTCGGTAAATATGCAAAGGCTGTTGATTACCAAAAAGACGGAGACGGTGGTAAGATTGATATTATTTATGCGCAGGGCGATATAGTGGATGGCAAAGGAGATAAAGACGAAATAGGAAGTGATGATTATATAAAATTAATTCGCAAAGCAAGGCTGGATAATGATGTGGATGCAATTGTTTTCCGCGTAAATTCTCCGGGCGGCAGTGCAATGGCTAGCGAAGCGATATGGCGCGAGATCACACTTGCAAAAAAAGTAAAACCTGTTGTGGTAAGCATGGGCGATTATGCAGCTTCGGGCGGTTATTATATTTCATGCGCTGCAGATTCTGTGTTTGCAGATGAAACAACCATTACCGGTTCAATTGGTGTGTTTAGTGTGCTGGCAAACCTTAAAGATTTCTTCAACGATAAGCTCGGTATTACGTTCGACGGTGTGAAAACCGCTACGTATGCTGACCTTGGTTCTATGAGCAGGCCATTAACTGACCAGGAAAAACGTTTTGTACAGGGATCTGTTGATTCTATTTACCAGACTTTTACTTCACGCGTTGCAGATGGAAGAAAAAGAGATACAGTATATATAGACAGTATTGCGCAGGGACGTGTATGGATCGGTAAACGTGCAATAGGTGTTGGACTTGTTGATAGAACAGGTTCTTTGCAGGATGCTGTTGATTGTGCCGCCCGCATGGCAAAACTGACAGATTACCGTACAAGAGAATATCCTGAACAAAAAAGCTGGCTGGAGCAGTTAGCAGATCAATCATTCATGTCGCAAAGCAAGGAAGATGCATTGGTGAAAGAGATAGGACAGCAGCAATATGATATTTTTCTAAAAGCAAAACAATTATCAACCATCGTAAATATTCCGCAGGCGAGACTGCCATTCGAGATGCGAATGAATTAGATACAGGTTGCAGGTTTCTTGTTGCAGGATGCAGGTAGTTGTACATTACCTGCATCTTGTATTTACTTCTCACTTCTCACTTCTCACTTCTCACAATTCAATCAATTCTCCATTCACAATAGCAAAAACATTATCTGTTTTTTTCTTATCGATCAATGCAAGCCCGCTGAATTTTGAAAACGCAGGCAGCACTGCAAACCTTTCATTAAAATAAAAACAGGGAAAGCTTAAGTGTTGTCGACTTTTTCCCCTTATAGAAATACCGGGATGCAAATGGCCGGTTAAGAAATAAGCATCCTGGTGTTGCGGGAATTTTTCAATATGCAAATGATCGTGCGCAAAAGCAAATGCGTTTATACGCAATAACTCTTCATCAAACACATGTATGTTTGTTTGGAGGTACCAATCGCGGTGCAGTATATCATGGTTGCCTTTTACAAGCATTATTTCAAGTTGAATAAAATCATTCCTCCATTTTTCAAACAATAAATGTTCTTTGTTTGAACTGCTGTGAAAAAGGTCGCCCACTACAACTAACCGTTCTGGTTTATAAAACTGCAACAGGTTGAACAACCGCTGAAGGTCTTCCAAAAAAACAGCCTGCGGTAAAGCAATACCTGATTTTCTGAAATGCCCTGTTTTACCAAAATGACTATCAGACAGGATCAACGCTTTCTCCTCTTCCCAAAAAATACTGCGTTCAGGCGAAAGCCATAAATGCTGGCTCTTAAAATTGAAATATTTGTGCTTCATTGGCATTGCAAACCTAAATAAGCATCGGTATATTTTGTGAAAACAATAAGTAAAGATTTGAAATACTCCTCCGTTATTTTTCCCCTATGACCTGGGCGAAATACTATTGTAAACAAATAAGAATAATGGAATTTTAGGCAAGTAGCAATCATTATAAACCATATCGATCTGCAACACCCTGACCAAATAACCAAACCAAAATATTTTTCATGAAAAAAACTTAATCACTCAATAGCGGCATATAGTTTGAAAAGAGATCATCTTTCAAAAACGGAAGTTAAACCCTATTAATAAAACGCAGACAGTACAAACCATTATTGATATAAAGTTGCATAAACAAACACTCCTTGTATGACTGATGTAAAATATATAGCTATTGCAGACGACCATGCCATGTTCAGGAAAACCCTTGCTATACTTATAAACCTTTTTCCTGATTACAAAGTATTGTTTGATGCACCGAATGGAAAAGATTTTATCAGCAGGCTTGATCGCAAGCAGTTGCCGGATATTGCACTGCTTGATATCCACATGCCTGTAATGGATGGTTATGATACGGCCGCATGGTTGCACAATAACCATTCACAAATTAAAATATTAGTACTAAGCACCATGGAAGATGAAACCTCGATTATAAAAATGCTGCGGAACGGTGCCAAGGGTTATGTGTTGAAAGATGCAGATCCTCATGAACTAAAATATTCTTTTGATGAAGTATTGAGCCATGAATATTTTTATAACGATCCTGGTAAGGAATTATCGAACACAGGTTTGAATCAAAGCTCACCGGGAACCATATTTCAATTAACCCAACCCGAAACAGAATATTTAAAATACACCGCTACTGAAATGAGCTCAAAAGAAATTGCCGGTATGATGAATATAAGTATGCGTTCAGCAGAAACTATCCGGGATTCACTTTATCAGAAACTTGGCTTAAACACAAGAATAAGCATGGCATTATTTGCCATTGAAAACAATCTTGTTTAACGTGAGTTCGGGATAAGTTATAGCGTACGCGTCATGTCGGGTTACCACCTTTGTCCAAAGGAAAAAATGCAAATGTCATTCACCAGGAATGATAATCGAATTGAAGAACGTCATTGTAAACAAAAAATCCTACGGAGCGTCATGTCGACGAAAGGAGACATCTCCTGAAATTCAAACCGGCTAAAATTCAAGAGGCTTCTCCTGACGAGGTGACGGTCTAACTTCATAATAAAAGACAAACAGCATATTATTCAACAGGAATTCAAATTTCTTATCCCGGGCTTACGTCTGTTTATGTATAAGATCAAAAACTTTTTTAGCTGGTAAGCCTGTTAATTAATTATAACAGCTTATTTCTTTGCCATCCTATATTTTTGTTGAAAAGAAAGTGTTTTGAGTATTGCTATTATCACACAGAATCTCTATAAAACATACAGCAACCGCACGGTTGTAAACGATGTTTCTATAAGCGTTGAACAGGGAGAGATTGTTGGTTTGCTTGGCCCAAACGGCGCCGGCAAAACCACAACATTCTACATGGTTGTTGGTTTAATTAAAGCAGATTCCGGCACAGTATTTTTGAATGACGAAGACATAACAAAAATGCCCATGTATAAACGTGCGCAAATGGGTATTGGCTATTTGCCGCAGGAGGCTTCTGTATTCAGGAAATTAAGTGTTGAAGATAATATTCTTGCTATACTTGAAATGACAAACCTTAAAAAACAGCAAAGGCTTGAAAAACTCGAAAGCCTGCTGGAAGAATTCAATTTAAATCATGTGCGTAAAAACAACGGCGACAGTTTAAGCGGAGGTGAAAGACGCAGGACAGAAATTGCACGTGCGCTTGCAGTTGATCCGAAATTTATTTTGCTGGATGAGCCCTTTGCCGGTGTTGACCCGATTGCCGTTGAAGACATACAGGGTGTTGTGGCAAGATTAAAATATAAGAACATCGGCATACTCATCACTGATCATAACGTAAATGAAACGCTTTCGATCTGTGACCGCGCCTATCTTTTAATTGAAGGCAAGATATTTAAACATGGTACGGCAGAAGAACTTGCTGCGAACGAACAGGTTCGCCGTTTATACCTTGGAACCAATTTCGAATTGCGCCGTAAAGACTGGATACTGGAAATGGGAAAAAACCATCACGTTTCCGAACAGGAAGCATCCTGATGCCTTGCTTTGAATTTCCGCTTAAAATTCTCCGGAATTTGTAATAATTTATATACAGTAAAAGTAATCACCTGACATAGACAGGTGCCTGCCTCCTCCATACTTTCCCCATACCTGCGCCATACCTCCTCCATACCTGTACCATACTTACTGCGTGGTCTTTCCTGGAATTCCTTCTGCATAACAGGGCTGATGTGCAGGAATTGAATTGTGAAAAACAATAGCTGGAATCCGTGGTGATAGTGGTATAAATGTAATTGTTTTTTGATTGCCCTGCAACAGTTATTTACCACCAATCTGCCTGTATATAGCTGCTTTATTATCGTTATTTAACCGCCATTTGTTCGGTCGTGAAGCGAACAACGATCGAACAACGACCGAACAAATAAGCCTGCAGGTACTTTAATCTTATTAGCATTTATCGCAACTGTTCTGCAAAGAAATATCGCATCATTATAAGCTGCAATTATTTATTGAAAACTGAAACGAATGGCGAAGTGTTTACAAAGCAGTTTGTGAAAGAATAACCAACCAGTTAAAATATTATTATTAACGTTCAGGTTAAGCATAAAGTAATCCTGAAAGGATTTAATTTGAATAGCCCCGCAATCCTTGCGGGGTAAAAAATGAATAAACAACATTGAACCTTGCAGCGTTCAATGATTGATCACGATATTTATCCTCCGGTTATATCGAAGGCTGTTTATATTAAAGCCTTTCAGGCTTAAACTGAACTCACGTTATTATCATCATTTTATTAAAGGCAAACAACAATTGTTGTTTGCCTTTTTATATTTTTTACTATTAATTATTGTCTTTTTTTATCACAAAAAAAATCTAACGTGAAAAAACATCTGCCTTTTGTTTGGGTGCTTGCATGTGCAACGCCATTATGTATGTATGCACAGTCATGGTCTTTAACCGGCAATGCGGGCACTTCCCCTTCAATAAACTATCTCGGCACAAGCGACGCCAATGCACTTGAGTTCAGGGTAAATAATCAAAAATCAGGTTACATTGACTATGTGCTAACCAATGCATCCAACACGGGTTTTGGCTATCAAACATTACTTAGTATCAGCGGCAGCCATGGTGGTAATGCAGCATTTGGTTTCCAGGGTTTATATAAAAATACCACTGGTGCATTTAATACGGCCATAGGTCAACAATCTATGAATAAAAACACAACCGGCTCATCAAATACAGCAGTTGGTGTAAGAGCATTGTTTTCTAATACAACAGGCAGTTTTAATACTGCGGTCGGCAACCGCGCAGGATATTCAACTACTGTTGGCTTTAGTAATGTGGCTTTGGGTACAAATGCACTATATTCCAATACAGCAGGTTCTGATAATGTAGCCGTAGGGGACTCCGCCTCTTTTTCATTCAGCCGTAATTCATTTGAAAATTATTATGGTAATACGGCTGTAGGTTCAAAAGCATTATATGCAAATGTGAATAGTTTTGACAATACTGCTATCGGGCGTGAAGCATTAAAACTTAACCTTGCAGGCGATAATACCGCTGTTGGTGATGAAGCGCTGGCTGCTAATTCAAGTGGCTTTGGTAATACTGCAGTGGGTAGTGGCGTATTACACGAAAACGGTGCGGGTTATGAAAATACTGCTATGGGTTATCTTTCTTTATGGATTAATGGTACGGGCTCATACAATACAGCCATGGGCGAGTATTCCATGGGTTTTAACTATGCAGGTTCTTACAGTACAGGTATTGGCTATGAGGCGCTATCAGCTTCAAATCATGATTATGATGTAGGATTAGGTGCTTTTGCCGGAAGCGACGAGTATGCTGTTAATACCACTTTTGTTGGTGCAAAAACAAATTGTAATAGTTCAGCTTATGTCAACTCAACAGCTTTAGGTTATAGTACCATTATCACCGGCCCTAACCAGGTTAGAATCGGTAATTCAGGTGTTACAAGCATTCGCGGTTATGTTAACTGGAGTAATATTTCAGATGGACGTGTAAAGAAAAATATTAAACAAAATATTCCCGGCCTCGCTTTTATTAATAAACTAAACCCGGTTAGTTACAATCTTGACCTTACAAAAGCAGAACAGCTTATACAAACAAAAGATATTAAAACACATGAAGGAAAAACTATTCAGGTATCACAGGCTGAATTAGCGAACAAGGCAGCAAAAGAAAAAATTGTTTATTCAGGTTTTATTGCCCAGGATGTAGAAAAAGCTGCGAAAGAATTAAATTATGATTTCAGTGGTGTGGATGCACCTGAAAATGATAAGGACTTATATGGATTAAGATATAGTGATTTTGTTGTGCCTTTAGTAAAAGCAGTGCAGGAATTAAGTAAAAAGAATGATGAAAAAGATGCAAAGATCAACGGGCTTGAAGCAAGAATAGAAAAACTGGAAACTTTAATGAATGTGCAACAACTTTCATCATCATCCAATGCGCAAATGGTTACATTAACTTCCGCAGCGCTCGAACAAAATGTTCCTGATCCTTATAGTAACATTACAACTATTAACTACAGTTTGCCATCAACAGCTTCATCAGCAAAAATAATCATTACAGATATAGGCGGCAGAACATTAAAAGAAATAAATTTATCAGGCGGCCAGAACGGAAGTGTAAAAGTTAATGCGTCAACATTAAGTGCCGGCGCTTATCAATACAGCTTGTATGTAAATGAAAAACTGATCACTTCAAAACAAATGCTCATCTCAAAATAAGTTATCAGGTCAATAAATAAAGCCCTGTAATAATTATGTTGCAGGGTTTTTTATTGCATGCATGCATTCATAAAACAGCATTGGTTATTATTAAATCTAATTCGCTTATTTTCGGTATATGAATTCAGTTAACCTTTTATTGTGGATTGGATTTACATTGCTGTTCATCGCTTTTTTTTCGGGGCTTGAAATTGCTTTTGTAAGTGTAAGCAGGCTCTCTGTTGAATTAAAAAAGAAACAAGGTTTAAGCAGCGGTAATATTCTTTCAAAATTTATTGAAGCACCTTCACGGTTCCTGGGCGTTTGCCTTGTAGGCCTTAATATTTCCCTAGTAATTTATGGATTGCTCTTCAGCGAACTGATGCGCACTTCTTTGTGGAATCCTTTACAACTGGAGAATGAATATGTAAAGCTTTTGTTCGATACCGTTCTTTCTTCACTCGTAGTATTGATCATTGCTGAGTTTTTGCCAAAGGCTGTTTTCCGTGCACGCAACGATACATTGTTAAGTTTCTTTTCACCTGTTGCAAAATTTTTTTATAATCTGCTCAACCCGGTTTCATCATTATTTGTAATTGTTGCCGAAAACATTCTTAAATATCTTTTTAATGTAAACATAAAAGACAAGGGAGAGCCATTTTCTAAAATTGACCTTGAACATTTTTACCAGCAAACCCGCAATGAAGATCCTGAATCTCAGGAATTGAATACTGAGCTTTTTGAAAACGCTTTATTACTGCCTTCCGTTAAAGTAAGGCAATGCCTTGTGCCGAGGACAGAAATTGTGGCTGTTGAAATAAATGTATCCATTGAAAAAGCACTGCAGCGTTTTGTAGAAACCAAATTAAGCAAGCTTGTTGTTTACGAAGGCAACATTGACAACATCCAGGGCTATATTCATCACCTTGATCTCTTTAAAAAGCCTGCAGGCATTCGTTCTGTTTTATTACCTATACCTGTTGTGCCCGAAACCATGAGCGCAACAGATCTTATGAATAAATTCAATAAAGAAAGAAAAAGTATTGCATGGGTGGTTGATGAATTTGGCGGCACAGCCGGCGTTATAACAATGGAAGATTTATTGGAAGAAATTTTTGGCGAAATACACGATGAATACGATACAGAAGAGTTTGTTGAAAAACAAATTGCAGAAAATGAATTTATTTTTTCAGGCAGGCTGGAACTGGATTTTCTGAATGAAAAATATAATCTTGATTTTCCGCAAACAGAATCTGAAACGCTGTCCGGTTATATCATCGACCAGCATGAAACCATTCCACGCGCGAAAGAGCGCATCTTCATTGATAAATATGAATTTGATATTTTAAACGTAAGCGATACCCGCATCGAAATGGTTAAGCTTAAATTATTGCGCTAAAATTAGTCTCACTGTTCAATGATCTCAAAGTTAAAGGTCATAATGTAACGTTGAAACTATGAAACTTTGAAACTCCGGAACTTTATATATCTGTTTGCTGCTTCACCCCTTACATTTGCAGCGCTTAAAAGAAAATAATTAAATGGCAGAAGGTTTTTTTGGTCGCAGAAGCAAGGGCAAAGGTGAAATGGCATTTGTAGACCATTTGGAAGAATTGAGATGGCACATAATCCGTTCCTTATTAGCTGTACTTATTTTTGCAGTTATCATATTCATCAAAATACAATGGGTTTTTGATAATGTTATTGCCGGGCCCATCGATCCCAATTTTATAAGTTACCGTGCAATCTGTCATCTCAGTAATTTTCTTGGTTTAGGAAATGAGCTTT
>JABDAV010000035.1 GCA_013289015.1 Bacteroidota bacterium | reverse complement strand
TATATGGCGGAACATAGTCATCGAAATATTCATGATTGGAAACAGCCTTTCCAATTGTTTTCCATAACTGGGTCCAATCAAGATCTTTACCTTGTCTTAATTGTTCAACAATAATATTGATCATCGGGCCATTAATGGTACCACTGCCGGTTTGCCTTGAAGAAATGATCTGCGCTGTAGGGCAAATGCTTAATACTTTATTTAAACTTTGATACCCGCCGCAACTGCCCAACAAAACCAATTGCGCAGAATTATCCAACTGCTCTAAAGTGGAAGATAAATAATAGCTGTGCCCGCGGTGAATAACCATTGAAGGGTCAAGATCATTGCTGGTGAGATAATCGCAAAGAGCTGCCTGTGCATCTGCATCGAGATCTTTTTCGTAATCAAGCGGCCTGTTGGAATAAATTTTTACAGGAACTCCTTTTGTTGATGACATAACCACCCAATTATTATTGGAAGTTATTTTCCAGTTGGCATTGCTGAAACTGTTTACAAAAACATTAAAATCTTCCTTACCTGTCTTATCGCCATAAAAAAATTGCTGGATAATTATTTTACCACTGTCGTTGCGCATGAACTTATTCGGCATAAAATATACCGGCGGAATACCCAGGGCTTTTGCAACATCAATGTGATTGGTACTGTCGATTGATAAAAACAATATGTTGAGTATATTGTAGATGTCTGCTGCTTTTTTATTGCCTGACTGTTGCGCCTGTTTCAGGTTAAACTGAACCTGGTTTAAAATAAGATCATGAATGTCTTTATCAGTTATACTTGCATAAGAATCTGCAACATCAACGGCATCTTCCAGCGTAGTTGATCTTTCAAGTCCGTTTACAAAAGCTTTCATTAAAAGCTGTGCATTGCCTTTATCCATCCGCTTTAAAAAATCATCAAGCGTATTATAGTTAGCAGCCATCTTTATCCACTTTCGGAAATGATCAAACTTTACATTCAATAAAAGGCTATCGCCGCCTTTTGTTGTTTTCATTTGCTTCCAGATGAACGGATAAACACCATGTGTATAACTGCTTGTATAAATTTCATCTTCTGTCATCACAGCGAGATAATACAACTCTTCCGGTGTTAAGTTCACGATCTTTTTAAAACGCACTGCATCGGGCGATTCATGCAAACCGTTGATAACATTTACGTATACTTCTCTCGCTTTATCAGCAAGCTTTGTTTGCATTACCTGCATAGAAAGCGGCGTATCGCGCCTGCGTACCCTGTCTGCATAATCAATCTCAGTTTTAACAAGCAGTGAATAATATTTATCATCGCTCTTCAATGCCTCTCCAACTTCATCAAAATTTATTTTATGTGCGATGAGATTATCCAAAAAAGGAAAATACATTCTTCCCTGGCTCATTTTTGAAATACGCGCAATTAACTGCACAAGACTATCAGGGTTATTAGCGATGCGCTCTGCAAGTTTGTTGGATGCAGCAGCATAAGTATATAAATCATCCGGTCGTTTATAAGCTGCCACTACTATCAGGCTGTCTGCATAAGAAAGATCAGGATGTTTGCTTAATACCTGCATCATGCGTTCAGGGTGGTCAGAACATTCTTTCATTATTAAAAAATCCTGGCTTTCGTCTAAGCCTTCATTGCCGTTAAAGCCGTAACAGTTCACCAGGATATTGGCAGCATCAAAAGAATGTTTTTGTATCTCCGAAAATATTGATTCTTTCTTTTCATCGAGCAACATACATGTTTTAAACCCTGCTATCAATTCAATTATAACTGTTGATTTTAGACTTTGATATTTATAACCCGAAAGAAATCTTTGCAGGCATTCATTCAGGCCGCGCAGGTAACGGATCTTACCATTGTTATCAGATAATTTGCTTTGTTCAATATAATCCTGCAACTGATCAACCTGGTTGTTGGTTGCGTCATTTATCCGATCGTTAAGTTCATCGTTTTCAGAAGGCCTGAACATATTATCCGGAGTGCCATCCCACTTATTGATTATTTTTTGAGTAGTGTCAATTTTATCATGGAAATACATCCTCGCCAGTGGAATGTCAGCTTTATTGAAAGATTGAGCTACAGCAAAACCTATAATTCCGTAAACAAAACTTATAACCAAATAAATTTTTTTCATGTATAGTTACTTGTATAAGAACACAATTTTCTGTTTAAGCAGGATTGTAGACCGACAGAAATATCTAAGGCAAATTTATGACTAATATTATGCCACTTGCCTTAACAATAAGATAATATGTAGTAATATAGGCTATTGAAAGCATGCAGATTATTTTTGTGTAAACTTTACGTTAATGAACCTGCATGAAAAGACTATTCTTATTGCTGATGATGAGCCCGATATTCTTGAAATAATTTCTTACAATCTCACAAGGGAAGGATATACTGTTTATACCGCAAAAGATGGAAATGATGCATTGGAAAAGGCGAGACTTGTAAATCCAAACCTGTTTATTCTTGACATATTAATGCCTTATAAAAATGGCGTTGAAGTATGCAAGATCCTGCGTGCGCAGCCGAAGTTTAAAGACGCACTCATTATTTTACTTACAGCACTCAGCGATGAAACATCGCATATTAAAGGCCTCGATTCCGGTGCGGATGATTTTATTACAAAACCTATCAGTCCAAAAGTTTTACTAAGCAGGGTAAACGCATTGTTCAGAAGAACACATAAAGAAGATAATGAGATCATTTCCATAGGCAACATCACCATTGATGCATCTAAATATACTGTACTGATAAACGGCCAATCGGTGGTACTCGCAAAAAAAGAATTTGAATTGCTGCACTTACTGGCCACCAAACCGGGAAGAGTCTTTTTACGCAACGAGATACTGGAACAGGTTTGGGGAAATGAAGTAATAGTTGGCGACCGCACTATTGACGTACACATTCGTAAAATAAGACAGAAATTAGGCGTGAACTGCATCAGCACCATTAAAGGCGTAGGCTATAAGTTTGATTACGAACAAGACATTGCATTAACGCAGGCCTGAAATAAAGGTTTTATCAAAAGCCCTTATTTCATTAATAAATTTGCTATTGATAAAGATGCTGAATGTTTAAAGGAAAAAATCTCTCGCCGGGCAACCTGTCGTTCTTTACAGCCTTGTGCATAGCCGGCCCCGTTGGTATCGGTTTTTACTTCATCAGTTTTCGATGGCTTGATGCATTGATAGCATTTGCTGTTATACTGCTGTTTTCTTTTTTGCTGATACGTTTTGTATTAAATGAATTTATTTACAGGAAGATTAAAGTTATCTATAAATACATCTATCAAACAAAAGCCAGCAAACGCGAAGAAGTATATTATAAATATATTCTGCCCGCCAAAAGCATTGAAGATGTAAATGAAGATGTTGAACAATGGGCGGAACAGCAAAGAGCCGTAATTGATGACCTTAAAAACAATGAGCGCTACCGGCGCGAGTTTCTGCAAAACCTTTCACATGAGATTAAAACGCCCATTTTTGCTATACAGGGTTATGTAGATACTTTACTGAACGGTGCATTGGAGGATGCTGCCATCTCTAAAAAATTCCTGGAAAATACTTCGCGCAACGTTAGCCGCATGGTTGACCTTGTAAACGATCTCGATGAAATAACAAGGCTGGAAAGCGGCGAGCAAACAATGCATAAGAAAAAGTTTGTTATCCAGGAAGTGATCCGTGAAGTATTTGAAACCTTATCAGAAAAGGCCGTGCAGAAAAATATTCACTGCAGTATAAAAAAAGGTTGCGAACAGCCGGTTGAAGTTTTTGCCGACAAAGAAAAGATCTCACGGGTTTTAATAAATCTTGTAGACAATGCCATTAAATATGGCCGTAATGACGGCACTGTAACAGCAGGTATTTACAATACAGATGAACGGCATGTATTGATCGAGATATCCGATAATGGTATTGGTATCGCGGAGCAACATCTGCCGCGCGTATTTGAGCGCTTTTACAGAACGGATGTGGGCCGCAGCCGCAATACAGGCGGTACTGGTTTAGGGCTTGCTATCTGCAAACATATTATTGAAGCGCATGGCCAGAGCATGCATGTGCGCAGTAAACCTGATGTGGGCACTACCATTGGTTTTACGTTGCCAAGGCAATAAGTTTTCTTCTCCCAGATATTTTACTTAAAATTTCATCTTATTGTATCAAGTCGGGAACTTTGTACATAGGAACGGCGAAGCCAGGAGATCACAAGTGTTCGAAACATCAACATGAAGAAAGAATTGTGCAGGAACAATGTATTAAGACCCTAGAAGAAATGTATTAAAAAGCTTTTAAAGACCTTATTAAGTATGTTACAGAAATAAAGTCTAATAAGGTTAGATTCTCCTGTCTTGATACTCTTCTACTAAGGTTTCGAACAGTTCTGGTCAGGAGATTTCGCAGAGCGATTTTCCGGCACACTTGCACAGGTATAGTTTAAACTGGCATTATTTTTAAAGGTTATAATAACATCTTTTAAAATAAGTGCATGAAAAAATTATTACTGCTTTTGTTTTCAATATCGTTTTTTGGCTGCACTGCTTTACAGCAGGCCGGCAGCGCATTTCCTTCGTCAGGTTCGCTTTCAGAGTCGCAGGTTACTGCAGGATTAAAAGAGGCGCTTACCATTGGTACACAAAACAGTACTAACCGTTTGAGCGCAGTAGATGGTTTTTTTGCGAATGCAGCTATAAAAATTTTAATGCCGCCTGAAGCAAATGATATTGAAAAAACGCTGCGCCAGTTTGGTTTAGGCAGTTTGATTGACCAGGCTGTGCTTTCATTGAACCGTGCCGCGGAAGATGCCGCTAAATCGGCCACGCCCATTTTTGTAGATGCCATAAAACAAATGACGATAAGTGATGCGCTGGGTATTTTAAGTGGCGGAGATTTTGCCGCAACTGATTATTTCAAACAAAAAACTACGGGTGCATTAACTGCTGCATTCAGCCCGGCGATCGCTAAATCTTTGGACAAAACAGATGCTACGAAATACTGGAGTGAGGTATTCAGTACTTACAATAAGTTCGCTGCTAAGAAAGTACCTGCCGATCTTACAGCTTATGTAACTCAAAAAGCAATTGACGGTATTTTTTATGAAGTAGGATTGGAAGAACAGAAGATAAGAAAAGATCCTGCAGCACGTGTTACCGACTTGCTGAAGCAGGTATTCGGAAGCCCGCAGGCAAAGGGATGACATTAATTCATACGGATGCTGCCCGCTTGCAGCAATGCGCTTCATACGGGTATCTATTTAAAGACTTCATCTTATATCAGTCGGAGACTTTGTGCATAAAAACTGCGAAGTCAGGAGACCATAAAAACTCCGGAGGAGTGATATAGATTATGCCATTCCTTTAAAGCTGTCTAAAAATGATTTTTAAAATTTATAGAACTTTCATAAATGGCAAATCCTATAAGAACAAAGAAACCCTGCCAGGATCATCTGCAGCATTTGCAGCATTTGCAGACATACACATTATTGCTCCTGGCGAACATACAGGAGCTTTGTTAGCAGAAGTGAATGGCATAAAGCTATACCCGTCCTGTTACGGCCGTTTACTTAAAAGAGCTGCTGTTATGAGCGGGCTTATACAGATAAGTGATTTACGGAGGTATCATCTCTACCGCAAGGAAACCGATATGCGTAAAGGCTTTGATTCCCTCTGCAACATCCTATCACGAGTTACTAACTTCTCTCTCATATTTTCATACACAAGGTTCATATTTGCTAACTTCTCCTTTAATAAAATAAAAACGGCCACCGTGAGGCAGCCGTTCCATATCAAAACTTGCTAAAAGTATTTACATACTTTATTGAACAGTATAAGTTCCGGTAACAAAATTCGCATCTATGGTATATGTACCATCTGTTGATGGCGCTGGCGTATTGGTACCCGGCACATCATTATCGTATAGTATTGTTCCACCTGATGAACCGGTTCCCCCGTATTTATTGGTCCAGTCTCCATTTACAGGTAAGAATAAATACGATTTACCTCCGGTTAATGGCAGTGTAATTTTAAAGTCACCATTACTTACCTGGGTAAATTGCTGCGAAGGTACCGGCACAGGGTTATTCCATGCACCAGCGGTAGCATCGCCAACAATATAAAGGTCTGCTGGCAGCGGAACGCCGGTGTATGGCGTAACGCTATAGGTGTTAGTAGCAAAATTTACTATTATCTTATACAAACCTGCAGTCGCCGGTGCAGGTGTATTGGAGCCGGGTACATCTCCATCTGCAAGTAATGTCCCGCCCGTTGCACTGGCTCCGCCATATTTGTGGCCCCAGTCTCCATTTAAAGGAAGAAATAAATAACTTGTAGGTGCTGCATTAAGATTTGCAATCATTCCAAAAACACCGGGGCTGATCTGCGTGAATTGCTGTGAAGGCGTTGGAACAGGATTGCTCCATCCTCCACCGGTTGCATCCCCCACTATATATAAATTAGAGGGAACTGTTATAGGCGTTACGCTATAACTATTCGTTTGAAAATTGACGGTGATCTTATAAAGCCCTGCAGTTGCCGGTGCAGGTGTATTTGAACCAGGCACCTGTCCGTCTTTTAATAATGTTCCGCCTGATGCGCTTGCTCCACCATATTTATGGGTCCAGTCTCCATTTACCGGCAAAAACAAATAGCTGGCAGGAGGTGCATTAAGGTTCACAATAATGCTGAATGAATACGCATCTACTTTTGTGAATTGCTGGGAAGGAACAGGCACAGGATTATTCCATCCGCCCGGGGTAGCATCACCAACAATGTAAAGATTGTCGGGTGCAGGAATAAAAGTTGTAACAGTTATATTAACCGGGGTAGAATATACCAATGGATTGGTATAAGATGATCCCAGGTAACTTACAACCCTGAATTGAATGCCTTTTGTTGAACCACCAAGCACACCCAGATTAATTATTGATGTATTTAAATCATTTTGAATAAGGCTTGCGCTAAGTGCAGTGCCATATTTAAATACCTGCGGATTGGCAAAAGTGCCTCCAACTGTATCGATCTGCAATGCATAATCTATTTCATTGTTTCCATATCCACTTGCATTCCAGCTAAACGATACCGCTTCACTTGTGCCGGTTGTTACCTGCATAGTGATAGGGCTTGTTGAAGATGGAGTAAGTGTGATAGGCACCAGGTACGGCGTCATTGCTACCGTAATTACATTCGATTGATATTGCTCATTGTTATTGGCATAAGAAGAAGTAACCCTTATATCTACACTAAATGCAGTGCCGGCAGCAAAACCAAAACCAGCCAGCATATTGTTTAATTGAGACCCGGTAAACGAAACGGTTAAAGGCCCATCTACCTCAAAAGACATTGCATGAGCAAAGTTTCTGCCTGTAGAATCCATCTCTACTATAAATTTCTGATGTGCCGAATCAGTGGCATAGTTGGGCGATGTCCAGGTAAGTGTAAGCACTATATTGGAAGAATCCGCCGCAGACGGTGTTATTGCCGTTACATTGCTGCTCAAGGTAACAGCAGTACCATTTTTATATAATGGCAGCTTATCCATTTTTGTACAGGCCGCAAATATTGCCGCTGCACTCATCACCGTACATAATATTTTAAAAATATTTTTCATTGTATTATTGAATTAAGCTTTATTGTTTTGTTAGAATGATCTTCCCCTTTTGAAAATCCACATCAATCTTATAAGTACCACTCGTTAGCGGCGCCCGGCAGTTTCCGCCATTGAAGTATAGATCTGCCGCCAGTGTGCTTGGATCACCGGAGGGTTGTTCAGTTTGTACACTCCATTGCTGATCCCACGAACCATCAGTTCCAATAAACTTGTATTCGCCGTCTCCGATTAATTGAGTTGTTATTGTATATTCCGTAGGGCTAACCTGGGTAAGTTGCTGACTGGGAACATTTGATTCTGCTATGGGATTATCCCAACCTCCTGCTACAGCACTACCAACAATATAAAGTGTTCCCGATGTTGGCGGAGCTACTTTTGGAGGTACAACATAAGGCGTTGCTGTATATTCAATTGAATCAGATGCAAGTGGAACTGAACCATTAGCAAGCGCCGCAACAACTTTTATCTGGAACATGTGTTCTATTGACGGCAGGAGGTTCATTTGGTTTTGCATAATGTCATTCATTTGAGAAACCGTAAATGAATAGGACAGATCTTTACTCACACTTATTTCATAAGGGTGAGAAAACGCAGAACCAACAGTATCAATCATTATAGTATAGTTTACGTCCTGCGAACTTACACCGGTTGTAAACTGGTAATCAGGGTTTGTCCAGCTAAGCGTTAATGCAGTTTCGCCTGCATTAGCATACTCGACGTTTGCGCCTTCAACAGCAGTTAAAACCGGCGCAGTACCACCCTCGTAATGTATCGTGCTTATTTCTCTTTTACACGATGTAAAAATGAATGCCGCCAAAAGGCTTAAAACGGCAATCTTATTTATTTTATTCATGGTAATTTTTTTAAAAATTAATAGCCTGAGTTTTGAATCAAACCGGGATTAGAACTTAGATCCGTTGACGGAATCGGGTAAAGGTTATACTTTGAAGCTACCGCAGTACCGGATTGTACACCACCTTTCCATGCCCATAAATAAGACCCTGTTGTAAACTCATTAAAGCGTATCAAATCTGTTCTGCGGCAACATTCCCAAAATAGTTCTCTTCCTCTTTCATCCAGGATAAAATCAAGCGTGAGATCACTGCTGGTAATATTACCCGAAGTATTTCCGTAAGCTCTTGTACGCAACTGATTAATATAACTCAATGCAGTTGTTTTGTCTCCTCCTCCTCCACCTCTTAATACTGCTTCAGCATAAGTAAGGTAAACTTCTCCGAGCCTGAATAAAGGAAAGTCAATATCAGAGAAATTGCCTTGCGGATCCGCATGTGGTGCCGGATCGCCTGTTCTGGTTACATTTCTGAACTTACTTGTTGAATAACCATCTGTTGATACATCAAGTAAGTTGGTCATAATTAAATTTTGCCCGCCGGTATAAAATTGCCCGCGCTGATCTCCTTCACCGAATAAACTAACAAATTGCTGGGTTATCCTGGCACAATTCCAGGTTCCGTTTGTTCCTGAAATGGTTCCCGGTACGCCTGCCGGTGCATGAGCCAGCAAGGTTGTGCCTCCGTAACTTTGAGTATATGTACCATCATACGGTATGGTTAAGATAAACTCGTCAGTATTCAGGTTATTATCTGCCAGCATCAGCTCTTTATAATCAGGATGCAGCGTATAACCAGCCTGTATAATTTTATTGCAATAAGTAATGGCATCCGTATATCGTGGCTGTCCGGTATACACTTCCGCATTCAGATATATCCTTGCCAACAAAGCCCAGTCCGCAGCTTCATCAACCCTGCCATAATCATTTTGTTTTGGTGCAACAAGATCCGGTTGAATAGCTACCAGTTCAGAATCAATATAATTAAACAGGTCGGCTCTTTTTATTTGCTTTGGAATACCTACACCAATAGGATCTTTTTCTGTAACAAACGGCGGATTGCCGAACAAATCCATCAACACCCAATACTGATAAGCTCTTAAAAAACGCGCTTCTGCTACATAATGATGAATATTATCAGCGTCAGCCCCGGTAATTCCTCTTGAAGCTAAATTATCATCAGAAGCCTGCCGGATAAAATCATTGATTAATGTAATTTGAAAGAAAGAACGATAATAAGCGCCGGCAACAGTTTGATTAATAGAAGACCATTGCATTTGATGTATGTCAAGTGGATCGGTGTTGCTGTGGTATGTCCACCCTGCTTCATCTGTGCTTAAGCATTGCAGGTACCATAATCCTCTTAAGAAATCAGTATTACCCTCATCTGAAAGTATTTGTGGCGGAATGTCCGGACTACCCCCCCAGCCTCCGGAAGCGTTATTACCTACATTGCCCGGCATTGCCATGGCAAGATAAATTTTAGCCAGTGCCTGCTTATAACCATTAGGCGTACTGTAAACCTGGTCTGCAGTAATATCATTAGTGGGTGTTAAATCAAGCTTTTTTGTACAACCGGAAATAACAGCAGCTAATAAACCGGAAGCCAGTAACAGTTTGAAAATATTATTTTTCATATTAATATCTTAATTACAATTATTTAAAAATGAAGATTTATACCCAGAGCGTATACCCTTGGCCTTGGATATAAATTATTATCTACGCCAGGAGTATTATTAGCCCCTGAACCGATCTCAGGATCTAGACCTGTATACTTTGTAATTACAAAAACATTTTGAACAGTAGCGCTTAACTCAAGCCTTGCTGTGCCTTTGAATATTTCTCCTACATTATACCCTATATTAAAATTGTCCATCTTCAGGAATGAAGCATTTTCAAGATAGTAATCGCTCAATAATTGCTGGTCTGTTGTGCCTTTAAATCCTGTAAGCAGGTAATTTGAAGAAATATTGCTTATGAAAGGACCTCCTATGGCCTGGTTAAGCCTTCCTATATTACTGTAAACATTATTATAAACATAATTATTAAAGCTTCCTCTTAAAACAAATCCTACGTTCCAGTTTTTATAAGTAAGGTTTGTTGAAAAGCCCAGGAACATATCCGGATCCGCCTGCTTGCCCTTGTATTTATCGTCTTCGTTAATTATACCATCGCGGTTTACATCTTCAAATAATCCTTCAATGGGTTTTCCGCTTTGATCGTAAACCTGGTGATATAAATAAAAAGTATTTTTACTATAACCTACGGAATTTATAAATGCATAGCCCTGGCTTCCTGAAATATTTGTTGAGGGAAAGCCGATATAGGTTGTATCATCAGGAACTACAGTAAGATTTGTAATAGTGTTCTTGTTGTACGTGTAGTTGAAGTTTACATCCCATGTAAGATCTTTTGTTTTTACAGGCTCTACATTAAGATTAAACTCAACACCCTTATTTGTCATATTTCCTACATTGGCAACTATATAAGCCGAAAAGTTAGTACCGGCCGGCTGCGGAATATTGTTTAGCAAATTGCTTGTTTTCTTATCGTAATAGTCAATGCTGCCTGATATACGGTTATGCAGGAATCCGTAATCAACTCCCACATTGGTAGTTGCCGTTTGTTCCCATTTCCTGTTGGCATAAAAGCCGCCCGGCCTGAATCCCTGGTAATAGGTATCTCCAAATTGATAAGATGCTGTTGTGGAGCTTAAAGAATAATAAGACAAATAATCATAATTACCAATACCATCCTGCTGGCCGGTTACACCATAACCCAAACGCAGTTTAAGATTGGAAACAGCATCGTTGTTCTTTAAGAAATCCTCGTTTTTTAAACTCCATGCAAAAGCAATGGAAGGGAATAATCCCCAACGGTTAGCTGGAGCAAATCTTGAAGAACCGTCACGGCGAATAGTTGCAGTTAATAAATATTTGTCGTCATAAAAATAATTAGCTCTTCCAAAGAAGGATATCAATGTGTGTTCGGGTTTATCGAATGGATATTGCGGCTTTGTTATTGTATCTCCTACTGCATTCAGATCGGCATAATTGTAACTGGTTGTCAGGTAATTATTGTAAGAATAACCTGCAAGCACATCTATATGGCTTTTTATAGATGCAATATCTTTTGTATAGTTCAGATAAAATTCAAGCAGTGAATTTGATTTTGTTTGTTTATAATAATCATCCCTGCCCTGCCTTTTATAATCTATTGCAGAACTGTCAGAAGTATATCTTGTGCCATAACCTTTCGAGATATCATACCCCAGATTCAGGTTGGCATGCAGGTCGGGCAGAAAATGAAATTTGTAATCCAGCTGAAGATTACCAATACTTCTTTGTGCGTTGCTGTTATCCTCATAATCATTTAACAACGCTACAGGGTTTGCGATAGGATTTCCCTGCGCATCATAACCGGCAATTGTATAGCCATTAAAACTTTTATTACCTGAATATACCGGCAGTGTAGGATTAAAACTTATTGCTGAACCAATTGCGCCCTGGTTACCAAATCTTGTGTTTTCTGCGCTACCTTTTAGGTTCAGGTTAATCTTTAAATGATTATCAAACAAAACCGGGTTAAGTACAAAAGCCAAAGACGTTTTTTGAAAATTATCTGTTTTTAAAACGCCATCCTGGTTTGAATAACCAAGTGAAATTCTGTAAGGCAATGCTTTAATGCCACCGCTTACACTGATATTATTTTGTGTTCCGAAAGCAGTTTGATAAATAAGGCCCTGCCAGTTAGTGTTCGCAGTACCTAACATAGCTTTTTGGGCATCTGTTCCATATTGATTAATCACATCGCTAAACTGCCCGGCATTTAAAACCGGAACCTCGCCAGTAACTTTAGAAAGAGAATTTACAGTGCTGAAATCAACTTTTAATTTTCCTGAAGTTCCTTTTTTTGTTGTGATGATGATAACGCCGTTTGCCGCACGTGTACCGTAGATCGCTGCTGCTGATGCATCTTTCAGAACTGTGAAAGATTCAACATCATTCGGATTGATGAAACTTAAATTGTTACCCGCACCGGAAATCAGGTCGTTATCCAATGGAACACCATCTATAACTATAAGAGGGTCATTACTGGCGCTTAAGGAAGAACCGCCGCGTATCCTTATTGTACTTCCTGAGCCAGGTTGACCACTATTCGATATAACAGAAACACCCGGCACTTTTCCGGCTATCATTTGTTCAGGTGTTGTAATCACCCCTTTCTGAAAATCTTTTTCGCCAACAGTGGCAACTGAACCGGTAAGGTCTTTCTTTCTTGAAGTACCATAGCCGATCACGACCACATCAGCTAAAGCAGCATTGGCCTGGCCGAGTACAACCCTTATGCTGCCGCTGCCAATGGCAACTTCTTTGGTTCCATAACCCACCGATGAAATAACAAGCGTGGAAGCAGTAGCAGGCACAGAAACGGAAAACCTGCCATCAGCGGCAGTTTGGGCTCCAGTGGCTGTCCCTTTTACTAAAACAGAAACGGCTTGCAGGGGACGACCGCTGGCAGAGTCGGTTACAATCCCGGAAACCGTTTTTTGAGCGAGAGATTTGATGTTGCATACACACAGCAGTAACATCAGGCTCACAAACAGTTTAATGTTCATAATTGTCTTTTGATTTAATTGTGTTGTTAATTCTCCGGCTACGGCAAAAAGGCTGTTAGATCAATTTATTGTAATAAGCAATCAACAAAGACCTGTAGTTTTCTACGTTCGTTTATTATGGATTAAAAATCAAAACCAGCAATCGCACCGCAACCGTTAAGTGTATTTAAGTCTTAAAAAGCAAATGTGTAAATCTTACACTTCTTAAACAAAAATTTTTTAGCAAATGTTGCATCGTTCACTAAAAAATTTTAGGATCATGTAAACGTTTGCATAAAGATGCGTCTTTTTTTATTTTTGAAAAAAAGCTTTTACAGCAAAAGATTTATGTTTGTTACTAAATTCAGTTTTTCAATGTACTGTGCCTGGCCTCTTAATTTAAACAAACGATTGCACAATGCAAAAATCAGCAACCATTTCAAGTATAGCAAATGAATTAAACATTACACCGGCAACTGTTTCAAGAGCTTTGCAGGATCATCCTTCTATCAGCCACTCTACAAAACAATCGGTACTTAAAGTGGCAAGCAGGCTTAATTATAAAAGAAACCGGGTTGCATCTTCCCTCCGTTCCGGCAAAACACATATGATCGGCGTAATAATTCCGGGTGCTGATACAAATTTTTTTGGTTCGGTGGTACATGGCATTGAAAAATGTGCAAACGCAAAAGGATACAATGTACTGTTGTACCAGTCAAACGAAACACAGGAGCATGAAATAAAAGGTATTGAAACTTTTCTGGCAGCACAGGTAGATGGCATTCTTGTTTCTGTTGCTAAAGACACAAACAATTATGCTTATTATGAAGAGTTGAAAAAGAAAAAGATTCCGGTGGTATTCTTTGACCGTGCTGATGATGATACCGGCATTTCGTCTGTTGTAACCGATGATTATAAAGGCGCCTTTATTGCTACGGAACATTTAATTAAAAACGGGTATAACCATATCGCACATGTTTCAGGCCCGCAACATTTAAAAGTATTTTGCGACCGTAAAAAAGGTTATGAAGACGCATTAAAACAATATAACCTGCCGTTGACCGATGGGTTTATTTATGAAGGCAATGTCTCTATTGAATCAGGAAAAGCCGCAACACGGCATTTTCTTTCACTTAAACAAAAACCCGATGCTGTTTTTGCTGCAGAAGATTTTACAGCGCTCGGCGTAATGAAGGAATTAAAATCACACAATATTAAAATACCTGAAGCGTTCGGTGTATTCGGTTTCGCAAATGAATTGTTTGGCGAACATATTACGCCAACGCTTTCAACTATAGACCCGCAAGCGGTAACAATGGGTAAAGAATCATTTGAATTGCTGTTGCAAATGATAGAAAATAAAAATGAAGCGGTAGTTGAAAAAAAGATCGTTCTAAATCCCATTCCTGTTTTCAGGGAATCATCACAAAGAAAAATATCCGGTCATCTTAATGTTTATTCTTAATGAAAAAAAACTTTTTAATCGCATTTCTTTTTGCAGCCTGTGCTATGGGTTGCAGCAAAACAACATCGCCAGGCAACCCGGTCAATCCTCCTGATACCACAGGTACACAAACAACCAATTTTGCTAAAGGTGCAGATGTAAGCTGGCTTACCGAAATGGAAGCAAATAATTATAAATTTTATAACCGTGATGGCAAACAGGAGGATTGCTACCAGGTAATGAAAGATGAAAACATGAACTCCATCCGTTTGCGCGCCTGGGTAAACCCTGTTGATGGCTGGTGCAATACGGCTGATGTTGTTGCAAAAGCAAAACGCGCAAAAGCCGCCGGCATGCGCATTATGATAGATTTTCATTACAGCGACTCATGGGCTGATCCGGGCAAACAAAACAAACCTGCTGCATGGTCATCCATGAGTTTTAGTGATCTTAAACAGGCTGTATCAGATTACACTACTCATGTAATGGATACTTTAAAAAGTAATGGTGTTACTCCTTCATGGGTGCAGGTAGGTAATGAAACCAACGACGGTATGTTGTGGGAAGATGGCCGCGCTTCAACCAATATGGGCAATTTTGCAGCGCTTATCAATGCAGGCTACGATGCAGTAAAATCAGTAAGCGATACAATAAAAGTTATTGTACATATTTCAAACGGGTTTGATAATAGTTTATTCAGGTGGATGTTTGATGGCTTACAGAATAACGGCGCAAAATGGGATATTATCGGCATGTCTTTATATCCTTCTTCAGCAAACTGGTCAACACTAAATACGCAATGTTTATCAAACATGAATGATATGATCTCGCGTTATAAAAAACCTGTAATGATCTGCGAAGTTGGAATGCCCTGGACTGATTCTGTTACCTGCAAATCTTTTCTAACGGATATCATCGCCAAAACAAAATCGCTTGCCAACAATAATGGCTTGGGTGTATTTTACTGGGAACCTGAATGCTATAACAACTGGCAGAATTATTCACTTGGCGCTTTTGATAACAGCGGAAAGCCAACAATGGCATTGGATGCATTTAAAAATTAAAGTAAAACTTATTCAGGTTAGAATAATTGTCAGTTTGCAGTTTCAGCAACGAGTCTTTCAGGATGTTTAAGAATAAAAAAAGTTCTATAAAATATCAGGACTTGCTCATAGCTTCTCCTTTAAAATTATATGTTAATGTTGACAGCTGCACTTTTAAACATGTATTGAACTTTTAGTTTCGTTCATACAGACAATGATGCATAAAATTTTACCGCTTTTATTTATTGTTTTCTCAACAACTGCATTTGCAGGAAAGATCACCGGTACTATTAAAGATGATAAAGGCAATGCACTCTCTTACGCTTCCATTTCTGTGAAAGAAAAAGGCGGCGGTACAACGGCCAACCAGCAAGGACATTACCTGATTGAATTACCCGCAGGAGATTACACCCTTGTTGTACAATATGTTGGTTTTGCAAAACAGGAAAAGAAAGTGCATGTTGGTGATACTGATATGCAACTTGACTTTGTATTGCAGCCTTCTCAACTGCAATTGAAAGATGTGGTGGTTTCATCTAACGGTGAAGATCCTGCTTATGCTATCATACGCCATGCAATAAAAAAGAGAGAAGCCTATCACAATGCATTGGATTCGTTTACCTGCGAAGCGTATATAAAAACATTGATCAAAACAAGGGCGCTGCCACGTAAGGTATTCGGCCAGAAAATTGACAGCGCCGACCTGAAGCAAATGGGCGTTGACTCAGCAGGCAAAGGCGTAATTTATTTATCGGAATCACTTACCAAAATAGCTTTTAAAAAACCTGATAAAGTAAAGCTTGAAGTAATTTCAGGAAGGGAAAGCGGCACCAATGGTTTTGGTTTTAGCATTCCAACCTTTATAGATTTTTATACCAATAACATACAGATAATGGGAGGCCAGTTTGCGCCTCGTGGTTATGTGTGTCCTATTGCAGATGGTGCTTTAAATTTTTATAAATATCATTTCCTCGGTTCTTTTTTTGAAGATGGCCGCGAGATAAACCGTATACAGGTAATTCCCAAAAGAAAATATGAACCGTTGTTTTCCGGCACGATTGAAATAACAGAAGGCGACTGGCGTATTTACAGTGTTGACCTGATGCTTACAAAAGAATCACAGCTTGAAATTTTAGACACGGTTAAAATAACACAGATACATTTTCCTGTTACAAAAGATATATGGCGCACCAAAGACCAGGTGCTGTACTTTACTTTTAAAAAGTTTGGTATTGATGCAGTAGGCAATTTTTTAAATGTGTACAACAATTATAATGTTACACCAACATTTAAGAAAAAGTTTTTCAACAACATTATCATGAAGTTTGATACAGGCGTAAATAAAAAAACAACAGCATACTGGGATTCTGTAAGGCCGGTACCGTTGGAGCCTGAAGAGATAAAAGATTATACTGTTAAAGACAGCATGTATCGTTACCGGCGCGATTCATCTTTTACAAAAAGATACCAGGACTCGCTGCGGCGCATGCAGGGTAAAGTAAGTGTGATGAATATATTGTGGAATGGCTTCAACCGTTCTGATTATGATCCAAAAAATTATACAACCATTCAATGGCAGCCTTTATTAAAACAGGTGCAATACAACACGGTTGAAGGTTTGGCATTAAATGCCGAAGCCACATTCAGCAGGGGTTTTCCTTCCATCAACCGTGAATTAAGTTTTACGCCGCACCTGCGGTATGGCTTCAGTAACGGGCATCTGAATGGATGGGGCACGTTGAATTATCATACCCGCTCTAACTGGCCCGGAATAAATAATAATATGGATGATGAATCTTCTCTCCATGCAAATAATTTTTCATTAAGCGGCGGCAGGCGCATCAGCCAGTTTAATAAAGAAAATCCTATCAGCCCTTTATTCAACAGCCTTTACACATTGTTCTTTAATCATAATTACATGAAGATCTATGAAAACAATTTTATTCAGTTTGATTACAACGGCGCTGCACAATCAGGTTTAAAATATGCTGCGCAGCTTTTGTATGAAGACCGCATTCCGCTGGATAACACAACAGATTTTTCCATTATAAAATATGATCCGCAAAAGTTTACACCGAATTATCCTTCTGAAAAAATTGACAGCCAGTTTATAAGGCACCAGGCTGTAGTTGCAAGCTTGAGTCTCTCGTATCAGCCAGGTCAAAAATTTGTGCAGTTCCCTGATTATCGTGTGCCACTTGGTTCAAAATATCCCACCTTTACTTTGTCTTATCAAAAAGGTTTTAAAAATATTTTCGGCAGCGATGTTGATTTTGACAAGTGGAATTTTTCTGTTACCGATGATATAAATTTTAAACTCGCAGGCCAGCTAAGTTACCGCATTGATATCGGCGGGTTCTTAAATGATAAATCTGTTTTTATACAGGACTACCGCCACTTTAACGGCAACCAGATAATATTTGCAAGCAGGTATTTATACAGCTTCCAGGCGGCGCCTTATTATGCCAACAGCACAACAGCTTCCTTCTACAGCACACTGCATGTAGAACATCATTTCAATGGTTTATTAACCAATAAGATTCCCTTGTTTAAAAGATTGAACTGGAATCTTGTTGCAGGTACCAATGCTTTCTATGTAAATGGCAATAACAATTATGTTGAAGTATTTGGCGGACTTGAAAATATTTTCAAGCTGCTGCGTGTAGATATTGTTGGCTCTTATCTCAACGGCAACAATGGGCAGGTTGCGGTACGCATTGGCCTGGGAGGTTTGTTAGGCGGCAAGATAAAGCTGGAGTAGGCATCTCCCACTCTACTCCCTGTCTTCTCCCACTCTGCTCCCTGTCTCCTTCTGTCTGGAGGCTATTAACTGCGTGGTCTGGTCAAAAACAATCAGGAGAAACAGGATGATGAATAAAGGGAAGAAATAAGGACTGCAGGCTTTGTCTTCACCTCATTTTTGGGTGCACCGGCTTTTAGGAAAGCAATAGCAGCAGATCTTAATTGTATAAACATGGAGTGTTTTCTTTCAGGTGCAGGAATGATATTATGCACGTCGCTGGCAAGGATATTACCCTTGCCAAAACAGGAGGCGCTTTTGCGGCTGTTGGCAAACCGTCGCTGTGTTTTAAATTGTTTCCGGTTGAGGCTGCTTTTCATACGTACATAACCCTTGCCATCCATTTTGTAAAAAACAAGATTGTCAAAAGTTCCGGTTATGATAGTATCTGAAACTTGCAATGCCATCTTACCTTAAAGCTACTAAATTTATTGATAAATAAAAAAAGCTGGCTGATAGCAACGCCTTTTATTTTATTTATAAAGTGGTCCCGAGGTTAATCTGTTATTACATCCCTACTGAAAATATTTTTGCCGCCAGGGTTAGTAATATAAGCACTTAATTATGCTGCCTGTTACTGCGTAAAGACTATCCATAACCTTCGCACCCTTATTGATATTGTCACCGACAAGGGCTTTATGAGCAAAATACCCACTGTTTTTTAAAACACCAAAGCAGTCTGGCTGTTTCATTTAATGTGCGGAAAAGAAAGCTTTGCTATCTTTAATAATTGAAAATTTTTTTTACCATAGTTTGCTTTTGTATGCTTATTAACGCCAGCGGCCAGGTAACCGACAACAGCGGATGGAAAATTTACTATGATAAGGAATTTTTATTTTCCCTGAAGTATCCTCCCGACTGGGAGTTTCATAATGATATTAAAGATGTAAAATGTATGCTGTACGCGCCGGTGAATGCAGTTGCAAAATACCGTTCAAATATTGCAGTTGATGCTTTTGAACTTCCGGCATCAAACCAGAAAATAAATGTGAGGAATTTTGCCGAGACAAGTTTTGGGCAATTAAGAAAAAACATGAAAGATTGCAGGGTAACGGTTACAAAAGATATCTCAGGCAATGGTGTTCCGAAATTTCTGGTAATAGCCAATGGCATTGTTGATGGAAAATATTTATACTTTAAACAGCTTTATTGTTTATATGATAACGTTGCTTATATAATAAATTACACAGGTGAAGCGGGTATAAAAGATCCTTATGCTTTAGCCGCCGGCGATATACTTAATTCGTTTACGCCGCAAAAAACGATGAGTCAGTAATTGCTTTTGTCGTAATGGGGTATTCAATGCAAGGCCTGAATAAAGCTGAGATTACTGTAAAAATGGTACAGGCCCCGCTCGGCCGCGGCATAAGCAAATCTCTGGTTTGCGATTACCCACCGGAGTCAATACAGGTTTGCCAGGCGTACAATTGGCAAAGGCAACGGTTAAGAATGATAGCATACTTTTTTTTTGCCGATAACAGCCCATTGCCTCAACTGATAATATCGTCCATCCTGGTGGCCTGTGCACTAACTTACAGCAGGCGGTATTTACCTTATATGGCAGCTTACATATGCCTGATAAAGCAGGATACCATGCCTTGTTGCAGCTTTGTTACAGAGGTCCTTCCACGACAGAAAGAGGAATAAAGATGTCAAATTTTGTTCCGATATTAACTTCACCATGTGCGGTTATTATGCCGTTATGATTTTCCACAATCCGTTTAACGATAGCGAGGCCAATACCTGTTCCATTGTATTCCTGCCGGTCATGTAACCGCTGGAAAAGCTCAAATATTTTTTCATTATATATTGATTCAAATCCAATACCGTTATCAGTTATTATCAAATGGAAATAATTTTGTTCAGTAAACCGGTTGTCATTTTCATACCTGCTCCTTTCAACGATCTCACTTGTAATTTTTATATGCGGCGCCTGGCCGGGTCTTGCAAATTTTAAAGAATTATTTATAAGATTATGCAACAACTGCCGAAACTGAAATTCTAAAATATTAATCTCACAAGACACATCGGATTCTACAAAGGCATCTTTTTCTTTAATTTCTTCTTTCAGGTCTTCCTTTACCTCTTCAATAATGGTATTGAGTTTTACCCTTTTAAATTTACGGTCGCTGGTATTGGTTCGCGAATATGTAAGTAAATCATCAATTAACGTTTGCATGCGCTTCGCAGCAATTTCCATTCTGCCAAATATAGACCTGGCATAATCTGAAAACTTTTCAAATTCTTTTTCAAGAAGCATGTTAGAAAAAGTTTGAATCTTGCGCAAAGGTTCCTGCAGATCATGCGAAGCAACATAAGTAAAAGAAGCAAGCTCCGTATTGCTTCTTTCCAGTTCAATATTTTTTTCTTCAAGCTGTTTATTTGCTTTTTTTATTGTTGCTTCTGCTTGCTTTATATCCGTTACATCATGTGCTATCGTTAATGCCGCATAAATATTTCCGTTTTCATCTTTTAGCGGATTTAAATAATTCTGGATATATCTGCCGTTAACCTTTGAGAGATAGGCTTCATTCTGTATAAATTCGCCTTTTAATGCTCTTAGCAAATCGTTTTCAGGTTTTGTACCTTTTGTGCCGGGATAGATTTCGGTCAATTTTTTCCCGATTAATTTTTCTCTTGTTTCCCCAAGGAATTTTTCCGTGGCTTTATTTACTGAAATTAAAGTGCAGTCATGACCATATACGGCAATCAGTTCCTGCGATGATTCGATGATTGTTTCAATAAACCTGTTCTTTTCCTGCAGTTCGTTTTCATTTCTTTTCTTTTCAGTAAGGTCAGTTACAATCATGCCAACTGTCGGTAAGTTAGGATGCAATGATGTAAGTGAGATATACACAGGAATTATTTTTTCGCCGGCAGATAAATTAATCTCCCCTTTACTTTGCCCGGCTGCTAACCCTTTTTTAAAAAGCTCGCTGAATGTTCCTGTTGATGAGGAATGTATAAACTTAAAAACAGAATGGCCAATTACTTTTTCGTAAGGAAGCGCAAGCAGCTTGTGAAAATAATTATTGGAATAAACAATTAACCCGTCTTCAGATAAATTCAAAGCACCTTCACTAAAATTTTCCACCAGCACGCGGTAAGCATAGTCGCCGCTCTGTAAAGTAAAAATTTCAGATTTGTTATTTGTCCTGAAGGCAAATGCATCTACCTCTCCTGCTTTTATAGCGTCAATCAATTGTTCTGATTCCGCCAGGCGGTTTTCAAGCTCTTCAATTCTTGATAAAAGATTTTCCGTAGAATTTATTGCCATCATCATTCTTTTATCACAATTCCCAGGCCCTTAATTGTTTTTTCTGTATCTGAAAAAGTGCCTATCAGTGTTTTCTTTGGCAACGGTAATTGTTTAACAAGTGAAGGACTGAAAATAATTTGCTGCTGACTTGCCAGATCCGGATTTTTATAAAGATCAATTATTTCAAGGTTAAATGCGCCCTGCAGGTGTTCATCACACAGGCGTTTGATATTTTCAATTGCTTCCATTGATTTTTGCGACATGCCGGAAACATAAAGTTGCAAAACCAGTTTTCCTTCAACGATAAACTTGTCTTTTGAGGTGTCTTTCATTATCTGTTATTTTTGGGTATGGGGCGAATATTTAAACCTACCAAAACCCGTTCCTCGTTTGAAAGATCGCCTATAATTTTTCTTATTGGCTCGGGAACTTTCCGCACCAGTGTAGGTATAGCGAATATCTGGTCGCCTTCCGCAAGCTGCGGATTTTTGAGCAGGTCAATAACCTCGATAGAATATTTTCCTTCCAAATGTTCCTTACAGTATTTGGTAATATTTTTAAGAGCTGTTATTGATTTAGGCGTTTGCCCCGCTACATACAACCTCAATTCATATTTGTCTTCTTTAGGCATACAGGTATAACTTTATTTAGATTTCTTATTGTTTTCGGAATTCTCTTTGGTGCCTAGTAATTTAATTCCTTTATCAGTAATTATGAATTGCCGGGTTTCTGTTTCATGCCCCATTCCTCTGGATTTAACAACACGAAAATTACGTACACGTTGATTATCCTGCTTTATATTTCCTAAGTCTATCCAGGTATCGGCGAGTGATGATATAGCATTTACGGTCTGATCTTTCTGGTCCAGCCCTTCTTCATGAGTAAGCGAGGTAAAGAATGCATTAATGCCTTTTATCTTCAGCAAATCAATCAATCGTACCAGCATATCTCTTACTTCGCCGGCAGTGCCAATGGAAATTAAACTGCTGATAGGATCAACAATTACCGTTTGTGGCTTATACTGCTCAATCATTTTATACAGTATCAAAAGATGCATTTCCAAACCTTGCAACGAAGGCCTTGAAGAATGAATGATCAGTTTTTTTGATCTTACAAAAGGATTAAGATTTATGCCTACTGATTGCACGTTGCGCACCAATTGTTCGGGGGACTCTTCAAATGCAAAATATAAGGTTTGTTCATTACGCCTGCAACTTTCCTGCGTAAAATAAGAAGCAAGAATGGTTTTGGCTGTACCGGCGGAACCGGTTACCAATATGCTGCTTCCTTTATATACGCCGGCTTTTGAAAACAGGCCGTCAATTTCTGCAAGACCGGTTGAAATAATTTGCTTATAAATTTTATGATCCAGCTTTAATGATGTAATGGGAAGCACGGAAATGCCATTTTCGTCAATCAAAAAAGGGTATTCATTGGTGCCATGTGTAGAGCCACGGTATTTTACTATACGCAACCTTCGTGTAGCAATCTGGTCAATAACACGAAAGTCAAGCAATATCACGCAATCAGAAACGTATTCTTCCAATCCCTGCCTTGTCAGCGTTTTATCACCGCGTTCACCGGTTATAACCGCAGTTACACCTTTTTCTTTAAGCCAGCGAAAAAGCCTTCGTATTTCGGAACGTAACACGGCTGCATTATCTATGCCGCCAAATAATGATTCTATTGTATCTAACACAACCCGTTTTGCGCCGATGCTTTCAATAGCATGATTAAGGCGGATGAACAAAGCTTCAAGATCGTATTCACCTGTTTCTTCAATTTCTGAGCGCTCAAATTGTACATGATCAATGCGCAGTTTTTTGTCTGCGATTAATTTTTCCAGGTCAATACCAAGCGATCTTACATTTTGTGCCAGGTCCGTTTTTGATTCTTCAAAACTCATAAATACACCCGGCTCGTTATGCTCTGAGATTCCTTTTGCAAGAAATTGTATGCCGAACAATGTTTTGCCGCAGCCGGCGCTCCCGCAAACAATTGTAGGACGATCCTTTGGAAAACCGCCGCCGGTAACTTCATCCAGTCCATCAATACCTGTTGAAATTTTTGGAAATACATCATTAGATATTTGCTTCATCACTGTTAAGAATTTTGCTATATATAGCAAGGTATACCAAAAAAATTTGCGATAGGTGAAATTGCATAGGTACGGAAGCAACGTATTTCGGTGATGAATTGCCTGCCCGGTAAATACCGGCAATCACTTTAATATAAATATAAAATTATGCTGTAGAAATGGCTAAGGTTGTCCACCACCACCTGACGAACCATATACCTGCCCGTTCGCATAGCTTCCATCATTTGCGGCGAGCTGAACATAAATGGATGCAAGTTCTGCAGGTTGTCCTGGTCTGCCAAACGATGTTTGGCCTCCGAAATTTTTCAATTTTTCCATTGTTGCCCCACCACTCACCTGCAAAGGAGTCCAGATTGGTCCCGGAGCTACTCCATTAACCCGTATCCCTTTTGGACCAAGCTGTTTTGCAAGCGATTTTACATAGTTCATTGTAGCTGCTTTGGTCTGTGCATAGTCATACAGATCAGCTGATGGATCATAAGCCTGCTCTGATGCGGTACCAATGATCACTGAACCTGGTCTTAAATGGGGCATTGCGGCTTTAATTATCCAAAAGGGTGCGTAAATATTTGTCTTCATGGTCCAGTCAAATTGCTCTGTAGATATATCGAGAATAGAGGCATGCGTTTGTTGACGCGCGGCATTATTAACCAGGATATCAAGCCCTCCTAAACCGGTTACCGCATCTTCCACGAGCTTCTTACAAAATGCTTCATCACGTATATCTCCGGGAATAGCTATTGCCTTTCGGCCCTCCGCTTTAATAAGAGCAATTACTTCCTGTGCATCCGGTTCTTCGGTGGGAAAATAATTTATAGCTACGTCTGCACCTTCCCTCGCGTATGCAATTGCTGCTGCGCGTCCCATTCCTGAATCGCCTCCTGTTATCAATGCTTTCCGGCCTGTTAAACGACCGGAACCTTTATAGCTTTTTTCTCCATGGTCAGGACGCGGATTCATTTTACCTGCTAAACCCGGCCATTGCTGTGATTGTTCTTCAAAAGGTGGTTTTGGATATTTCGTGGTTGGATCTTCAAGAATTGGTGCCGGACCAAATTCTGCATATACATTTTTTCTATCAGCAAAAACCGGCGTTACTGCCATTGCTGCTAACCCTGCCCCTAATCCTGAAATAACTTTACGCCTGGCAATTTTATTTTCTTTATTCATTGTATGTTTATTTAATTATTAAATTGAATGATCAATCACCGCATTAATATTATACTGTTATATGGTTATGATTTAAAGTTTATAACAGCGCACAAATTATGTACCTGTACGATCACTGTTGCTTTGCTGTTTAATTTTTACCCATTATTTCAATAAGTAAGGCATTAATGCATTTTGTTGAGCAATTCGCTCCGCAATACCTGGAGCGCTGCTGATTATTGTATAAGAATGGTTTTTATAATTGTTATTTATCCGAACAAAAGAAAAACAGGATATAACAAAAGAATTAATAACTACCCGTTGGCAGAGTTTTTTTGATATAGTTACATGGAAGCTAAATGAAGGTAAAAATTGAAAGGCATCTTTTTACTATCTGCCTGGAGGGAATGATAGATGCATAGCTGCAGGTTGTATTGATCATTTTATTCCTTAAATGCCTATCGCATGTTTACCCTGTAGCATATTTCGTCGAAAAATAACCGAAATAAAGTCCATGTTTCTTCGATCCAGTGGATCGAAGTTATATCGAAGAAATGAGCTTGCAGGTACGATATAAGCTCCAGAGACCAACACAAAAAATAATTTTGGATCAGGGTACTTTAATTGTTAAGAAGATACATGCGGGTTGAAAATTTAAAACGGGATCAAAACTGTGAAATGATTTCCAGGGATTATATATGGTTCTGCTCTGCAAAGTCTTTTGACTACAACTATTCGGAAGATTAAAAAAAATCGCGAAGCGATGAAATGATTGTAGAAACGTCTGCAGTATTTTAATTTGAATCCGCCGCGGCGGATGATAGAAAAACATACCATCCCTTCGGGCAATGTCATTAAGTTAAGGATTTCGTCATGTCGGATTCCAGACCTGTGGGTTGCAAAGCAAAAAAACAGAAACGTCTTTTCGAAGGAGCAATTGAACAATCATTTTAGTTCATCTAAGATTCTTTGCGACTGAGAATTGCGAAGCAATCATTGAGGCCTTTGAAAATTAATTATTGCCGAAATAAATCTCTTAAAATTCAGACCGTATAAAATTCGGGAGACCTCTTCTCACGTCGAGGTCACGGTCACAAAGTTTAATTATCAAATCAATCTCCTTGCTTCGGGATGACGGCTTAACTAAATGACATTACCCTTCGGGATTCCTGCTGCCGGTAATACTGCTGTGCTATAATAATATCAGCCTTTCAGGCTTATGATTTTTATTAAAAAAAATCTTTCAAACATTTATGGTCTCCGGACTTAAAAAACCAAAGTACAAAAGGAGTGGCACAATCCCGCACGTATACATTGGCGTCAAGTAAGAAATAGCTGTAATCGCTTAATATAAAACCAGCTTGAGTTTCAGGTAATTAGCGCTGGTAATTTCAGGTTGTTACCAGTTGTAACATAAGGCGCCTCTTTCGGTTATGCTGAATGCGTGACTGAAAAGAAATCCGGGGGAAATTTTTTTCAAAGAAGCGAAAGCAATCCCGCCCATGCAGGATTGAGACAACGATGCCGCCCGTAACATAAAAATTGCATCGTTCATTGGGAGAATTGAAAAACAAATATGGGCGAAATAATTACCAGGGCTGATTAAAAAAAGTTCTTACCTGTTCTTCCCTTCAAGCTTATCGCAATCTTCAACAGAACCCACCCGGAATTTAATAGGAAAGCCCACTGCTTTTTGCACCTGCAATTCCTTACTGCAAAAAAATGGCAGTTGCTTTGCATAAAAGTTTCCCGGCAATTGACCGGGTAAAATGGAAACAGGTTGTTTTATAGTATAAAGATTGGGCTGAACGATAAAAAAAGAAACCGGTTTTGATTTGCATGAATCTGTTGCAACCTGCGCGTGCACGCACGAAACAGATAAAAGGAATTTAACAGTTATGACAAGGAATGTTTTCTTTTTAAGGTTCATATTTGCGAGCTAAATTTACGCCGGAATTTTATTATATATTATAATGATTAATTAAAATTATTACGGGAGTAGCATGGCATTAAGTCAAACACTGCAACAAAAATTATTACAGCGTTTATCTCCGCAGCAAATACAATTGATGAAGTTGCTGCAGGTTCCTACAGCAAATCTTGAAGAAAGAATAAAAGAAGAGCTGGAAGAAAATCCGGCACTTGAAGTGGGTGAAGAAGAACATGAAGACGGATTTGAAGACCAGGTTCTGCCGGAAGAATTTGATAGTGAAGAACGTGATGGCAGCGAAGATGAATATGACAACATAGATATTTCTGATTACGTGAATGAAGGTGATGATGATGTTGCAGATTATAAACTGCGCGACGATAATTATGGCGATAATGAAGAACAGAAATCAGTTCCGCTGCGCGTAGAAACAACCCTGCACGATTTACTGGCTGATCAATTGGGCATGTTATCGCTGGATGAAAGAAGATTAAAAATTGCAGAGCAGATCGTGGGCAGCATTGATGATGACGGCTATTTGCGCCGCGAGCTTTCTTCTGTTGTTGATGACCTCGCCTTCAGGCAGAATATAGATTCTACCGAAGCTGAAATAGAAGAGCTGATAAAACTGATACAGCATTTTGATCCGTCCGGCGTTTGTGCAAGAGATCTGCAGGAATGTTTGATGCTGCAATTACAGCGCCAGCAGGCAGAAGGCAGGGATGTTACATTGGCTGTTAAAATAGTTGATAAATATTTCGATGAATTCACTAAAAAGCATTACGAAAAAATACAGCGCGGGCTCAACATTTCAGACACGGAACTGAAAGATGTTATTAACCTGATATTGAAATTAAACCCGAGGCCCGGCGGTAATGTTGGTGAAATAAACAAAGCGGAGAGCTACATTATTCCTGATTTTTTTATTATTAATAACGCAGGCAAACTGGAGCTTACCCTCAATTCCAAAAATGCGCCTGACCTGCGCATCAGCGAAGGCTACCGGGATATGTTGAAGGAATATGACCGCGGTTCAAAAAAAGATAAACGCCAGAAAGAAGCAGTGCTTTTCATCAAGCAAAAAATTGATTCTGCCAAATGGTTCATTGATATGATAAAACAAAGGCAGAATACTTTGATCAGCACTATGGGCGCCATCATGCATTATCAAAAAGATTTTTTCCTTACCGGTGATGAAACCACGATGAAGCCGATGATCTTAAAAGATATTGCAGAAATAACCGGGCTTGATATTTCAACCGTAAGCCGTGTTGCCAACAGCAAGTTTGTACAAACAGAATTTGGTACATACCGGTTGAAATTTTTCTTCAGCGAATCTTTAAGTACAGACAGCGGCGAAGAAGTAAGCACAAGAGAAGTGAAAAAAATACTGAGCAATCTCGTTGAAGCCGAAAGTAAAAAGAAACCGCTGAGCGATGAACGCCTGACAGAATTATTGCAGGAAAAGGGTTACAACATTGCACGCAGAACCGTTGCAAAATACCGTGAGCAGTTAAATATTCCCGTTGCACGCCTGCGTAAAGAATTATAAACTATGCAGCAGGAACTCGCACTAAATACAACAGGAGAACAGCCGGCCATATTAAAAGTTTTTGGAAAGACCGTTTCATACATTCTGCACCCGCTTTTTATTCCGCTGTATGTTTTTATCTGGCTTGAATGGCGCTTCCCTATTCATTTTGATGATATTAGTGCAGAAGGACTGACCTTGAAAACCGTGAGTGTTTTTTTGAACACAGCGTTCTTTCCTGCCTTCTCTGTTTTTCTTTTATGGCGACTGAAATTTATTGACAGTATTTTTCTGCGCACGCAAAAAGACCGTATCATTCCTTATATCATCACTATGATATTTTACTGGTGGCTCTGGTATTTAAGCAGAACTTTTACCGATCAGCCGGACGTTTTAAAATTCTTCTACTTCGGTATTTTTTTAAATACTGTCTTTGGTTTGGTGATAAACAATTTCATTAAGATAAGTATGCATTCAATGGCTGCAGGTGCTTTGCTTGCATTAGCTGTAATTACGATGGGCCGTTATGAAACTTTTCTCGGCGGCGATATAATCATCATAACCATTTTAGCAGGCTTGGTATGCACATCAAGATTGTTACTTAACCAACATTCGGTTTTTGAAATTTATGCGGGCTTATTTGTTGGAGTACTTTGCCAGCTTCTGGGCTATTGGATCGCTTTATAAAAATTACATCTCACTTCTCACTTTACAAATGTCCGTGCATATAAAGATCGTAGAACACTGCCATCAGGTTAAAACTAAAATGGAATATCACGCCATACCATAACGTTCCGAAACGCCTGCGCATTATGCCCACAAGTATGCCGAAAGGTACAAGCCAGAACAGGGAAATAAAACTTAAATGCATTATTCCAAACATAAAACCTGTAACAATGATCACCAAACGTTCATCTAATATTGTGTTGAGATAATTGTACAATACGCCGCGAAAAGCAAGCTCTTCAATTATTGCAGGATAAATGGCAATGGAATAGATCATCAGCATTACCGGCATTGAATAACTACTGTATAATGCATAATAACTTGTATCTGTTCCAAAGAAAGAAAAATTGAATTTACTGATGATGATGTTTACGATCAATGAAGAAATTAATGCAAGCGATATGCATCCTGCCAGCCTTATAAAATTAAAATTGCGGAAACGCAGCAATGGTTTTATTGCGCTAAAATTGCGCGCTGCAAAAAATAAAGTGAGTGCGGCAAGAAATATCTCCACCCAAAATAATTTATTGTAATTATTGAACCAGCCGGTAAACTGGACGGAGAGACAAACAAATAAATAGATCACAAAAAAGACAAATGCGCCTTGCAGGTTGCTGTTATTGAACACACTGATAGTTGCGCCATTCGTTCCAAGATATTCGCCACAGTTATAACAATACCGGTGATAGCTTTTTACTTTTTCATTACAGGCATCGCAATAATATGTTGGTGTTTGTTGCGGCATCATACATTCAGTTGCAGTTCTTCTTTAATTAAATTAATCCGGTAAGCACCCTGCACACCTTTCAATACAATTGCCAGTAAACACAAACAAAGCAATATGCTTGTTAAGCCCTCCATTGTAGTAAACGATTGCGCCAGCCTGGTTGCAATATTCACCATGCAAAAAACCATGAGTACAAGGAATGCTGTAAGCAACGCTGTAAAAGGATTTTTGCGACTCCAGAAAGCAAGAAAAAAAAATAATCCTGAAAGCAATGCGGCAAAAATTACAATAACATATTTGCGGCTGCTTTCGGCGAATATGAAAAAGATGCCCAGTGATAAGAAAGAAGCCATGAAATACAAAATAACCCTTGCAACCAGCACGGCATTTTCTGCTTTGAACAACACATGCGAGCGCTGCAGTACGCGTTTGTGATAATCATTAACCAGCGTTCTATTTTTTAAAGGAAAGCCACAATTGGTGCAAAAAAAATATTCGCTTTCATTTACATAATTGCATTGTCCGCAAATACAATTATGCACTTCTCTATTTAAAATATTGGGAAGAAGTGCATTCACCTTACTTAAGTACGAAATATTTTTTTCAGATAACATCTCTTATAACATAACGCTCATTGCTAAATTATGTTTTTACGTGCAGGTTTTTATTCAAATTTTGAAAGATTATTCCTGCAGCGCAACGTATCTTCGCAAACTGAAAACGGTGGGTATGAAGAAGCTTCT
>JABDAV010000034.1 GCA_013289015.1 Bacteroidota bacterium | reverse complement strand
GTTACGTTACGCATTCAAATGTTGCAGGTGCCACAGTATTAAGCCTTGGTTGCCAGAATGCGCAATATTCGATACTGAAAGAAGAGATCGAAAAACGTGACAGCAATTTTTCAAAGCCATTGATATTTCTTGAACAACAAAAAATAGGCAGTGAAAACAAATTGTTGAGTGAAGCGATAAAGAAAACGTTCATCGGTTTGGTTGAAGCAAATGAACTGGAACGCAAACCTGCGCCATTAAGCAAATTATGTATCGGGCTGGAATGCGGCGGCTCTGATGGCTTCTCCGGCATCTCTGCAAACCCGGCAATAGGTTATACTTCAGATTTATTGGTTGCCTTAGGCGGCACTGTTGTACTATCAGAATTTCCTGAACTCTGCGGCGTTGAACAGGAATTAAGCGACCGTTGCGCAGATGAAACAACAGCAGAAAAATTTATGCAACTAATGACAACCTATAACAAACGCGCAACCGAAGTGGGCTCTGGTTTTTATGCAAACCCTTCACCCGGAAATATTAAAGACGGCCTGATAACAGATGCCATTAAATCCGCAGGCGCTGCAAAAAAAGGTGGCACATCGCCTGTTATTGATGTCTTGGATTATCCTGAAAAAGTTACAAAGCCGGGGTTGAATTTATTATGCACTCCGGGCAGCGATATTGAATCAACAACAGCAGAAGTGGGCGCCGGCGCCAACATTGTTTTATTCACTACAGGATTGGGAACACCGACAGGAAACCCGGTTGCTCCGGTGTTGAAGTTATCAACCAATACTATCCTGTACAATAAAATGAAAGACATTCTTGATATAGACACAGGCAGCATTATTGATGGCGATGAAACCATTGAACAAGCCGGTGAAAGAATTTTAAATTATGTGATTGATGTTGCCAACGGTAATGTGCCTGCAAAAGCGGAAGCAGGTTTACATGATGATTTTATTCCGTGGAAGCGTGGAATTTCTTTATAACTTAAAAATCAAAACTCAACACTGATGCATCTAATGAGCCGCGTTTTTACTTTTTACTTTTTACTTTTCATTTTAACCGCATGTAATAATTCAAGCAAGACATCTTCAACAGAAACAGAAAACACCATGTACCCGTTGAATGAACCGGTGTATGAAAAGGGAACGTATGGTTATGATGCTGGCTTTATAAAGAAGCATGTATCGAATGTGATAGAATTACAGAACAACGATGCAAAAGTTTTATTGAGTGCAAATTACCAGGGCCGCGTATTTACAAGTACTGCTAACGGCGATAGTGGAATAAGCTTCGGATGGATCAACTACAAACTGTTTGATTCAGCAAAGAAAAAACAATTCAATCCTGTAGGCGGTGAAGAAAGATTTTGGATTGGCCCTGAAGGCGGACAATATTCTATCTATTTTAAACATGCTGATTCATTCAACTTTGCGCACTGGCAGGTTCCTGCTTTGATTGATACAGTTGCTTACAAAGTTGATCAATCAGATAAAACATCAGCCACATTTTCCTACAATGCTTCTATAACAAATTATACAGGCACAACATTCGATCTTTCAATAACGAGAAAAATTTCTTTGCTTGATAAGAATGTTATCGCGCAAAAATTAAATGCAACTATTCCTGATAATATCAAAACCGTTGCGTACGAATCCATCAATCAAATAAAAAATACCGGCAGCAATGCATGGAAGAAAGACAGCGGTTTACTTTCCATCTGGTTGTTGGGCATGTTTACACCAACTGAACAAACAAAAGTTATTATTCCTTTTAAACCACAAAAAAATGCACGCTCATTTATAACAGATGATTATTTTGGAAAGATCGACTCATCAAGATTGACTGTAAAAGATAGTGTGTTGTATTTCCGTTGTGATGGAAAATCAAGAGGCAAGCTTGGGTTGAAACCGGTGGTCGCAAAACCTTTTGTTTGTAGCTATGATTTTTCAAAAAATGTATTGACGATCTTAATTCCTGAAGTGCATAAAGACAGTTTGTATGTAAACTCTAAATGGGAGTTGCAGAAGCAACCTTTTAGTGGTGATGTGATCAATTCGTATAACGATGGGCCATTAGCAGATGGTAGCCAGATGGGACCGTTTTATGAAATAGAATCTTCTTCACCGGCGCAGCAATTAAAGCCGGATGAAGTGCAGGAATATCATCAAACAACCATTCACCTGCAAGGTGATTACACAACATTGAAAAATCTTGTGCAGCAATTAATACAGGTTAATTTAGATGACGTGAAGAATTGGTGAGTTAATGCCACTAATACACGAATAAAACATTTGTGCATTCGTGGCTAAAAATATTTCTAAGCCGTTATCATCTTGAAAAAATCGACAATAATGAAATTATTCAAATCATCAAAAGGCATTATACTCGAAAATGATAAAGGCAATTTTTTGTTAGATGAAGATTTTGATGCATTGATCAACCGTGATGATCTGCATCAATTCTTATCAACACAAACCAATAATAAAATTGATATTAACTGGAATGAAATAAAAATTCTTGCACCCATAAGCAGGCAGGAAGTTTGGGCTGCAGGTGTAACTTATTTGCGCAGCCGCGATGCAAGAATGGAAGAAAGCAAAGACGCAGGCGGTGCAGATTTTTACAGCAAAGTATACAATGCAGAAAGGCCTGAACTATTTTTTAAAGCCTTACCGCATCGCGTAGCTGCACATAAAGAAGAAGTGTTCATACGTAACGATTCAAAATGGAATGTGCCTGAACCGGAACTTACTTTGTTCATCAATGCAAAAGGTAAAATTGTTGGTTATACTATCGGCAACGACATGAGCTCAAGAGATATTGAAGGCGAAAACCCTTTATATCTTCCGCAGGCAAAAGTGTATGACAGAAGCGCAGCGCTTGGCCCTTGTTTGTACATTCCTTCAACAGAAATCTCATTGTATACAACCATCAGTATAAACATTAAGCGGAATGATCTTCCTGTTTTTGAAAGCTCAATACAACTGAACAGGATGAAGCGAAAATTTTCAGAGCTTGCTGAATATTTATTTCTTGAAATGAATTTTGCATACGGATGTTTTTTAATGACGGGAACCGGCATTGTACCGCCAAATAATTTTACTTTGGCTGGAGGTGATATAATAGAAATAGGCATTGAGCATATTGGAATATTGAAGAATGTTGTTGCTTATAAAAAGTAAAAGGCAAGTAATTTCAATTTGGCTTTTTACTTTCAATTTAAGAAATCTAACGAACATTCTAAAACAACAACATGGCGCTTGCAACCACACAAACAAAAATTTCTGTTGAAGAACAAAAAGGCAGTTACCTGTTTCCGCTGATACTTGTAACGAGTTTATTCTTTTTATGGGGATTGGCTTATGGCTTATTAGATGTGCTGAACAAACATTTCCAGGAACTGTTGAACATTACCAAAACACGATCAACATTATTACAAGCTGCTTATTTCGGAGCCTATTTTTTAATTGCACTACCGGCGGGTTTGTTCATGAACAAATACGGTTATAAAAAAGGCATCATTACCGGATTACTTTTATACACATCTGGCGCATTACTCTTTTTCCCTTCCGCTCAATTTGAGAGTTATAATTTTTTCTTATTATCATTATTCATACTTGCATCAGGACTTACATTTTTAGAAACTGCAGCCAATCCTTACATAACCGTTTTAGGCAAGCCGGAGTCTTCTGAATTCCGGTTGAATCTTTCGCAAAGCTTTAATGGTGTTGGTGCATTTATCGGGCCGATCATAGCAGCAAATCTTTTTTTGAAAATGGCGGAGAAGGCAATCTTGACACAGTGAAATATGTTTATCTCGTTATTGCAGCAGTGGTTTTTGTAATTGCACTCTTGTTTATAAGAACATCTTTGCCGGAGATTAAAGAAGCTGAATTAGTAGACGATAAAAAGCAGGATATAAAACCTTTAATGAGTCATAGCAATTTTACAGGTGCTGTTATTGCACAGTTTTTTTATGTAGCTGCCCAGGTTGGCATCGCTGCATTCTTTATAAATTATTGTACTGAAGCAAGCACAACAATCAGTAATGCAAAGGCATCATACTTTCTTTTTGTAAGCCTTTTACTTTTTACGCTGGGGCGTTTTGCCGGCACCGCGTTAATGAAAAGAATTGCACCCAATGTTTTACTTACAGTTTATTCAATCATTAATATAATCCTGTTAACTTTTGTGGTTGCTGCTGAGGGAACATTTACAGTATATTTTTTAATGGCTGTTTTCTTTTTCGAGAGTATTATGTTTCCAACCATTTTTGCATTGGGTGTAAAAAATTTAGGACATAATACAAAGAAAGGAGCATCTTTTATTATCATGTCAATTGCAGGTGGCGCTTTTATGCCATATGTAATGGGAATGCTTTCTGAAAAAAATACGGCACATGCTTACATTATTCCTTTATTCTGTTTTGTAATTGTTGCATGGTATGGATGGAAAGGTTATAAAGCAACAGGTACAAAGGCTGCTGATTAATTTTTAAAAGCCTCACGCCATCATAACAGTTGTGCTGTTGCTTGTTTTGCTGCCTGTATGGTTTCATCAAGATTAGCGTAACTTAAAGCATTGCTTAAGAACCAGCTTTCATAAGCAGATGGTGGCAGATAAATTCCTTCATTTAGCATTGCATGAAAAAATTTATTGAACATATTAATGTTGGATGATGATGCATCTGTAAAATTATTTACCGGTTTATTAGTGAAGAAAACAGAGATCATTGAACCAACCTGGTTTATTGCTACAGGAATATTGGCTTCATCAAAAACTTTCTGCAATTCATCTTTTAAATATTTTCCTTTTGCATCGAGTTCATCGTACACGGCAGAATTATTTTTTAAATGATTCAGCAAAGTATATCCTGCGATCATCGCAATAGGGTTTCCGCTTAATGTTCCTGCCTGGTAAACATTACCTAATGGCGCAATGTGTTGCATAATTTCAAACTTACCGCCGAAAGCACCAACCGGCATTCCGGCACCGATTACTTTACCATATGTTACAAGGTCAGCATTAATTTTTAATCTTTCCTGTGCACCACCTTGTGCTAAACGAAAGCCTGTCATCACTTCATCAAAAATGAAAACAATATCTTCTTCAGTGCAAATTTTTCTTAGTTGTTCAAGAAAATTTTCCGCAGGTAAAATACAACCCATGTTGCCAGCAACAGGCTCAATTATGATGGCCGCAATTTGGTTTTTATGCTGAACGATAAGTTCCTGTATGGCATTAATGTTATTATAAGGCGCAGTTAATGTATCGGCAGCAACTCCGGCTGTAACGCCCGGCACTGTTTGAATATTAAATGTTGCCACACCGCTGCCCGCCTTCACTAAAAATGAATCTGCATGGCCATGATAGCAACCTTCAAACTTTATTATTTTATTTCTGCCTGTGTAACCACGAGCCAAACGAACGGCACTCATACATGCCTCTGTCCCGCTGCTTACCATTCTTATTAAATCCACATTAGGCACCATGCTTTTTATCAGTTCAGCCATTTCAATTTCTAATTGAGTTGGTGCACCAAATGATGTTGAATCAACAGCTTTCTTTTGAATAGCTTCAACAACAGGTTCAAAAGCATGACCGAGTATCATCGGCCCCCACGAATTGATATAATCTATGTATTTGTTTTCATCGGCATCATACAAATAAGCGCCTTTTGCTCTTTGCATAAAGATGGGTGTACCGCCAACACTTTTAAATGCACGCACCGGAGAATTTACGCCACCCGGAATTGAACGTTGCGCACGTTCAAATAAATTTCTGCTTGAATTAATATCCATCATTCTATATTATATTCTTTTTTCAGATAAGCAATTAATCTTTCTGTATAAGGCAATACCTTGTTTATATTGTTTATATAAAGCCTGGTTGCACCAATTTCAAAATCTATTTTATTAAAAAATCTTGGAAGGCTTGATTGATTGTCTTCATATAAAGGAAGCAATACATTTTTAAAACCGGTACCGGTATCAAAGTAATTTGAATCTTCAGTTGCAGACTGGTCAAGCAATTGCTGGGAACTTTCCAAAGTAGCATCGGTGGCGTTTATATATAATGCTTCGGCAGCATAAATGATCTTCAGTTTTACGTCATATTTTGCAATGCTGTCTGCGGCATGATCTTTCTTTATTAATTGCAAGCCCGATGTTTTTAGCTGCATCATCGTTGCATCGTTTGATTTAAACAAACTAAAGTACCCAATCATCCGCGATCCATGATAAAGTTTAATGCGGTTAGCCGGCGTGGAAAAATCTGCATTTACAAGCCTTGCCAGTTTTTGCAAAGAATCCATTTTAGCTCCATTTTCATTCATAACTGTATGCATGCTGGCGGTATCTTCCTTAAGATCATTAATAAGACTGAGTATATAATTTTCTTCCTGTTCGTGACGGCTTATGCCTTCTCTTACATTTTCAGCAATAAAGCCAAGTGTTACAGCAAGAAAGATCATTATAAACTCAAGAAAGAATTCTTTGAATTTTTTTTTGTTATGATGAAGATCAGGATGATGATGAACTTCCATAGTGAATGGTCAATAGTGAATAGTCAATTTAAGTTTTTGATATTATAAGTCCGCTTAGAATTTTAAAGGTTCTTACCATATATTCACCAAGATTATCAAGTTTATAATCTTGTAAATATTGCAACGAACTTGCGATATCAAGCGCAGCATCTATCTCAATTACGGAACCTCTTGCAACTTCATAAAATCTTTTTCTTTCAGCTTCAGATTTTCTTGATGCACCTTCCGCAATATTCAAATGAACTGATAAAGCAGCTCTTCTTATTTGGGAAATCATACCAAACTTTTCTTCTGAAGGCAAAATTTTTGATAGCTTATAGCACTCTAAAACGAACATTCTTGATGATTGATAAACTTCTAACTTCTGGTGATTTAATTTTAAAAACATAGCCAATGGTTTTAAAGATTGAAGAGATTGAACAAATTAATCAATCTTTTGGTGAACTATTCACTATTCACCATTGACTATTGACTATCGTAAAAGCCTTGCTGCATCTTTTGCAAAATATGTAGCGATCAAATCTGCACCTGCACGTTTAATGGAAGTGAGCGTTTCTAATATTGCTTTGTTCTCATCAACCCAACCCATTTTTGCTGCAGCCTTTATCATTGCATATTCTCCGCTGATGTTATATACACTTACCGGCACATGCACCGCATTCTTTACTTCGCGCACAATATCCAAATAAGGCAAACCCGGTTTTACCATTACAATATCAGCGCCTTCTTCTTCATCCATCAATGCTTCTTTTACTGCTTCAATTCTATTCGCATAATTCATTTGATACGTTTTCTTATCACCAAAACCCGGAGCAGAATCTAATGCATCGCGGAATGGTCCATAAAAGCAGGAAGCATATTTTGCGCTGTACGCCATAATGCCCGTTTTGGTAAAATTATTTTCCTCGAATGCTTCGCGGATAGCAGCAATGCGGCCATCCATCATATCACTGGGCGCCACCATATCAACACCGGCTTCTGCATGCGATAAACTCATCTTCACCAATGCTTCAACAGTTTCATCGTTTACAATTTCACCATCTTTTACAATGCCATCATGCCCATAAATTGAATAAGGATCAAGCGCAACATCCGTCATCACATACATTTCAGGCGCCGCATCTTTAATAGCTTTAATACTGCGTTGCATCAATCCATCTTTATTCCATGCTTCTTTGCCTGTATTGTCTTTTGTTTCGTCTTTTGCTTTCACAAAAAGTAAAACACTCTTTATACCCAAATTATAAAGCTCTTTCACTTCTTTGATCGTGTTATCAATACTCATGCGATAATAGTTGGGCATAGAAGCAATTTCTGTCTTCACATTTTCACCTTCATCAATAAATAAAGGCGCAATAAAATCGTTTGGTGTTAGTACTGTTTCTGCAACCAAACTTCTGATTGATGAGTTAACTCTTAATATGCGGTTTCTTCTTTGTAATATCATAATATGTCTGATGTATGATTTTTAGATGTCTGATTTATTCCGATTCGATTTTGCTGTTTTATCTGTTGCTGCAAAAATTGCAGTGAGCTGATTAGCTTCATTAATTAACTATCAACTTCTACACCTGTTTTAATTTCAGCATCTTTAACTACTTCAAGCCAATAATTGCTTTCATCCGCTTCTTCCAATACAATTTCGATCTTATAAATGAAATCTGCATTTGATTTGGCTCTTACAGTAGCTCTATAATTTGCACCAACCGAACCTGCAGACTTTATTAATTGTTTTGCTGTTTCAAAACCGGCTGCATTTTTTGGAAAATCGCTGCAAAGTTTAATTACATCTACATGAAACTTTTTAGTTCGCTGTTGTAATTCTTTCCTATTCATAATTATAGTTTAGGTTAAAAAAAATCGAAAGTTGTTATATCTGACATCAGCAAATCAGGCATCAGACATCACACCCAATCTTTAGGATGTAAGCATACTTGTAATAACTTGTCTTCTTCTGAATCTTTTGCCGGTTGATAATTGTATTCAAACCGCACCGTTGCAGGCAAGCTCATCAATATGCTTTCTGTTCTGCCACCGGTTTTCAAGCCAAACAATGTTCCGCGATCATGAATTAAATTGAACTCAACGTAACGGCCTCTTCTTATTTCCTGCCAATGTTTATGCGCTTCAGTAAACGGAATATTTTTTCTTTTTTCAGCAATGGGAATATATGCATTTATAAACCCGTTACCACAGCCTTGCGCAAGATTAAACCAGAAGCCTGCATCCTGATGTTCATCGGCTCTTTTGTGATCATAAAATATTCCGCCAATACCTCTGCGTTCATTATTGCGGTGCGTGTTCACAAAATATTCATCGCAATTATGTTTGAACAGAGGATATAATTTTTCATCAACCGTATCGCATGTTTGTTTAAATGTTGAATGAAAATGTATTGCATCTTCTTCAAACAAATAATAGGGAGTAAGATCAGTGCCGCCGCCGAACCAGCGATCCGCCAGCATTCCATCCTTATCATACAATTCAAACATGCGGTAATTAAAATGCACCGTTGGTACAAATGGATTGAAAGGATGTATCACAGAACTAATGCCTGCAGCAAACCAGGAGCCGCCCTTGATCCCCCCGGTGAAGGGAAGTTTTAAAACCTGCAATAATTTATCTGTAATTCTTCCATATACAACAGAAGTATTTACACCACCTTTTTCAAATACGTTGCTATTTTGAATAACCCTGGTTAAACCACCACCACCTTTTCCTTCTGCACGCTGCCATTCATCTTCTATGAACTTTGCTTTGCCATCAACAGCTTCCAGTGCTTTGCAAATTTTATCCTGCAGGTTATAGATGAAATCGATCCATTGGCCACGAAATTCTTTCGTTTCAGTTTTGTGCTGTGTTACATCTGTCATCGAAAAAATTTTTCGCAAATGTCTAAAAAAACAAAGCAACAAAAGATGATTTAAATCATATGCGGCAAACATGACAATTACATGACCTGAAAACAATAATCATTTTGTGCAGGATTGCTTTTTAAATTGTACAAATGCTGTGTATCTTCACAGAGGTTATTATCAGCGAAAGCCAAAATCGGCTGCAATCTATTTCTAACGACAAATTCTAACCATTATGCCTGCTGGAAAAATCTGGTTACCTGCTATCATCATAATTTGTATAGCTGTTATTGGTTTTGGATGGAAAATACCGTCTGTAAAAAGACATGCGCCCGAATTCAGAGACCTTAACAAGAACGGAAAGCTGGACGTGTATGAAGATATAAAACAACCCGTTGATGCAAGAGTAAACGACCTGATGAAGCAAATGACGCTGGAAGAAAAAGCAGGTATGATGTTCATTAATGGCGCAAGGGTAAATGATGATGGTTCTATTAAAGACAAACCCGGTAAAGGCATGTTTGCTTTTGCACCCAACGCGCTCATGCTGGTGAAAGAAAAAAAGATGAATCACTTTAACCTGTGGGCAATTCCATCAGTAGATGTATTGGCAAAATGGTATAATGCCATGCAGCGATATGCACAGGATTCAACAAGGCTTGGCATTCCTATAACAATTGCTTCTGACCCGCGCAGTCATTTTACGGATAACATTTTTTCAATGAGTGGCAAAAACTTTTCGCAATGGTGCGAGCCCTTAGGTTTGGCCGCAATAGGTGATGAAAAACTAACACGTGAATTTGCTGATGATGCACGCCAGGAATATGTTGCTGTAGGCATTCGTGAATCTTTGCATCCGCAGGTTGATCTTGCAACAGAACCAAGATGGCCGCGCATTGCAGGAACATTTGGTGAAGATGCCGACTTATCTGCAAAGATGGTCAAAGCTTACATTCTCGGTTTCCAGGGTGAAAATTTAGGGACAACAAGTGTGGCCACCATGACCAAACATTTTCCCGGCGGCGGTCCGCAGTTCGAAGGACTTGATCCGCATTTTCCTTTTCAAAAAGGGCAGGTTTATCCCGGTAATAATTTCAAGTATCATTTAATACCATTCGAGGCTGCTTTTGTGGCGCACACTGCTGCTATCATGCCTTATTATGGTGTGCCGATGGATGATGCGCATGAGCATGTTGGCTTCTCTTACAACAAAGGCATTATTACAGGATTGCTGCGCAATCAATATCATTTTGATGGTGTGGTTTGTACCGACTGGGGTTTGGTTACAGATACACATTTGGGAAATGTTGTTTGGCCTGCACGCGCCTGGGGCGAAGAAAAATTAAGCGCTGAAGAAAGAGTCGAAAAAATAATTGATGCAGGTGTTGATCAGTTTGGTGGTGAAAATATTCCTGAAGTAGTCGTACAATTGGTGAAAGAAGGAAAGATAAGTGAAGTAAGAATTGATTCATCTGTAAGAAGATTATTGCGTGTAAAGTTTGAATTGGGCTTATTTGATAATCCTTATGTAAATGCAGCAAAAGCTACACAGATCGTAGGCAACCCTGAATTTGTAAAAGCAGCAGAAGCATCACAACGAAGAGCGATGACCTTATTGAAAAATGATTATAAATTATTGCCCCTGAAACCGGGCAGCCTAAAGATATATGTAAAGAACATTGATCCCAAAGTGGCTGCTGAATATGGAACAGTTGTAGACAGACCGCAGGATGCTGATATTGCCATTCTTCGTTTAAAAACTCCCTGGTACCCGGTTCAGACAGATATACCGATGGCACAAATGTTTCATCATGGCGATCTTGATTTTAAAGGCACGCAAAAAGACAGTATTCTTCAATTGATGGATGCAGTTCCCACCATTGTTGATATTTACCTGGATCGTCCTGCAGTAATTCCGGAGATCAGCGCAAAAGCAAAAGGATTACTGGCAGATTTTGGTGCAAGCGATGCGGCAGTATTGGATGTAGTGTTTGGCAAATACAAGCCGGGCGGACATTTGCCGATGGAATTGCCCTCATCAATGGATGCCGTGCGTGATCAAAAAGAAGATGTACCTTATGATTCAAAAAAACCTTTGTATAAGTTTGGTTTTGGATTAAGTTATTGAACGAATATTTATCTCTCTCACAACTTAATATCTCAATACTTATATGCGGTTCTCACCTCTTTTATCTAATGCTGCGCCTTTTTTAAAATATTCGTCAGCGGAGAACGAGCCGCTTCCTTTGTAAGCAATTAAAATAACCAGGAAAAAAGTAACAAGAGAAAGTATAAACTCAAAACTATCCTGACCCATATGCCTCATGTTTACAAGAAAGGCGGCAACAAAAAGAACAGGCGCCTGGATGATCGCACTTGTTCGTGTAACAAAACCAACCGTTATGAATAAACCGCAGGCTATATCAAGCACTGCAATTATTACCGACAGCGTAGCTGACTGTGCTGCGAACACTGCAACATCTGCCTGTATCATTGATTGCAAAGTGGTAGTTACAAAAATAAAATTGAAGCCTCTTACAAGTATAATCAATCCTGTAATAATGCGCAGGAATGAATATGGGCTTGGCTTACCGGGGATCAATTTATCGGCGATATTAATTGTTTCCATAAAAAAGATTTTATGATAGATAAATTGAGAAAGAACTGATCATTGGAAAGAACTTAAAATATTCATCGCGGTTAGCTGCGACGTACGATGTATGACAGCATTATTAAAGCAATTGATGCAGTAAATTTAAGAATTAACTTTAAGCAACTCGTAGCAAACTTTATCGGGAAAAGATTTTTACAGAACGAATACAATTAACAACGTAAACCAATCACAATTTTGCCCGCTCATACTGAACAGGCCAATGTACCTCTGCATTTAATTTCTTTGCGGCATGTAAAGGGAAATAAGGGTCACGCAATAATTGTCTTGCCAATACAATAACATCGGCTTTACCCTGTTGCAATATATCTTCAGCTTCTTCTGCTGTAGTTATCAATCCAACAGCGCCGGTTAATATACCCGCTTCATGCCTGATCTTTTCTGCGAAAGGCACCTGGTATAGGGGCCTTACAGGTATTTTCTGGTGATGTGAATTACCGCCTGATGAACAATCGATCAGGTCAACCCCTTTATTTTTTAACAGCCTGGCCAGTTGCACTGAATCATCGATATTCCAGCCGCCATCCACCCATTCTGATGCAGATATTCTTACAAATAACGGAAGCATTTCTGTTAATACCGACCGCACCACATCTACCACTTCCAACAATATTCTTATACGGTTTTCAAAAGAGCCGCCATAGTCATCGGTACGGTTATTACTCAATGGTGAAAGAAATTCATTCAGCAAATAACCATGAGCAGCATGAATTTCTATTACTTTAAACCCTGCTGTTATTGCTCTTAAAGCAGCATCACGAAAATCTTTTTTCAATTGTTTGATATCATCTATGCTCATGGCTTTTGGCAAAGGGTCAGTCTCTTTAAAACTGATAGCACCCGGCGCCAAAGTTGTCCATGCACCTTCTTCAATTTTTAAAGGGCGATTGCCTTTCCATGGACTGGTGTGACTTGCTTTTCTTCCTGCATGCGCTAATTGTATTCCCGGCACAGAACCTTGTGCAGCAATGAATGCAGTGATGCGTTTTAAAAACTCAATGTGATCATCCTTCCAGATACCAAGATCATCAGGTGTAATGCGGCCTTCAGGTGACACAGCCGTGGCTTCAGCTATCACCAATGCTGCACCGCCAACAGCGCGGCTACCCAGGTGCACAAGGTGCCAGTCATTAGCAAATCCATCTACACTTGAATACTCGCACATGGGTGAAACAACAATGCGGTTCTTTAATTGAATGCTGCGTACAGATAACGGTTCAAAAAGTAATGCCATAACTATTGCTTCTTTTTATATTGAGTTATTCCATGCAAACGTATAAGCGTAAAATCGCATCAATTGCTTTGCGCAAATACTTTCTTTAAAAGATCAGTAGTACGTGCCGCAGGATCTTTTCTTATCTGTTTTTCCTGCTCACCTATTTCATAAAAAATTCCGTTCAATGCTTTTCCTGTTACATACGATGAAAGATCAGTGTCCAGTTTATCCTTGCCGAAAAGATTTATTTTATTGTAAGCATTTGCAAAGTCGCTCCAGTATTTGGTAGCATCAACTTTTTGCAACGATTGATCTATAACAGGTTTGAAGGCTGTAGTAAGCGGATCTGTGGTTTTTACTTTAAGATAATGTGTTGCTGAAGTATCGCCGCCCTTCAATATTCCCCATGCATCCTGTATGCTCATTTGTTTGATAGCATTTACAAATATCGGCGCTGCACTTTTACTCGCATCTTCCGCGGCATGATTCATAGATGTAATGGCATCATCGGCAAGTTTTCCCAATCCTGCACTGCGCAATACTTCTTCTGCCTTTTTTGCATCAGGCGGCAATAATATTTTCACTGCTGCATTTTGCAAAAAACCATTTACCGCAGAAAGCTTGTCGGTACCTTTTTCAGTTCCGTTTTGCAGTGCTTCTTTTAATCCTGCAACCACTTCGTCAGTGCTAAGCGATCCGTTGCTATGTGAAACGTCATTAATTATACCGTTGACAGATGAATCTTTTGAAACACTTTTCATCAATTTACTTAACTGGGCATTAAGAGAAGAAACAACGAGCAGGGTTGCCATTAACAGGCTGAATAATTTTTTTATATGCATACCTCAAAGATAAACGGGGCAGGTATTAAGACTGCGTTAAATGAGGCAAACGATATTGTATATGCTTCGCCATCAGTTTAAACTGCTTTATTTTTACTAAGTATATGCATGCAATTTGCTAACTATATGCTCGTATAAGTTTATCAATAGTTAATCTTCTTAATTCAAAAAATTAATTCAATCACAATCGTATAAAAACTTTAATTATGAATACAGCAGGAACTATCACTATAGCAGAAAAAAGCAATCATCCTTTAACGGTTAACCGTTTGGGATATGGAACCATGCGCCTGACCGGCGAAGGCATTTACGGCGAACCGCCAAGAAGAGGTGAAGCGCTGGAAATATTAAGACAATGTGTTGCCAACGGCATTAATTTTTTAGACACCGCCGATTATTATGGTGAAGATGTTACCAACCGTTTGATAGCGGAAGCATTGTATCCTTACAACGACGATCTCGTAATATGTACTAAAGTTGGTGGCGCAAGAAAGCCTGATAAAAGCTGGATACCGTTTAATAAACCGGAGAACCTGCGTACAAGCATTGAGAACAATTTGCGTACGCTTAAAACAGATCAGATGCAACTGGTGCATTTCAGAATGATTGGCGGGTCTGAAGTGCTTAAAGCTGGTTTGGAAGAAATGTTTAAGATGCAACAGGAAGGAAAAATTTTGCATGTAGGTGTAAGCAATGTTCACAAAACAGAACTGGAAACAGCATTGAAGATGGGCGAAATTGCAACCGTTGAAAATATGTATGGACACGCGCAACGTCATGCACTTAAAGCGCCGCATGGCGAAACACATGGCGCGGAAGACATTCTGCATATCTGTGAGCAGCAGCATATTCCGCTGATACCTTTCTTTTCCATACTTACTGCCAATACAAAAAAAGATGAGCGTATAGCAGAAATTGCGGACAAATACAATGCAACAGAAGCGCAAATAAATATTGCATGGCTGCTGCATCGTTCGCCGTGGATATTACCGATACCCGGCACATCATCTTTGGAACATTTCAAAGAAAATATTGAAGCTGTAAATATTCAGCTTACAAAAGAAGACATGGATTACCTGGATTGATCGGATTCTGATTTCACGCTAACACTTTCTACTTTAGATTTGCATGCATGAGCAGGTATGATGTTTTTATTATTGGCGGCGGCCCAATTGGTTTGGCTTGCGGGATAGCAGCACAACAAGCAAATCTTAAATATATCATTGTTGAAAAAGGATGCCTGGTGAACAGCTTATACAATTATCCTGTTAACATGACCTTCTTCTCAACTTCTGAAAGATTGGAAATAGGCGGTGTACCATTCATGAGCATTAACCCGAAACCCAGGCGTGCAGAAGCTTTGGAGTATTACAGAAGAGTTGCAAAAGATCATCAACTGAATATACATTTATTTGAAAAGGTAGAATCAGTTGAACGTTTAAGTGATAACAGTTTTGAGATCACTACCTCAAAACAAAAATACATAAGCGCTAATATAATTGTGGCAACCGGCTTTTATGATCTTCCGCAATTGCTGCATGTGCCCGGTGAAGATTTACCCAAAGTGAAGCATTACTATGATGACCCGCATTATTATGCTTTTCAAAAAGTATTGGTAGTTGGTGCAAGCAATTCTTCTGTTGATGCAGCGTTGGAAACATGGCGCAAAGGTGCAGAAGTTACGATGGTAGTAAGAAAAGATGTGATTGGCAAAAGTGTAAAATATTGGGTGAAGCCTGATATTGAGAACCGCATTAAAGAAGGAAGCATTAAAGCGTACTTTAATTCAAACATTAAAGCTATTCACGAACATTCTGTTGAAATAGAAACGCCTGAAGGGATGATAACGCTTGAAAATGATTTTGTGTTGGCGCTTACAGGTTATCATCCTGATTTTAATTTGCTGAAACACTTAAAGATCGTTTTATCTGCAGATGAAAAGCAATGTCCTTTTTATGATGGCGAAACAATGGAGACAAATCAAAAAGGAATTTATTTAGCGGGTGTTGTGTGTGGTGGTTTTGATACACATAAATTGTTTATAGAAAATTCAAGAGTGCATGCGGGGAAGATAATTGATGCGATTACATTAAAAGCTGATAGATCATAGTTAATAGTTCATGGAATTATGCAAACTCGCTCAACTCCAACCATCGCATTTCTTTTACTTCAAGCAAAGAATTAATAACCAACAATCTTTCACTTACAACACTAAGTTCTTCATAACTGATATTGCTGCTTAATTTTTCTGTGAGTGTTTTCCTTTCCGTTTCCAACTCAGGAATTTCTTTTTCCAGTTGTTCAAACTCACGCTTTTCTTTGTAACTCAACTTGCGGGTAGAAATATTGGTGAGCGGTGAACTATGAACGGTGGGCGCATTTAATATTTGTTTACTGCTTACTGCTAATTGTTTACTTTCCTCCATTCTATACTGCGTATAATTTCCGGGAAAATCTTTTATCACACCATCGCCTTCAAATACAAACAAATGATCAACCAGTTTATCCATAAAATAACGGTCATGCGAAACGATCAACACACAGCCCGGGAAATCCATTAAAAAATTTTCAAGCACACTTAAAGTCGGCAGATCAATATCATTGGTAGGTTCATCAAGTATTAAAAAATTCGGATTTCGGAATAATATAGTCAGCAATTGCAACCGTTTTTTTTCACCACCGCTTAATGACGATAAAAACGTGTATTGCTTTTCAGGCGGAAATAAAAACAGCTCCAAGAACTGCGCTGCACTTAAGCTTCCGCCTTTTGCCAACGGAAAACTCTCAGCAAAAGTTTTTACATATTCTATTACGCGCATGTCTTCTTTTATCACCAAACCCTGCTGTGAAAAATTGCCGAATACTACTGTATCGCCCACATTTATTTTGCCGCTGTCAGGTTGTTCAATGCTTTGCAGCATATGAATGAATGTTGATTTGCCCACGCCATTCTTCCCGATAATGCCGATACGATCGCCTTTATTGAATGTATAATCAAATCCTTGTAAAATAATTGTAGAGCCATAACGCTTATACACTTTTTTCATCTCTGCGATCTTGCCGCCCATCCGGCTCATTTTTATCTGCAACTGCAACTGTGCATCAACAATTTTTTGTTTTGCCTTTTGTTCAGTTTCGGCAAAAGCATCAATGCGGCTTTTAGATTTTGTGGTACGCGCTTTAGGTTGTTTGCGTATCCATTCCAGTTCCCTTCGGTATAAATTTCTTGCTTTATCAATATTGGCCTGTTCATTTTCTATGCGCGCAGCTTTCTTCTCCAGGTAATTTTCATAATTGCCTTTGTACACATACAACTTTGCATTATCAATTTCCCATATCTCGTTACAAACATTATCCAGGAAATAGCGATCGTGTGTAACCAGCAACAATGTAACATGTTGCTGACTTAAATAATGTTCCAGCCATTCTACCATTTCAATATCCAGGTGATTGGTTGGTTCATCCATTATCAGCAAAGTATGTTTATGCTCAAAGCCAATATCAATAAGCGTTTGCGCCAACGCAATGCGTTTCCGTTGACCGCCGCTTAATTCTTTTACGATGGATTGTAAATGATGGATATTCAGCTTGCCCAATATCTGCTTTACATTACTTTCAAATTCCCATGCATTCAGTTCATCCATTTTTGTTAATGACGAGGATAATGCATGTTCATCATTTACTTCAATTGCATTTTCATATTCTTTTATAGCAGCAATTACAGGATGTTTATGATGAAAAATATTTTCAAGTACGGTTTTGTTTTCTTCAAACTTTGGTTCCTGTTCAAACAATGCAACAGTAACATCTTTGTTTATCCATACTTCACCTTCGTCAACTGTTTCTTTACCTGCAAGAATTTTAAGCAGTGTGCTTTTACCAAAACCATTGCGTGCGATCAACGCGATCTTATCACCTTCCGAAATATGAAATGAAATATTTTTAAAAAGAGGATCAGCCCCAAAACTCTTTGTTATCTCTTCTGCAGATACATAATGCATGCTGCAAAAATACTTCGCAGCACTTGTATAAACCGAATAACAAAAAAAGCGATCGCAGTTTTAAGCAGTTATTATCAAAAAAACAACATTCTATTTTTTATGAAACAGCAATCCTGCCTGCAATCCGTAAGTAATGAAATGAAAATTATTACTGTTGTTGTTTTTGAAAAGACCTGAAAGACTATAAGAAAATTGCGGGCCAATGTAGATAGAAGTATTTTTTATACTGTTGATCTTTAAACTTAACCCGGCAAGCAACTGAAACTGCGTTTTGTTTAATGCATCATCTTTCGAAAAATAAATATTGTAATCCTGATCGTACACCAAAGAGTTAGTTGATAATAATTGACGCAATGAAAACCCTGCGTTATAGCTCAGCGATAACTCCTTAGACGGAAAAAGATCCTGTCTAAAATAAACAGGCAACTCAATAAAATTATAATGATTGGTGTATGTTGAAGCAGTACCGCTTTGATAAAAATTATTGATCGCATAAGCGCTTTGCGACAAAAACAAAGTAGAATCAATGCTCTTGCCTACTGTTGATTTTGTTGAAAGATGTATATAGTTTAAACCTGCGCCGATAAACCCGTTTTTAATAATTCTTTTTTCAACAACACCACCAATGCTGTAAGATGCAGATGCACTATACGGTTTACCATTTACGTAAGCAGTATCAAAATTACCACCGCCTGAATTTAATGATGAAGGCAGCGATTTATTAGAACTTACAAGATCGTTAACTGCATTACTGCCGCCATAAAACATATTGATTCCCCATTGCAGTTTTGGCAATTTTATTTGCGTATTTTTTGAAGTTGTTTTGTTGTTATTTGTATTATGTTGAGTTGATTCAATAGAATCACTTTTCAAAATATTGTTGCTGATAACATTTGTAGTTGCCGCATTGTTATTGCTTGCATTGATTGAATCCCTGCTTTGATCTTGTTGCTCTTTAACCTCAGCATTGTTATCAACAGTTTTTGCATTTGAAGTATCTTCTTTTCTTATTGTTGCATCCTGAGTTGGTTGATTTGTTTGATCAACATTTTGCTGATTAATATTTGTTTGTAATGATTGTGTGTTTTCTTTTTGTGTTGTAACTGCAACCAGAGTTTTTGCTGAATACTTTCCTGTGCGATGTATATTGCCTGTATTCATCTTCGTATTTCTTTCAGCATATATTAAAGAAGCTGTATCATTTTTATTTGCCTGCTCATCGTTATGTACAACAATTGTGTTAGCATCTTTTAAAACATTTGTTTTGTTCAAACTGCCAACAGAATCTTTTACGTTATTCTTTGCTTCATAATTCACTGAAGTTTCTTCGTAACGATACATAATAAAACCCGCAACAAGTAAGCAACATACAAGCAACAAAATGAAAGGCGTTTTCCTGCGTCTGTCGCTGTTTATCCTGCGATCAATTTTTGGCCACACCTCACCTGATGGCTGAAGCTGAAATTCATCCATCATTTCCTTAACCTTTTTTTCAAAATCATTCTCCTGCATACCGCCGTTGTTTTATTGCTTCATTATTTTTTTCAATCCATGTGATCATTATGCTTCTCGCTCTCGCATATTGCGATCGTGAAGTGCCTTCATGAATGCCTAATATTTCACCTATCTCAACATGTGTGTAACCTTCCACCGCATGCAGGTTGAAAATAGCCTGGCAGCCGGTAGGCAGTTGCCTTATCAGGTCAGCTAATTCTTTCACCTGTAAATTAATAGCCGGGTTTTCTGCAGACACCGGATGAAGATTCATTTCTTCATAAGAAAGATCACCGCTGTACCGCTTGTTTTGTTTAAGATAAGTTAATGCAGTATTTACCATTATACGGCGTATCCATGCACCCAATTCGCCTTCGTTGCGATATTGATGAAGGTTATTGAAAACTCTTACAAAGCCTTCCTGCAATACATCTTCCGCATCCGTTACCGATTTTGTATAACGATAACAAACGCCATACATAGAAGCAGCAAACAGATCGTACAGTTTTCTTTGTGCTTCCTGTTTTCCTTTAAGGCAATCTTTTACAAGTTCTTTATAATCCATCCGGATGTTATGGCTGACAGCATTTTAAAACAGAACGTTGCAATACGTTGTATTTTTTTACTCAAAGATTGTTGTAATTATTTATTTGTTTACCGGCGATTGGATAGATGGCATCGTTCCTTGTGTCACTCCTTTGTTCTGCATATCATTGTGCAGCTTCGGTTTACGTTATGCTCAGCTTGATTGAGCATCTCATTATAAACCTTCAAATAAATCTCTCCATATTGCATAGAATAAAATTATGAGATTCCCACTTTCGTGGGAAAGACGTTCGGAGAGTGTTTATTAAATCTAACATTTAAACAAAGCAAGAATAAAACATAACCACTCACACGTCATGCTCAGCTTGACTGAGCATCTCATTATCTTAACCTGAACTCTTATTAAATTTCATCAGAAGTTTTTCTGCAGGGCCTCAATGGCATTTGAAATATATACCAGCGGCGCATTCCAGTTAATAGCAATTTCATTGGAAGCATACGCGCAATCGCTGTCAACATATGCTGTCTCAGGTTCGGTAAATTCATATTTGCAACCATCTTGCCTGCCGGGATTTGGGCCGCCAGCCATTAAACCAGGAACAGGTTCATTAATACCATCTGCAACAGAAGGGCGATGATGAGGATGCATTGTACTTTTTGTGCCGATGCCGGTTACAAAACAATAACCTGTTGCATTACGGCCAAGTATATAATCAAGATTGGTTAAAGCTGCATCAAGGTATTTTTTGCTTTTTATAATGCGATATGCATTTAGCAACACAATACTTTGATTGGCTGCATTGGAATTACTGCCCCAGTTAAAATCTCTCCTGCTTCCACCAATAACAGTTTCAAAAGCAGAAGTGTTTATATTGTTAGTGATGCTATCAGCAAAAGCAACAACAAGATTTGACATACCTTCTATATCCATCAAATGCTTTGCCGGATGCAGTCGCAGTAAAGTATACATGCCCAATGTATAAACATTGCTCCATGATGGCAAAGACATTTTATGTTGATTGGTTGAATCAATTACCCGCCAATAATTTTCGTTGTTTGTAGTTGCATACAATTCGCAGGCAGCCCAGAAAAATTCGTCAGTTATATTGCCATCGCCGTAATCGCCGGTTATAACTGCAGGTTGAAATTGCTTGTTCATTTTAAACTGGAAGTAATAAACACGTGGATTTATTTCAGCCCATTGATGTGCTTTAATAGCAGCTTTCAAACAACTATCAGCTAAACCTGGAAATTGTTTTTTATATTTTGAAAATATGCGACTTGCCTGCGCGCAAACAGCAGCAAAATCGAGCGTTGCAGCCGTTGACTTTTGTACTACATATCTTTTTTCTGTTGCTTTATCAGGCATGATCATCGCATCAAATTTTGCATTCGTGCATTTATGATATACGCCGCCATCCTTTGGATCCTGCATGGTTAGCATCCAGCGAATGTTATATAAGGCTTCATTCAAAATATCAGGAACACCATTGTTACTTTCCGGAATATTTGTTTTTAAGGTTTTAAAATAACCAGGATAATCTTCATAAGCAGATAACAATGTTGCCACGCTGATGCCGCTGTTAACAACATACTTATTGTAATCACCTGCGTCGTACCAGCCGCCGGGCGATTTTATAATTGTTCCTTCGGGTCTTTGTGTTGTTGCAGCAGAACTATGTATATAAACCACTGTATCAGGATGGCCTTCTGCCCTCGCCCATTTACCCGCATATTTTTCTTCCAAAGGCATTGACATACGCTGATAATAAAAACCTTTTAACGATGCAACTGCAACAGTATGCAATACATTTTCTTCTATGCTGAACGGATACGATTGTTTATCGCCTGCAACAACAATATAATTTCCTGTTTTATTGAATGAAGAGAAATCTGCAATGCGCGTAGTTAATGAAGAGTTGTTGGAATGATGAATATTGCTAAGCTTACCATTGTAAACAGTATCATGTTTGTTTGAATTAACAACATAAAAATTATTATCAACGCTATCGTATACTACAATCGCAATCTTTGGTGCACCCGGATAAAAACCAAGCTGGTTTACGCGAATATGATCATCCAATTGCTGCGCTTGTATTTGATTGACTAAACAAGCAATTATAAAAAAATAAGTGGTGAGTGCTTTCATGTAAATAATATGCTTTTAAAATAAGAATCTTTATGATAACCAGTAACAACTTGCACCGTCATGTCGAACGGGAGTGAGACATCCCTACATCATTTTAAGCTTAAAATTAATTTAAGAGATTTATCTCGTTCATATCTGTTTTTATAAGTCTCGATGATTGTTTCGCAGTTCTTTCCCGAAACTTCGCATTGGCATCAAGCTAACTTTCTTTGTACATCACTTAAATACAGTTATTATATGCTCAAGCCGCATGGCTTCGTTGTCTCATCGGCGCTGCTTTCGCTTCTTTGAAAAAAATTTCCTTCGGATTTTTTTCAATCCCGACATTCGTCGGGACCGAACCGAAAGAGGCGCCTTATGTGACAACTGGTAACAACCTGAAATTACAGGCGCTAATACTGTAGCTGGTAACATAAAAATATTATTGTTTCGTTAACCGCAACATAACTACATCATGCGATGGAACTGTTGTAGTGAAAGGCTTTGCTGTAGTTGATGAATTTTCCTTCGTCCATACATTCATAATTTTATAAGTAGTAGCCGCTGCGTTTAATTGCCTGTTTGAAAGTGTGTCGCTTACATTTTCATTCTTCCAGTCAAAATTTATTTTTTGCGGCTGCGCAGAACGATTCAAAAAACATAAAGCCCAATCGCCATTGCTCAAGGGCTTGAACCATGTTTCCACACTATCTTTTGATGCATAACGCCAACCCTGCACGCCAAGCGCATCCTGGTCAACAGCAATTGCATCTTTATTTGTGAGAATTGCTTTTGTATCAGCAGTCATCTTTCGTATATCATTGCCAGCAATCAACGGCGCAGCCATCATGCACCACATTGAAAAATGCACGCGGTCTTCATTCACATTCATACCGTTTCCTACTTCAAGCATATCAGGATCATTCCAATGACCCGGGCCTGCATAACCACGCAAGGGTTCGTTCAGATCAATAATATGTAACACACAATTTGCTTTCCAATTACCCATATCTTTTTGCCCTTCAAAACAATTATAAATATCGCCTGTAGTACGCCAAAGTTCACCAACATTTGCAGCCCATTCCCATGCTTTGTTGCTTCCCCATTCGCATAAACTGAAAACAATCGGCTTACCTGCAGCCTTCAATGCTTTGCTCATTGTGGTGTATGATTCTTTTGCATTCTGCCCGTCAGTATAACACCAGTCAAATTTTAAATAATCAATATTAAGTGATGCATAAAAGCGTGCATCCTGGTATTCATAACCGCGCGTGCCCGGATAACCCGCGCATGTTTTTGTTCCTGCACAATTGTATAAGCCAAACTTCAATCCTTTTGAATGCACATAATCAACCAATGCTTTCATGCCATGCGGAAATTTTTTTGGATCAGGAATTAAATTGCCTGTTACGCTGTCGCGTTGCATAGTCATCCATCCATCATCCAAAACAATATAAGTGTAGCCGGCATCTTTCATGCCTGATGCAACCATATTATCGGCAATGCCTTTTACAAGATCTTCTGAAATGTTTACCTGGAAAGTATTCCAGCTGTTCCAGCCCATTGGCGGTGTTAATGCAAGGCCATCAAATTTTTGAGTGAATGCATTTGAATTTAATACAACAAATGCCAGAAGAATAATTTTTTTCATATTGATGATTTAATAAAGATGAATATACTATATACATATTATATTAATACCTGCGTAACTTATCTCTTACTTTAATACCTGATTCTTTTAAATCTGTATCCTGCCAGTTACCGTTTGATGAAGCTGATGTATTAAGCACTGAACAGGTTTCATTTTTATCAGAAACTGACCATGTGATCCAGCTTATTTTGTGTAGCTCGCACCAATCGATCCACCGCTGCCATTCTTCATCATTGATGGGACCATCGCCGCTTGCTTCCATACCGGCAGATTCTGAAATAAAGATCGGGATGCCTTTGCTCAATGCAGCATTGCAACGATCGCGTAAATATTGTTTGTGTGTGTCCGCATAAAAATGAACGGTGTACATAAGGTTTGAAACATGGGTTAACGGAGCATCTGCAACAAGATTAATATCCTGGTCCCAATGAGGACAACCTGCAAGGATCAGGTTATCCGGATCAATTGATCTTATGGTTGAAATAATTGTTGTTTCGTATGCTTTTACACTATCCCACGATTCATAATCCGGTTCATTATACAACTCATAGATCACGTTAGGATATTTACCATAATCTTTCGCCATTGTTTTGAAAAAAGCATTTGCTTCTTTCAAATTAATGTTATGGCTATGCCAGTCGATAATAACATACGCACCGTTTTTTATGCAGGCTTCAACAACTGTTCTTATTAATTTTATTTGTGTGGCAGAATCTTCTTTGTAACCTTTTGGAGGTTCAATACCTAATGCAGCCCTTATTACAGTACAATGCCAATCCTGCACAAGCGTAGTTACAGCTCCTTCAGTATAAAATCTTGGATGAAAACAACTCCAGCCAAAACTCATTCCGCGTAAAACAACAGCATTATTATGTTCGTCCATCAATTGTATACCGCTAACATGTAAAGCGCCATGTTGGTTTACCGGTTGTGCATTCGATTGAAAAAAATTAAATAGAAAAAAACTAAAAACAATCAGTAGCGTTTTTAACATAGTAACATATGATGAGTTATCAATCCGATTAATTCCTGCTGTTCAACCATTGACTGAATAGTGCCTTTTTTATTCAACATTTTTCAACATGATATTTTTCTTATCATCAGTAGTAAAGCCTTTACCATCCATTGCGTATATTTTATAAGCTGATTTATTTATAGGTGAAGCACCTCCTTTAAATTCACTAATACGCAGGTTTTCAAAATTAACAGCTTCAATGCCATTGGTAAAATATTGCATTCTTGTACCCGTCCAGCTCAATTCAAAATCATTAATACGAACATCTTTTGCGTATTGAATCAACAAGCCTGGAATATCTCTTTTGAATAATTGTTGCTGAATAGAAGCGCCACGAAGATCAACATTGCCACCAGCAGCGATATCATTCAGCTTACTGTCTGTTAATTCAAAACGTATGTGATTGAATGATACATCTTCAATTATGCTTTCATCACTGCCATACACAATCATTCCGTTTTCACCTTTACAAATAATGTTGCTGAAAATAACATGCTTTATTTGCCCAAGCTTCACACTGTCTTTGCCCCGCACTGCAGAAATATGTATTGGTTCGCCATTTCCCCACCAATCACCGGTTCTTAATTGTGTTTCAATTGATATGTTATCAAATGTTATGTTTTCAAGCGAACCTTCATCACGCACAAAAATGCCGATGCCTCTCGTTGAGTTAGTGATGTTCACATTACTTACATGAATATTTCTTACACTGTTCTGATCTAAAAAACCGATGCGAATACCGCTTGATGCAGATTGCAGATTGCAATTGTTTATGAGTATATTTTCCGATGCATGGCGCAAATGATGAAAGCCGGGAATTTCAAAATGATGGTTAAAACCGGTTATGGCAATCGCATCATCACCGGCTCTTATATCACAGTTATCAATGATCACATTTGTACAACTGTTTATATCAACGCCATCAGCATTTGGCGCCAGCATACTGTTCCATAAACGAATGCCGGTTACATGTACCGCATCACAATCCGCAAAATGCATACACCAGAAAGGCGCAGTTGTAATAGTTATATCTTTTATAGTAACTCTTTTACAATTGCTGAAAACAAACATTTGATAAGGTCTGTCTTTCGGTGTTACAGGGCCATCACCAATGCCCCTTTGAACTTCACGAAAGTGTTGTTGTTGCCTTGTATATTGTGTGCCGCCCCATTCAATTTTTTTTGCTTTATCCAGCTCAAAAAAATTGTCGCCGTTGCCATCAATTTTCCCCTCGCCCGAGATGGTGATATTCTCTGCATTTTCAGTAAAGAACATGCCTTTATGCACAGGTTTATATGGTGTATCGGGAATGAAAACTTCATAATCATTCAGGTTAGTGCTGCCTTTCAAAACCGCACCGGCATTGATTTGCAAGTGAATGTTCGATTTAAGATGAACAGTGCCTATAATAAAAATACCTTTTGGAATAATTACCTCTCCGCCGCCTGTTGCTGCACAACTGTCAATAGCAGTCTGAAAAGCTTTTGTACAAACAGTTGTACTATCGCCAACGGCGCCAAACGAAACGATATTGAATGAATTGTTTTGTGCAAAATTTTGAACTGAAAATGCAAGCGCTACAATAAATAAACGCTTTTGAATAAATATTTTCATTGTATTCTTTTAATTATTTCCAGGCAGGCTCTTGCGTTATGATAAGGACATTTCCATAAACCAACTTTATCTTCACCCTGCATTACAGAATGATCTTCCTTTATTCCCCAAAACCATTCGCCTTGTTTTTTATCAATGATATATTGCTTAATAAATTGCCAGCTATTGACAGCATATTGCAAATATTTTTCATCGTTGGTAATTTGATATGCATTGAAAAATCCAACCATCGCTTCTGCCTGTGGCCACCAATGTTTTTCTTTTACCAATGCTTTATGCAAAGGTTTGTATTCATACCATAAGCCGCCATCAATATCCAAACCTTCAGCAGCCGCATCTGTAATCTTTACTGCATGCATTTTATAAACTTCAACCCATTCACTATGGTTTATGATTTCTGCGCATTGCAACAACAACCATGCAGCTTCAATATCATGGCCATAAGAAATTACATCAGGTTTTTCTTTCCATGCTTCATCAAAAAATAATTTTAAATGAAATGTTTTATGATCGATGAAATACTTATCAAACAATTCAAGGAGTTCCGTTATTTTATTTTTCAGCACTTCTGAAGGAAGTACTTTATGCAGGTTTGCATACGCTTCAACAATATGCAGGTGCGTGTTCATTGTTTTCTTTTCATTTGCATCCTTTGCGCTTAAACGCAGATCATTCGCTTCTTTCCAATCTCCTGCAAACGCCTCGAAGTAACCTTTGTATTCAGTATCGTAACTATGCTCTTCAATACAGTCGAATAACTGCAAAGCAAGGCATAAAGATTCTTTGTTTTTTGTTGCTGCATAGTATTCGCTCAAACCATACATACAAAAAGCCAAAGCATATATCTGTTTTTTTGAATCAAGCGTGTTGCCTTCAAAGCCAACTGTCCAAAACACGCCACCATATGCTGCATCAATAAAATGATCACGTATGTATTCAAATGCTCTTGTTGCTATCGAAAGATATTTTTCTTCTTTGTTGAAATTATACGTTGCTGAGAAAGTCCATAAAATTCTTGCATTAAGCACTGAACCTTTTGGCGCGGTTGTATAAACATCATTCCTGTTATCTATCTTACCGAAGAAGCCGCCATGTATTTCATCAATGGTATTATTTACCCAATAACCGAGTATGGATTCAAGCTCCTGTTCAGCTTCCTTTTTATACTGGCTTAAGTTCATTACTTAGTGATAATTTGAGTCCTTCGTGCATTGGTGGTTAAAACATTGAACCACGAAGACACGAAAGCACTAAGAAAAGAACATATATTATTCAGCCGCTTGCAGCTTATGCTCTTTTGTGTGCTCGTTATTGGCATGAATTAAATTGAGTAATCTTTCAACAGAAGTTGCAGAACGCAGGCCATCTTCGGGTGTATTTATTACATAATCCAATAACTGGTCAATAGATGAAACTGCCACATGCATTCTTGTATCTGAAGAAGCATAGTAAATAAAGACTTTACCATCATCATCCAAAATCCATCCATTACTAAATACAACATTTGACACATCGCCAATACGTTCCTCTCCTTCCGGTGCAATAAAATACCCGGCAGGTTTATGAATGATTTTAGTGAGATTGCGCAAATCAGTCATGAACATATACAACACGTAACGCAAGCCTGATGCTGTATTGCGCACACCATGCGCAAGGTGCAGCCAGCCATATTTTGTTTTAATTGGTGCAGGGCCCCATCCATTCTTCAACTCATTAATAGTGTGATATACTTTTGGATCAACAATTATTTCTTCATCAACTTCGGCACCATCTATCTTATCACTTAAACCAAAACCTACTCCGCCACGTTTGCCTGCTTCAATAAAACTATCCTGTGGTCTTGTATAAAAAGCATATTTGCCATTTACAAATTCAGGATGTAATACCACGTTTCTTTGTTGCGGTGATTTGGTTTTAAGATCAGGTAACCGTTCCCATGTTTTAAAGTCTTTCGTACGCACAATACCGCATTGTGCAACAGCAGCGCTTTCATCGCCGGGCGCAGCATAAGGATCTTTTCTTTCTGTACAGAATAAACCATATATCCAACCGTCTTCATGGCATATCAGGCGCATATCGTACACATTGGTATCAGGTACTTCTGTTTCAGGAATAACAACAGGTTCATCCCAGAATCTGAAATTGTCGATACCATTATCACTTTCTGCAATACCAAAAAAAAGATTTGCGGTCAATACATTCAACCCGTGGCATCAACAGATATTTATTATTCCATTTAATCGCGCCGGCATTTAAAACCGCGTTAATGCCAAAACGTTCCATTAAAAAAGGATTGCTTTCGGCATTCAAATCATAACGCCAGAATAAGGGCGTATGTTTTGCGGTTAACACCGGGTAATGATAGCGGTTAAATACGCCATTACTCTCGTGCTCCGGCTCATTTTTTAATGCGAGTAATGTTACATGTTCGCGCTCCAATTGTGCCAATCGCTCCTGAAATTTTTTTCTCATAGTTGCTTGCTTTTAATCTTCGAGCTTATTCCACCAGGTTTTTTTAAGAATGAAGATTATTATAATTAGAATTATTACTGTTATTAATAAAGGAAGTTTCATCCACAATACAACATACATTGGCAGAATGGTTAAACAACATTGTGCGATGATGCCGATAACAACGTTGAACATATCCAGCTTAAATCTTTTGTTGGGAATGAATGCAGGATCATCTGCTATAACCAATGTATGAACCGGTTTCCAAAAGCCCCATGGTCTTACGGTCCGATAAAAAATTTTGAGCGTTTCTGTTTCAGTTGCAGGCGCGGTGTATGTACCGATAAAACAGCCTGCCAATGATATTAAAAACAATACCGGGAAGAAGTATAAAAATTGTACGCCATGAAAGAACTCAGAGAATATCAATGCCCCTGCTGTGCCTGCCAGCATTCCCCAAAAAAATCCATTGGCATTAAAACGCCACCAATACCATTTGAGCATATTAGCTGCAATGTAACCGCCATATAATCCTGAAACGATCCATTGCAGAATGCTGTTCACATCTTTTGTAAAAAAACCAAGTGTAACACCAACAGCAACTACGACAATGCCTGAAGTATAACTTACAGCCATTGTTTTTTTGTTAGATGCTTTTGGATTGATGTACTTTAAATAAATATCGTTTACAATATAAGCTTGCGCAGCATTCAATGTTCCGGAAAAAGTTCCCATGAATGCACCGAGTAAACCGGTTAATACAATACCTAAAATGCCAACGGGTAAAAAGCCGTTGATAGCACCCGGCAATACTCTTTCAAAATCAACACCGCCACTGCCGTTATCCAGGTTGAGCTGCTTGAAATACAACAAACCCAACACGGTTAAACCAATCACCATTGCATAACGAATGGGTAATAAAATAATAGAAACAAAACCGGTCATCTTTGATGCTTCTTTTGGCGAACGTGATGAAAGGATCTTCTGCATGTCGTAATTAGGTGCGGGACCAGCAAGTGCAGCAAACGCACCTTTAAACAACATCATCATAAAAAAGAAGCCAAATAGATCATAACCATCATCAGCAATTTTTTGATTGGCGGCAGCTATATATTTACTCCAATCCATATTCAAATGCCAGCCAAAGAAAGGATTACCCCAACCTTGTGGCACATTTAGTTTTGATGTATCGCCCTGCAAATGTTGTACAGCAATAACCGCAACAGCAATACAACCTACAGTCATAATAATGTACTTGATCAAATCGCCCAATACAATACTATGCATACCGCCAAGCACAGAATAAAAAACAGCAAACAGTGTAAAAATAATACCGTAAAAATGTGCTACATATTCAGGTGCTATATGAAAAGGAATATAGGGTTGCACCATATTCCATGGCACAAAAATTTCAATGAATTTACCTAAGCCAATAAAACCATAAGCCATAAAGCCAAGGCAACCGATCAATGCAAATGCAACAATTATGGTATGCGAACCTTTAACACCTTTGCCTTTAAAACCAAAACGGGTTCCCAGCCATTCAGCTCCTGTATTTGCATTGGAACGACGTAACCATTTTGCCAAGAACATCATATTAAAAACCTGGTTGAAAACGGGCCAGAGCCACGGTATCCAGATGCTTTTCATACCATATACAAAACATAATGAAACCATCCACATGGTACCACTGATATCAAACATATCAGAAGCATCACTTAGCCCTAACAAATACCAGGGCAAACGCTTTCCGCCTAACAAATAACTTTCTTTACTGGCCCTGGCTTTCTTGCGTAAAAACCAGCCAATAAGAAGCATTGTTACGAGGTACATAACAATAATGGCA
>JABDAV010000033.1:30305-31211 GCA_013289015.1 Bacteroidota bacterium | reverse complement strand
TGAGCAGGTGTTGACTCATGGAAAAATTGATGATTTCGGACCAATTATTTTTTGGTCAGGACTTTTTGAACTTTTGGCATGGTTAATATTTATCATGTTGCCTTTGAGGAAACTCGACCATTCAAAAAAGCTATTTAATAAAATAATTTTTCCAATTGTTTCAACAATCTATGCTGAATTAATATTTACCATTCTAATTGGTTGGCTGTTCTTTAAATCCGATTTCAAAATAGTTTTTGGTATCGCTGCTGTTGTTGGATTATCATTTGGAATAATCTATATAACATTAATAAAAAATCAGAAAGTAGTAAAATTCTACAATGATAAACTTCTTCCAAGACTAACAGCATTGGTTTATCCAGCACTTTTTATTTGGATATTTTTCTTCGCATTCCCAAAGCTATTTCCAGCGACAGCATTTAGATTTATGCCTGACGAAACTCGGCAAGACATTGTGCAGAATACTATTCAAAAATTTAAGGTTGGTGACGACTTTCAATCTTTAAATAATTCCTTACCAGGTTACTTTAAAAGTTTTCAAAATGGTTCAGGAAATATGTCTTCATCGTTTGGCGACTTTGGTTTTGTTATTCAAGTGAATTGCGGCAAAATCATTAGACTAGTTTATGGTAATAGAGACAAAACAGATTTGACAATCTATGGCGATTTACAAAACAAACCCTGCCGCTAACAAAAATATTTGCAATAGCAGGGGGCGACGGCACGCACTTCAACAACAGTAATTCTGCTCAGCTCCAATTATCGGCTGACATTTCTCTGTTGAACATTTGTAATTAACTTCGGCAACAAATGTCTCGTCCTGAAATAGGTTGACTAAAAATCACCTATTTTATGGAGTTAAAAGAACAGATTATTAAGGAGTACCTGGAGCAGGGCTGCGGGTAC
>JABDAV010000033.1:0-30205 GCA_013289015.1 Bacteroidota bacterium | reverse complement strand
TGTCTCGTCCTGAAATAGGTTGACTAAAAATCACCTATTTTATGGAGTTAAAAGAACAGATTATTAAGGAGTACCTGGAGCAGGGCTGCGGGTACAGAAAGTTGCAGGGTAAGTATGGTATCAGCCGTACTACTATCTGCAAATGGGTACAGATTTACCAGGGTATTCATGGTCTGGAACGCACTGCAAAACAACAAAGCCATTACCTTCGGGATATGGATGCCCCCAACAAAAAAAGACTTCCCAAAAAAGCACCTACTGCTGATGATCTGCAGAAGAAAATAACTGCACTGGAGAAACAACTTGAATGGGAAAAGCTACGCGGTGATGCTTTAGATACCATGATCGATATTGCAGAAGAGAAACTTAATATTTCCATTAGAAAAAAGTCTGGAAGCCCACAGTCCGGGAAATAAAAAAGACAAATAGTTATGTGAGTTTACAAACTATCTGTCGGCTGTTGGGCCATACGCCACAGGCGTATTATAAACATCAAAGCAAAACCATGCGCCTGCACCTGCAGGAAGGTATGATACTGCAGCAAATACAACAATTAAGAAAGCTGCAACCCCGGTGCGGTGGCCGCAAACTGTTTGTTGAGCTGCAAGCCTTTTTTAAAGAACACAATATTAAAATGGGTAGAGATGCATTCTTTAATTTGCTACGCAGAAACAAGCTGCTGGTGCGTAAGCTTAAGCGCAATGTATACACTACTATGAGCAAGCATCACTTCAGGCGCTATGCCAACCTGGTGAAGGATTTTACACCCTTAAAGGCACATGAGCTTTGGGTAGCAGACATCACTTATATACCCACCAAACACCGTCCTGCTTATCTGTTTTTAATTACTGATGCCTACTCAAGAAAGATTGTAGGTTTTCACCTGAGTGATGATATGAAAGTAAGCAGTGGTGTTATGGCGCTAAAGAAAGCTCTGGCACAAAAACCGGTTGAAGCTATCGTAATCCATCACAGCGATCGTGGCATACAGTACTGCAGCACAGAATACACTACGCTGCTGCAACAACACAACTGCATGATCAGCATGACACAGAACAGTGATCCATATGAGAATGCCATTGCAGAAAGAGTAAATGGGATTCTTAAAACAGAACTTATTAGCAGTTATTACAAAGACCCGGTAGAAGCATCAAGGCATATCAGCCGCTGTATTACCATTTACAATTACCGCAGGCGGCATGCAAGCCTGAACTGGCAAGTGCCAGAGGAAGTACACAAACAATATGGTATGCAAAAGAAAACATGGAAAAATTACTATTACAAACGCACTAAAAAAGAAGCAACTAATGCAAAGTAAGAACACAGGCCAACGCACAAAAATATTTGCTATAGCTATGAGAGCAACCGCAAATATTTTAGCCAACACACAGGGTAACACCAAAAGTAATATCAACCTATATCAGGATGAATTATCTTAGTCAACCAATAACAGGATTATTATTAAAAACCAGTCAACTTTTTTTAGGACGGGTCAAAATAAAAATCAGCTTCGGTATCAGCGTGACGAGCAGCAAATGCCCTGCCATCGCAAATACCGAACGTTGGCTGCTATGCTAAAATCATCCTCTTAATGCCTTTATCATACAATATACCTAGGACAATTTGTTTGTCGCTAATAGCTTTTTGTCAGGCTTATAATATATTTTGTAATCAAAAACTATCACCAATTATTATATCTCAATTTTGACAAAAAAAATTTCAATCTTGACAATTATAGGATCAGGGGTCCTCTCAATAGTTATTGCGACTGCTTGGGTTAATTATGGAGCAATTGAACTTGGAGCGTTAATTTATTTCCTCATTCCTTTAATAACTACAATCGGGACATTGTCGTTATTCTTAGTAACTGACATATTTTTAAAAGACGAGAGAAAGTTATTGACGATATCTTTCATTTGCATCAATATTTTGACAGGAGTTTTAATGCGACTAGATTTTTATTACAATATACTCAACTTGTAGAAAGCACAAGCAGCCAACAACAGGCTTGGCAAAAAACTGGGTGACTCAACGCAACAGCAACTTTTGTTTGGTTAATCAGCTTTTGTTTTCAGCTCGACATCATAAATTTGGCGACATCAATAACAATGAACTTTTAATTATAAATTTAGCAGCAGTTCCGGCGCGACGAATTTCAAATGCCAGTTCATTCGCCAAGCCGTGAACGTTATATGCAACCATAAAGAGCAACACCAACAAAATCGACATTCAAAAGAATAAATCTAAAATGAAACTTCTTGTTTCCACAATTATAGTAGTTGTAATATCTCTTGTGGGTTGCGATTCTCCAAAAAAAGATAAAAAGGAGGATGAGCAGAAACAAACTACTATGACAATGATTACATCAGTAGTCGGAGACGATATTCGTATTTCACTTGAAGGTACTGGTAAAGCAGTAATTAATTGGGGAGACGGAACTACAATCGATTCAATAAGTCTAATACCTAACAGGTCGCACCACAAACATAAATATAACGACACGACAAGTCATACTATAACCGTTATTGGTGATATTATTACATTTTTGGATTGTTCATATTGTAAATTAACGCATTTGGATGTAGGTGAAAATAGGACTTTAGAAACATTGATTTGCGGTTGGAATGGATTAACCTCGTTGGATTTAAGTAAAAATAAAGCACTTAAGAGATTAACTTGTCACGAAAATCGATTAACATCTTTGAACCTGAGTAATAATAAGTTATTAGACGATTTGTTTTGCATCAATAATCGCCTATCAATTTTAGATATTAGCAATTGCAAAGAAATGGTTCTATTGTATTGCTCTAGCAATAATTTAACAAATTTGGATGTAAGTAAAAATAAAAAACTGACAGAATTAGATTGCGGAGGTAACCAAATATCATCCTTGAAAATAGATAATAATATTTTACTGAAAAAATTGATTTGCTACGATAATCAACTATCTAATTTGGATATCACCAAAAATAACGAATTGAAAGAATTAAGTTGTAGTGGAAATCATTTGACTACTCTCAATATTAATAATTTGAAAAATTTAGAAGAGTTAAATTGTAGTGATAATCAATTGACATTTTTAGAGTTTAATAGAAATGTGGCACTGAAATATTTACGATGTGGCACTAATAATTTAAACACCTTGGACGTCAGTAAAAACAATGCACTAACAACATTGTCTTGTGAGAATAATCAATTAACAAGTCTTAATGTAAGCAAAAATGAAACGCTAGTGATTCTGAGTGTTGAAAATAATAAATTTGGTGCTAATGATTTAGACAACTTACTTTCACAACTGCATAACAACATTATCGAAAATGAGTCGAAAGTAGTATTCATTGCTGGTAATCCTGGCGTAATAAATTACAACCATAGGAAGACAAAACCAAAAGGATGGCGAGTTAGTACAACTTTAACAAATGAGTAATACATCAATAATGGCAGCATATAACAGGCGGTTTGGCTATATGGCCGGGAGACGAATATATTCTCAACTTTTTGTTCGCTATCAGCTTCAGTTTCAGCCGACGAATACCGCCGAGCATTAGAATAAATAATGAACTTTTATTTATAAATTTAGCAGCGGTTACGGGCTGACAATTTTCAAATACCGCCACATCGCCAAGCCGTGTCCGTTAGCAGCAACCTTTATGGACAGTTACCAATTATATAAAAGTTTGTACGACAGAGAATTGAAAAGACGATATGACTTGGACGCTGCTATAAATTTACCCTTGACACTTTTATCAATTATTGTTGCAGCAAATTCATATTTAGTAAATGAAAGTACTTGGACAGATTGCTCAGTAAAAATTATCGCTCAAAAGATTTTAGTACTTGTTACAGCAATTTGCTTAGGAATTTCAATTTATTATTTGACAAGGTCATTAAATAATTTTTTCAAAGGATTTGCCTATAGAAATTTAGGACTGACAACAGATATTAGAAAATATGAGAAAGACCTTCAAAACTATAACGACAAAGTTGTTGATGAAGAAAAGAAAATAAGTTTCGAAAATATTATTATTGACAAATTAACTAACGTTATTGACGACCATATCATCTTTAATGACAAAAGAAGTCACGACTTATACTCTGCTAAAACATTTTTGATAGTTTGCATAATGCTGACAATAATAAACTTCATAATTTTTTCACTAAAATTTGTAAATATATGAGCGACGATAAAGACGACAACCAAGCAACACCAACCCCACCTACACCACCGCAATTTCCAACTGACAGAGTCGAGTTAAATGACATTCCAGTCATTCCAACTTTTCCGACAGACAGAATTGAGAAAGGTGAAAAGCCTGGGGACATCAGTAAGAGCGATGACTAAGGTATGCTGCTAACATTGGGTTTGCCAAAATGGGGGCTGACGGAATACGTTCGTCAGCTTCCGTTTGTCTCGTCCTGAAATAGGTTGACTAAAAATCACCTATTTTATGGAGTTAAAAGAACAGATTATTAAGGAGTACCTGGAGCAGGGCTGCGGGTACAGAAAGTTGCAGGGTAAGTATGGTATCAGCCGTACTACTATCTGCAAATGGGTACAGATTTACCAGGGTATTCATGGTCTGGAACGCACTGCAAAACAACAAAGCCATTACCTTCGGGATATGGATGCCCCCAACAAAAAAAGACTTCCCAAAAAAGCACCTACTGCTGATGATCTGCAGAAGAAAATAACTGCACTGGAGAAACAACTTGAATGGGAAAAGCTACGCGGTGATGCTTTAGATACCATGATCGATATTGCAGAAGAGAAACTTAATATTTCCATTAGAAAAAAGTCTGGAAGCCCACAGTCCGGGAAATAAAAAAGACAAATAGTTATGTGAGTTTACAAACTATCTGTCGGCTGTTGGGCCATACGCCACAGGCGTATTATAAACATCAAAGCAAAACCATGCGCCTGCACCTGCAGGAAGGTATGATACTGCAGCAAATACAACAATTAAGAAAGCTGCAACCCCGGTGCGGTGGCCGCAAACTGTTTGTTGAGCTGCAAGCCTTTTTTAAAGAACACAATATTAAAATGGGTAGAGATGCATTCTTTAATTTGCTACGCAGAAACAAGCTGCTGGTGCGTAAGCTTAAGCGCAATGTATACACTACTATGAGCAAGCATCACTTCAGGCGCTATGCCAACCTGGTGAAGGATTTTACACCCTTAAAGGCACATGAGCTTTGGGTAGCAGACATCACTTATATACCCACCAAACACCGTCCTGCTTATCTGTTTTTAATTACTGATGCCTACTCAAGAAAGATTGTAGGTTTTCACCTGAGTGATGATATGAAAGTAAGCAGTGGTGTTATGGCGCTAAAGAAAGCTCTGGCACAAAAACCGGTTGAAGCTATCGTAATCCATCACAGCGATCGTGGCATACAGTACTGCAGCACAGAATACACTACGCTGCTGCAACAACACAACTGCATGATCAGCATGACACAGAACAGTGATCCATATGAGAATGCCATTGCAGAAAGAGTAAATGGGATTCTTAAAACAGAACTTATTAGCAGTTATTACAAAGACCCGGTAGAAGCATCAAGGCATATCAGCCGCTGTATTACCATTTACAATTACCGCAGGCGGCATGCAAGCCTGAACTGGCAAGTGCCAGAGGAAGTACACAAACAATATGGTATGCAAAAGAAAACATGGAAAAATTACTATTACAAACGCACTAAAAAAGAAGCAACTAATGCAAAGTAAGAACACAGGCCAACGCACAAAAATATTTGCTATAGCTATGAGAGCAACCGCAAATATTTTAGCCAACACACAGGGTAACACCAAAAGTAATATCAACCTATATCAGGATGAATTATCTTAGTCAACCAATAACAGGATTATTATTAAAAACCAGTCAACTTTTTTTAGGACGGGTCATTTTTCAATTAGGCATTTGTACCAGGCTGACCAATCGCTATTACCATGCCTTCACAAATGCTTGACGTTGGCTGAAATGTGACTAACAGCGTTTCAATTTCAGATGACAACGGTTTAATTTCGATTTTTTAAAACTAACTTTCTACTGGTTAATTAATGAAATGGAAATATGTTATATTTTTTTGTGCGTTAGCTGTAATGGCTTTTTGCTTTATTAAAATAGTTTATCCTATTATAAATATTAGCAGTGTTTATCCACCAATGAAAGAATACAACTTTTCTTTGACAACTGACAAGCTTGCTAATGAAATAATAAAAATTTCAAATAACGATACAAACATTAATTATAAAATAACGGACACAACTGGCACTTCAAACGACAATCTTAAATATTATGCGGACATTAATTTAAAGAATGATTCAACTTTATATTCTTATAACTTCTTTTATATCAAGTTAGACAAAACTCATTCTAAAATTGGTCTTGTAGGTGCTTTTGACAAGACGCATAAATTTGGCGGTTATCAAAATGACAGCAAAGACATGCAAAATCTCATCGCTATTTTTGAAAACAAATTTATTGACAGAATTAATAGCAATCAGCATTAGATGCCAAAACACTTCAGCCAACATGTGGTTTGGCAAAAAACTGGCTGACTCAAGGCAACATCAACTTTTGTTTTGCTACTCAACTTCAGCAATCAGCGCGACGATATAAATTTGACGACAGAAATAACAATGAACTTTTAATTATAAATTTAGCAGCAGTTCCGGCTGGACGAATTTCAAATACCAGTTCTTCGCCAAGCCTTGATCGTTGGTGGCAATTTTTTCGACAGCTTTAAACTCAAGGCTAATTGCAAAAAATAATAAGAAAATATATGGTAATTACAAAACCCTTGACAATAATATTTTTTGGACTACTTTTTTTCTCTTGTTGTACTCAACCACAGTCAAGACAAAACAAAACGAATCATTTTGATAGCACTATACAACAACAAAGCAAAACAAATTATTCTGATAGTACTATACAACAACAAAATAAAAAAGTTTCTCAACCCGATACAATCGACCAACTTCTTAAGGAAGCATTAATCAAACACACACTTGAGTTCAATAATGCATTTAGTATTGATGATTGGCAATCATTTTTATTTTTCAAATCGGGAAAATTCCTTAACAAGACTGAAAAAAACGCTCTATTAGTTTGTTGCAATGCTGACAGTACTTATCTAATCAAACTCTATTCAATTAAAAATAAAAAATGGTTTTTGTCAGACAGCATAGATGGACTTGGTGCATCTCCCAGTGAGTTTGACATAACGTTTTCTGATTATAATTTTGACAAACAAACAGATATTTATATTCAAGCATCTGCTTCACAAGGATGGTCGCTTTCAAGAGGTTATTTATTAATCATTGAACCAAAAACAAAGAAACTTAATTACCACAAGGAAGCAGATGATTTAGCAAATATGACACCTGAGAAAAAAACAAAAACTGTTATCTCTGAATTGTGGAATGGTTATAATATGAAAGGACAAAGTCAATTAACGCTGCTTTCAAATAAATGGATAAATGGGCAATTAAAAACAATTAGCAAAAGAGATATTATAGTAAAGTGATTTCGGAATAAAATAAAACTGCCACCAACAAAAATATTTGCGTTATCAGGGCGCGACATTAAGCACTTCAACAGCAGTAGTTTTATTCAGCTTTAGTTAACCGGCTGACATTTCTCGTTAGGCATTTGTACTTAACTTCGGCAATATAAAATAATCAGCTTCGGTACAGGCGTGACGAGTTTCGATGCCCTGCCATCGCAAATACCTAACGTAAGCAGCCACTTTATAATGACACTTTCCTTCAAACACATAGGACTTTTAATCGGAGTTGCTTCGACGTTTGTAAGTTTTCTTTTCTTCGGGAGACAGCAAGGCACTTATCAAATTTTGCTTATTTGCGGACTTGTAACCGCTTTGATTTTTTACCTGACTATTTTGTTTGGTAAAGGTCATCTAAAGACAAAGATATTTTGGACAGTTGTTGTTGCTCTTTGTGCCGTAGTTCAACAGTTGACAGAACCATTTTTAATTGACACTTCATACCGACTTTATATCAGCCAAAACAAAAATGTACTGACAGAAATAAACAATATCTTGATTAATAAACAAGGCGACATTACAATTTTAAATGACAGCATTTCTAAAGGTGACCAGTTAACTACTTTGGAAAGCGACAAAATACGAGAAGGACGAAAACAGTTAGGTGTTTATATTATTTCAAAATCTGACAATGGAATTTATTATGGCTTGTGGGGCTTTCTTGACGTTCGATTAGGAATTACATACTTGGCAGACAAAGTAAAGCCAGACAATAATTACCGACACTTAACAGGTAATTGGTTTCACTAACAGACAGAAAAGCGGCTGCTTACATGAGGCTTGGCAAAAAACTGGCTGACGGAACGCAACATCAACTTTTGTTTGGCTATTGTACTGTATCTATCAGCGTGACTCTATAAATTTGGCAACAGTAATAACAATGAACTTTTAATTATAAATTTAGCAGCGGTACCAGGCTGGACGAATTTCAAATACCAGTTATTCGCAAGCCGTGAACGTTAGGCGTAATTCAGATGCAAGACACAAATATCTTTATAGAGAAAATTGACGGTACGAAAAGACAAATAGATTGGGTTGAACTTAACCAACTCAAAAAAGATATCTTATGGACATTTGACGAGAATGGCAGCGAGTTACACAACGCATTTATACCTGCCTACTCCTTCACTTTGCCTTACTGGGAATATGTTACTTTAACTGGTGACAACTATTTTCAAGATGCGGAAAAATACTTTTATATAGAAGGAGCATTGATAATCATTTTATGCATGATTGCAGAATATGTTGACATCGTAGGTGGAAGTCAATTAGTTTTCGGCGACAATGAGATTATAAATATTCTCACTTATGCAAAGCAATTCAAACCTGTAAACGAAAATCAAACTGCTTTGAAAAACCTTGTTATTTCTGGACTTTCAATTTCAGCTTCAATTACAAATGAAGACATTGCACGCAATCAAGATTTTGACCATCCAGACTTAAATAATTTTCTTTCTAAACTGCAATGGGTTGACAAAGCGTTTATTCAACCATATTATAAATCAAAGCTTGACAAGAAATACGCCTAACATATGCATTTGTAAAAGCATGGCTTGACCAGCAACACTTGTGCAGCAGTAATTCTTATCATCTTTTGTTCCAAGCACGACATTTGGCAATTGTCCTTATCTTCAACTTATATTTTTCAATTAAGCATTTGTACAAGCAGACGGAACGTAAAATTCCATGCCTTCACAAATGCTTACCGTTAGCCGTAATATTATTTGACACACCCAACCACTAATTTTAATGTCAAACTTATTTAGTAGAAATGATTATGAAAATTTTGTTGATGAAGAAACTCGTGAACTGCTTGAAGAATATTTTCTCTGGCTTATAAATTCATTTGGAAAAGAAAATATTAAAAATAGAAAAGTGCTAACTCCTGATTTTAGCGATTTTCCAATTCGCTTTAATGGACAACAACAATCAGCAGTTGATATTTTAAAAATTGTAGCTACGCAAATGGAAATAAACCCAGACGAAATTATTATTCATTTCTACAAAGAAGGACAAAGTGAAATAGATACAGGTAGTCCTTTTGGACACCGTATATTTTTGCAAAATGTAAAAAATGAAAAATATTCCGGAGGCGTATATTTTGGGAAACAGGAAAGTGGTAAATATATTATCGGGCTTGAAGAAAAAAAATTGAAAGACCCTTTGGCTATAGTTGCAACGATATCACATGAACTAAGCCATATTAAATTACTTGGCGAAAAAAGAATCCAAGTAAATAATGAACATCTAACAGACCTCACAACAATAGTTTTTGGTCTTGGTATTTTTAATGCTAACGCTGCTTTTAAAACCGTATCAGGGTTTGATTATTGGGGATGGAGCAAGTCAGGTTATTTAACTCAAACGCAATGGGGTTATGCACTTGCATTATTTTCATATATAAGAGAAGATGAAAATCCAGAGTGGATTAAATTTTTATCAGCAAATGTGAAAGGCGCTTTCAAAAGAAGTATGAATTTTATCCAGAACAATCCAGAAATAATTTATACAAAGAAGAAGAGAATTACAGAACCTAACCCGAAGAATGAGTCAAGAAATAAAATATATGAGGCAAGAAAAAGTAAAGACTTTGATGAGCTTATAAAACTTTATAAAGAAAAACTTGAATTAAATCCTAACAACAAAGAAATTTATAATGCCATTGGATATTTTTTGCTTCAACAAAAAAATTATAAAGAAGCTATTAACTATTTTGATAAAGCAATCAATATTGCCCCAAAATATGATTTTCCATATAATAATAGAGGATATTGTAAACTTCAACTTGAAGATATAAAAAGTGCATATAAAGACATTAATAAAGCCTGTGAAATGAATCCATTCAACTCTTTTGCCTGGAGAAATTTAGGAGCTTATTATTTAAAAATAAATGAGCTTGAAAAAGCATTAGAGAATTTTGAAGAATCAGAAAAGATTGACAATAAAACGGAATTGATAAATTTCTATCTCGGAAAAACATACGAGAAATTGGGAAATAAAGAAAAAGCACAAGAGTATTTGAATAAATCTATCGAGTTTAATGAATATAATGACTCTCTAAATGAATAAAATACTACGGCTAACAAAAGTATTGCTGCAAGCGGGGCAGACACAGCGCAGCATCAGCAGCAGTAACGTTGTTCAGCTTCAGTTCCAGCGCGACGGAACGCAGGTGAGCATTGGTAAGTAAACATCAGCAATAAAATTAATTTAGCTTCGGTAACTGGCTGACACGGCGCTATTGCCCCGCCTGCAAGCAATACTGAGCCATTAGCTGCAATGCTTTGGCGACACGTTTAACATCAACTAACTAAGCAATGAACAATTTACTTTTCATTTTGACCTTAATGATTTTCTCTAACTGTAATAATGAGAAAAAACCTAAAGACAATGCTTCACTGATCCCCAAAAACAAAAGTGATTCTACGATAGCCGAGAAAAAAGAAAAACAGCTTGTACAATACACCGACAAACAACTTGAAAACTTCCTGGACAGCATTGGAAAACTTTCTCCAACTCCTTTTATAGACAAAGTTTCATTTATGACTGACTCTATTTTTAAAACCCAAAAACAACTTGATGTAACAATAAATTCTAAAGATTTTTCAAAACTGAAACAAGGCTGTAAAGTAGAAAAGCTTGACATTAAAACCGCTAAGAGAATTTTTGGTAACATAGAAATTGATAGTTCCTACGAAGTGGAAGGAACTATTCCTTTAACCTTTGTTTCTTTTGACAATAATAAAGCTGATTTTAAAGAATTTGCCGTGTGCCCTGGTTATGCTGATGCTGGATGGAGTTGTGAAATGTACTTTTTCTCTGCCAATAAAATTATTTCAAAGCACAACATTTATCATCGTTACGGACTTGAACTGAAGCACTATAAAGATGCTGACGGTAAGACTGTAATTTACTACAAAGAGAACTATCAAAGTGGCTCAGGAATATGGTGGTTTAACTTCTACTTTTATAAGTATTATGATAACAAACTAATTCCAATTTTGAACGAACTTGAAAATGGCAATCTACAATTTCCTTGGAGCATTCGTGCGTTATGGCTTGAATCGACAGTCATAAAAACAAGCCCGTTGACTTTGAAGATGGTTTATTATCAGGCATTTTCTGATTCCTCTGAAAGCCCAAACTTTATTAACGATTCCACTCTTGTTCAATACACTTGGGATGAGAAATCAAAGACGTTAATCGGCAACTATGAAAAATCAAAAATCAACAAAGCACAAATCCTAACGTATTATCTTGAAGACAATGAACTCTTATTTATCAATGCTTACTATAAAACATTAAGATCTTGTCTTCAAGATAAAATAATGCGACAGCCGACACTCAACTATTTGAACAAAGTAAAAAACCATTATGAAAATAACTAAAAGTCAAATCTTAGGGTGTAAAGCAGCACATGCAGGCAACAGCAGGCTTGGCAAAAAACTGGCGCGACCCAACGCAACATCAACTTTAGTTTCGCTATTCAGCTTCAGTAATCAGCTCGACGTTATAAATTTGGCGACATCAATAACAATGAACTTTTAATTATAAATTTAGCAGCAGTTCGGGCTGACGAATTTCAAATACCAGTTCTTCGCCAAGCCGTGAACGTTGTGTGTAATTTTATGAGACCTTCAATTCTAACTTTTCTCATTTTGTTTTTACTTGGCTTTTGTGCAGCGGGACAAAAATCAAAAGATTACAAGTTTGTTTATAGATTACAACCTGACAATTTTAATGACACGGAAAAATTCGTAACTGACACACTTAAAAATTTTGAAAGTGCTTCAACAGTAACGGCGGTAATTAAAAATTATCAATCAAAACCAATCGGGTTTTTGACAGTAATTTTTAAAGATGCTGACACGACAATCAAAACAATGACAAATGAAAGCGGTTTGTTTTCTATAAAGCTAAAGCCTTCAAATTATGCTATAACCATCGCCGGTATTAACTACAAAGCTTTGACAAAACAAATTCATGTTGACACTAACAATGACTTTAATCTTACAATTACTCTTGCAAGACAAACTCCAATGAACTGGTACAACATTCATTCAAGAAAAAAATTATCACAAGCTGACATTGATAATATTAAAAATTGTATTGAGAATAATGAACAGTCATTTGACAAATGCAAAAAGAAATATGATTATTATATAACTCTTGAAATATAAAAAACTACACCCAACAAAGAGGTTTGGCGAAAAAACTGGCGCGACGTAACGCAGCATCAACTTTTGTTTGGCTAATCAGCGGCAGTTATCGGCTTGACTTTATAAATTTGGCAATATCAATAACAATGAACTTTTAATTATAAATTTAGCCGCAGTTCAGGCTGGACTAATTTCAAATACCAGTTCTTCGCCAAGCCCGATCGTTGGCTGCAACCATCTCATGACACCAAAAATTCATATGCTTTCTATTAACTACAAAACATTTAATGAGAATTTATTAGTGACACAAAATTATTGCGACAATCAATTGTCAAACACAGACAAAAATTTTGCATCGTTATTTAGAAGCATTAATCCGACTTATAATAACGAAAAACTTTTTGAGTTCATTCTAAATAAAATTCCAACTGCTCAGGAAGAAAAATTTTTCTACTTATTTCTTGTCAATTGGAAGATAGACCCGGGCTATAAAGAAAATTTGTATGAAGAATTGTTCGCTAAACAACTTCAAATAAAAAATGACTTGACACTTGCTAATGATGATAAAAGCTATGAAGGCCAAGTATTCATTTTTGAAATTGATGGAACATTAAATGATGGTGCTGCGGCAGTTTCATCACATGGATTTTTAGATGATTATAATTGTCCGCCTATTGACACATGGTTTTATTTAACTAAAGAAGGTGATAATAGACTTTTATTTGCTTGGGTCCCAAAAGAATTCATTAGCTATTTTGACGATGGAATTTCTGTTAATCCAGAAGGCTGTATTAGATGGTTTAGAGATTATCCGAAAGAAATAAAAGAAATTACAACGACAAACAAGCGAACAAAATTCATGGACTTTATTTATGGACTTCCTAAGTTTATGAAAAAATAACTAAACGCAAAATGGCTGCAGCCAACAAAAGTATTTGTGTCAGCGGGGCTGACCGGTCAAGCTATTAAGCTGTTGCACAAAACCAAGCTGCTGTAACTGGCTTGACCGAACGCTATTCAGCAATGGATTTAAACTTCGACTTTTGTTTATTAATTTAGCTGCTGTTCCAGGCTGGACATTAAGTACTCCCACCGAACACAAATACAACACGTTGGCGGTTATTGTCTCTGACAACATTAAACTCATGAAGTTTTCGAAAACACGACTTTTACTTATTTGTGGTTTGACTTTGCTTTTTGTATCGTGTAACAATAATGAAAGTACTACAGCAAAAATTTCAACAGACTTAGTACCGACTACTCCTCAAATCAATTATTCGGTAACAAAAGAATTTCCACATGATACTTCATTATTTACAGAAGGACTTTTATTTCATAATGGAATACTTTATGAAAGCACTGGTTCACCGGACGAACTTCCATTTACAAAATCTCTAATTGTTACGGATGACTTATTAACAGGAAAGTTTGACAAGAAAGTTGAGTTAGATAAGACAAAATATTTCGGTGAGGGAATTGTGTTTCTTGATAATAAACTTTATCAGCTTACTTATAAAAATCAAATGGGATTTATTTATGATTCTAAAACGTTCAAACAAATCGGAACTTTTAAGTATTCCAATATTGAAGGCTGGAGTTTAACGACAGATGGAAAAAGTTTAATAATGAGTGATGGCACGGATAAAGTTACTTTTTTAAATCCTAAGAGTTTGACACTAATTAAAGTGTTATCAATCTCAGATAATAATTCTCCATTGGATAATATAAATGAATTAGAATTTATAAAGGGATTTATATACGCAAATGTTTGGCTAACAAATTCTATCGTTAAAATTGATACATCAAATGGAAAAGTTGTTGGCAGGCTTGACTTAAGCTCATTAGTTTTTGAAGCAAAGAATAAAAATCCGCATGCTGATGTTTTAAATGGCATAGCCTATGATTCAGTTACGGACAAAATTTATGTGACAGGAAAACTGTGGGCAAACGTTTATGAAATAAATTTTCCCCACTAATAAAAACCACAACAGCCAACAAGTGTATTGCGGCAATTTGGGCTGGACATTGTAAGCTTCAACAGCAACAAAAAATTCAGCTTCGGTTATCAGCACGACATTATAAATTTGGCTATCGAATAAATATTCAACCACGGTTTTGATATCAGCAGTAGTTTAGGCTTCATAGAATTCTATTACCCAAACTGCAGCAATACCTACCGTTGTGCGTAAGCTACTGTGACATGGTAAAATCAAAATTTAGTATAACAGGCTTTTGGTTTCTAACGGTTGTGACGACTTACGCGTTTTACAATCTTGTTTCGCTATTCTTAGAGTTTTTCTTTGGTATAACATTTTTTAAGCCGTTGACACTTACTCATGGAGAAAGTGACCATTTAGTTTTTCAAATTGTTACTTTTTCTATTTTATCAATTCTGTTTATACCTATAATTTATTTTAATGCTGTCGTTGTAACCATTGACAATTTCAATAAGACTATTTTATTTAAAAATATCTTCACAAAAAAGAAAAGACTTTATTCTTTTACAGAACTTGACGGTTTTGTTGACACATATTATAAAGACGGTTATCAAGCAAAATTTGACATTATTTATCTTATAAAGAGTGACAAGCGAATAGAAAAAATCTCTCGGTACTTCTATTCAAATTATAAGGATTTAAAAGCAGGGCTTGAATCATTGACTTATTTAGGATTTAGAGAATTTTACTTATTCAAAAATTTAAAAATTCTATTTCGACAAAACGTTCCTGACTGACAAAGCATCGCCTAACATGAGGTTTGGCTAAAAACTGGACGGAACGCAACATAAACTTCTGTTTGGCTAACACTTTGATCTACCCGGCCATTATAAATTCCAGCACAACAGCAAGCCCTACCGTTAACGGTCATGCCATAGCGACAACCCTACCTTTCTGCATGTACTATCAATACTTGTCGTATTCAACCCTTAAGATTATCGCATTTAGCCTGCAACAGCACGATCTTTATTGACGAGATTTGTATCGTAACAAAACCAAATTGGAGAAGTTTTTTAATTAATAAATTATAAGAGGAGGTGAAATAATATGAGAAAAATAATCGTCCTGTCAATGATTTCATTAGATGGCGTAATGCAGGCACCCGGTGGGCCTGAGGAAGATACATCAGGCAGTTTCAAATATGGCGGCTGGACAGCACCGTATGGTGATGAAGTTGGTGGTGAGGTGGTGCAAAAAGAGCTGAGCCAAACTGCAGATTATCTTTTGGGCAGGAAAACATTTGATATCTGGGCGGCCTACTGGCCTGAACATGCAGACTTTTGGCCGGGCATCAATGAGGGCACAAAATATGTTATGTCCAGTACCATGAAAAAGTCAGGCTGGAAAAACACGGTATTTATCGAAAGCCTGGAAGATATCAAAAAGCTCAAAAATTCAGAAGGTGCTAACATCCAGGTTTGGGGCAGCAGTAAACTTATTCAGCTGTTACTTGGGAATGATTTAGTGGATGAACTCTGTCTCAAAATTTACCCCCTGACACTTGGTGAAGGAAAAAAGTTGTTTGACAGCGGCCCGATTCCGGCAGCCTTTACATTAACAGAGAGTGTTGTTACATCAACCGGGGTTATTATAGCCGGTTACAAGCGGGCCGGAGAAGTTAAGACAGGTACTGTTGGAGCTAAAGAGCAATAAAATGAGAAAACTAATTGCAGCAATCAATATGACACTTGACGGGTTTTGCGACCACACGGCAATGATTGCAGACGAAGAAATACACCAACATTATAATGAGCTATTAAGTAATGCAGACACCCTTATATACGGAAGGATAACCTATCAGCTTATGGAAAGTTATTGGCCAACTGTGGTAAAAAATCCTACGGGTAAAAAACCAATAGATGAATTTGCAGTATTAATAGACAATATTTCGAAGATTGTTTTTTCCCGCACGCTTCAACATGTTGATTGGAAAAATACAAAACTGAAAAAGGAAGTTATTAGAGAAGAAGTTTTAGAACTCAAGCAACCCCGCAATGGCGAGGGTAAAAACATTTTAGTTGGCAGCCCGGGTTTAATAGCAGCCCTGGCGCAACTTAACTTAATTGATGAATACCAACTCTGTATTCATCCGATTATTTTAGGAAGCGGGTTACCATTATTCAAAAACATAAGCGATAGCATTGATCTTAAACTCTTAAAAACAAAAACATTTGGTTGTGGCGCAGTAACTCTTTACTATGATCCGACAAAAAAATGATTTCTTTCCGGTAATGTTTCTTAGCCATGCTATGTGCGCAGAAAGAACATTGCGGTTTACTTATTGGTAAAAGTTTTTGGGTGAATTGTACTAATAACAATACAAAAGCGCAATACCAGTTACCTGATTTTCGATAACCGGGTTTCTTAATGAATAGCGCTTATATCATAAATTTACGTGCCTTTAGGAACAGTGCTAACTTGTGGCTAATCATGATAAATTAAGTTTGACATTCAACAGCAATTAAAATGGACAGGAGCAGAGTATATAGAATTGTTTTTGCCAGTGTTTATCCGTTATACATAAAAAAAGCGGAGGCAAAAGGGCGCACAAAGGAAGAAGTTGATGCCATTATTTTTTGGTTAACGGGTTACAACAAACAAACATTGCAAAAACAAATAGACAAGAAAAATGATTTCGAAACATTTTTCGACCAGGCACCTGCACTTAATCCGGATGTTTCAAAAATTACAGGTGTAATTTGCGGATACCGGGTGGAAGAAATCGAAGACAAACTGATTCAAAAGATGCGTTATTTAGATAAGTTGATTGATGAATTAGCTAAAGGGAGAGCAATGGAGAAGATATTGAGAAAGTAAGCAAATTTAACGGCACAGTTCCGGGCTTGCCTGGCAACGATTCAAGGCCTTCTACCTGGCCGTGGCGTAAGCGTAACGAACAACATTATAAACGACAAACATCAGGATAAAATGAAAAAGACATCATTAATAGCTTTAGTTATTACAACATCTTTTCTTTCAGGTTTCGCACTAAAGACGGCAATTACAAAACAAAATAAAGCAACAACAATGAAAAAAGTAACAGGCATTGGCGGCATTTTTTTTAAATGCAAAGACCCTAATAAAATGAGAGAATGGTACAAAACGCATTTAGGTTTTGATACAAACGCATATGGGGCAACTTTTGAGTGGTATGAAGGTGCAGACAGCACAAAGAAAGGACAAACACAATGGAGTCCGTTTGCTGAAACAACAAAATATTTTGAGCCTTCAACAAAAGACTTTATGATAAACTATAGAGTTGAGAATTTAGAAGCTCTTGTTGAAGAATTAAAAAAAGAAGGCGTTACTGTTGTAGACAGTGTTGAATCTTACGACTATGGTAAATTTGTACATATCCTTGACACAGAAGGAAACAAAGTTGAATTGTGGGAACCTAAGGATTGAGAAAGGGTTGAGGCTGACCTTCCCTGATTATTGCCAGAACACAAAGCCCTGAGACTTTAGCCATAACCTTAAAAACAGCGTGATATTGGGTAATGATAAAAAATATATTCCTGCATTAAGCTTTGATTTTCTGACCGGTTACTATGACCGGGCAATTAAAAGAGTAATGCCAGGTGGGTTCAGACAAATACTTATACAACAGATTAACCCTTTTGCAAACGAAATGATTCTTGATTTTGGAACAGGAACATCAGAAATTGCAATCCTCCTTAAAAAAGAAATCTCCGCAATAAAAATCATAGGAATAGATGTTGACCCAAAAGTTTTAAGAATTGCAAAAAAAAAAATAGCACATCAAAACCTGGACATACAGGTTCTTGAATATGATGGGAAGACGTTTCCATTCCCGAATAACTATTTTGATAAAGTTGTAAGTTGCCTGGTATTTCATCACCTTTCTCCATATCAAAAACAAATTGCGCTTGATGAAATTTTCAGAGTATTAAAAACGGGTGGGGAAATTCATATCGCAGACTGGGGTTTGGAAAGAAACAAAATAAAAGCAAAGTTTCTCAATTTCCTTGGATACTTTAAAGTTCTACAATATATTGTTGAACACGGGAAAGGGCTATTTCCGGGATATATAACACGATCAGGCTTCAAGAATTTAACCGAAACGCATTATCTGAAGACAAGAACGGGCACACTATGTTACTATATGGCAACGAAATAAAAGAAGTTCGGAATCTTCCTGCCGCTGCCAGTATTGTGCGTTCGCCGTTATTGTGTCTTTTGACCAACAACTGCAGGGGAAAGACCGCACAACAATGACATTGCTAAAAGTGTTGTAAGTTTCTCTGTTTTTCGTACCAAAAGGGTCTCGTAGTTTTGAGCAGGGCTTTAAACGGAGACTATGCAATTTGACACTTATATACCTTGTGATATTCTGAAACCGTTCGTGAAGTCGTTCGCTGTGCAGGAAACCACAGAAGAAACCACTTACAAAGTTTTACCTGACACAGGTTTGGTTATCGGTTTTCAATACAAAGGAAGATTATCACGGATTCAGAACGGGCAGGAAACTTCTTTATCCATTTCCGGCGTTTCGGGCTTAGCTGACCATAGCCGGAAATTTAAAAACTCTGCCAACATCGGAACGGTTTTAATTTTCTTCAAAGAAGCAGGTGCGTCACAATTTTTCAGACAACCATTGCACGAACTATTCAGGGAAAGCTTTTCGTTAGAAAACTTTATGCTTCGTTCCGAACTGTTATGTTTAGAAGAAGGATTAGCAGAAGCAAAGACAGACGCACCTCGTATTGCAGCAGTTGAACGATTTTTAATCAGCAGAATGACCAACACTGAACCCGACAAATTAGTGTTGGCGGCACTTGCACTCATTCACAAAAGCAAAGGCAATATCAGGATAAAGGAATTAACCGGGCAATTACACATCAGCCAAAGCCCGTTAGAAAAGAGATTCCGGCAGGCAGTGGGCGCTTCTCCTAAAAAATTTGCTTCCATTGTTCGCCTCAAATATGTTATTCAGCAATACAATTCAGCAAACTCTTTAACTGAATTAAGCTACGAGGCCGGTTTCTACGACCAGGCCCACTTTATTAAAGAGTTTAAAACGTTCACAGGCGATACACCTGAAAAGTTTTTTACTGGCAAGGAATAAAAAACGATTTTTTACAATTACAGGGCTTTTGGTTGTTTCACTTTTGCATTATGATCATTCAAACAAATCGTTTCACAATTAAAAATGCAAAAAGATGTTTACAGCAGAACAAATCAAAGCGGCTCACAGCAAAGTAAAATCAGGTGCAGATTTTCCTGCTTATATTAAAGACTTAAAACAATTGGGTGTAACCTTTTACGAAACCTATGTTGCCGACGGCCACACAAACTACTTTGGGGATAATGATTATAAAATATCATCTCCTGCAAAGTATACCATGCTGGCTATTGCAGAAGTTTGCAATGCAGAATCGTTTATGGCGGATTTATCAACGCACCAGCAAGGCAAGACAGACTACCCGGCATTCTGTACAGACAGCGCCAGGTCAGGTATTGAAAAATGGGCTGTTTCCATAGACAGTATGACCTGTACTTATTTTGACAAAACAGGAAATAAAATATTGGTTGAACAAATACCAAATTAGATCATGAGCCAACCAAATCTTACGATGTACCGTTCAAGGCCTGAGACACGTATTGTTACAGCTACAGTTTTTAGCCCTTAATATAGACCTTTGATTATTGTGATCACTATTTAACGGTTAAACATATTGTTCCATATAAAATGTGTTCTAATTCCACCATATTGCGGCTTTAAAAAAATAAAAATTTATGAAACTTAGTATTGTTCTCCTGGCTATATTTTTCTGTGGTGCGGTTTATACTACATATGGCCAGACTTCTGATGCGGAAGCAGAAGCTATCGTTAACCTGTTGGGCGTTCAAAAAAAGGAAGCTGTAGCCAAATTGGTTTATGTTGAACCAAAAGATTCTGTGGCTTTCTGGAAATTATATGATGAATACGATCAGCTTAACCGCAAAACTGCAAAATCAAGGCTTGCATTGTATGAAAAAACTGCTCATTCCTACAGCAATTTAACGCCTGAAGTTGCAGACACGCTGGCCACTCAATATTTTGCAAACCGCATGGGCCAGGAAAAAACGCTCGAAGAATATTATAAGAAAATAAAAGCAGCCACTAATGCAGTTACTGCATTTCAATTTTACCAGTCGGAAGTATATATTCTTACGCAGCTAAGGGCTTCCATTATGCAGCAAATACCTACATACGGACAGTTGGTGCATGCGTCGAAAAAAAGGTAATGCTTTATCAATTTCTATTTAAATGCTGATATGATAACTTAGCTGTTATCTGTATCGGTTTATAAAATAAAAACCCGGCAATTACTGTTGCCGGGTTTCTGTTTATATATGGAATATTAATTTTGAACCGGGGTAGTTGTAGTAGGATTAGGATCAGGATCAGAATTATGAGCTTTTGCTTTTTTGTCAATAGCCTTTTCGTCTTTTTTCACCTGCTTGTCTTCCTTTTTTGTAGCCTTATCTGTTTTTACTTCATCTTTTGCAACGGTAGCGCGGTCCTCGTCTTTTGAAAGCTTTGAGCCACTTTGATCATTCTTCAAATCCTGCTTGTCTGCCTTTAATTGTTGTTTGTCTTCGTTTTTTGTGTGTTGATCTTCTTTTAGATCTTTCGCCTGTGTTTTAACTGCAGTATGTTTAGGATGTGTTGTTTGAGCAAAGGTTGCGCCGCCAATTACTGTTGCGCAAATAAGCATGAAGAGTGTTTTTTTCATTTTTTAAATGTTTTATGGTTCATTGACAAAGACTTTTGCTTTCAGTTTAATTTGGCCATTCAATTTTTATTTTTTTAACAACAAAAGCAGCGGCAGAAAGACGTTCTTCATCAACCTTTCCTGATCTCTTACTTATCTTCGCGGGCTTATGACACAGGAAAAACTTACTGAATTGCGGTCCCGCTTAGCCGGGATAAGGAGGTTTCTTTGACGTTGGTAACCGCACGCAAAAAATAGAGAACGACAGGCAACTATCACTTTCGCCGGGCTTCTGGAACGATAATGAACGCGCCACCGGCATCATGAAAGAAATAAAGACAAATGAATACTGGCTTAAACTGTATGGGCAGGTTGAAACTGCAGTGGAAGATTTTGCTGTGCTGTTTGATTTCTGGAAAGAAGGCGATGCAACAGAAGAAGAAGTAAAGCAGGCTTACGGCCAGGCAATAGCCGGGCTGGATGATGCAGAGTTTAAAAGTACACTCAATCAGCCTGAAGATGAATTGCCGGCAGTGCTGCAGATCAACCCGGGCGCAGGTGGAACCGAAAGCCAGGATTGGGCAGAAATGTTGTTGCGCATGTACAGAATGTATGGCGATAAACAAGGCTGGAAAGTTACCGAACTCGATTACCAGGAAGGCGATGGCGCCGGCATTAAAACAGCAACCTTACAATTTGACGGCCCGTTTGCTTACGGCTTTTTAAAAGCAGAAAGCGGCGTGCACCGTTTGGTTAGAATTTCCCCATTCGACAGCAATGCAAGAAGACATACCTCTTTTGCAAGCGTTTTTGTTTATCCTTTGATTGATGATACGATCGAGATCAGCGTAAACCCCGCAGATCTTGAATGGGAATTTTATCGCAGCGGTGGTAAAGGAGGGCAGAATGTAAACAAGGTTGAAACGGCTGTCCGGTTAAAACATATTCCATCGGGAATAATTGTTGAATGCCAGCAAAGCAGAACGCAGGGCGAAAACCGTGAGCTTGCGTTAAAGATGCTAAAGAGCCGTTTGTATGAAGAAGAATTGCGTAAGCGCGAAGAAGCAAAAAATGCTGCCAATGCAGGAAAGAAAAAAATAGAGTGGGGGAGCCAGATAAGAAGTTATGTTTTTCATCCGTATAAAATGATCAAAGATCATCGTACCGGTTATGAAGTGGGAAATGTACAACCTGTAATGGACGGTGAACTGGATGGATTCATCAAAGCATATTTGATGATGGAAAAAGAAGCAGAGCAGCAAAATTAATTATGCCGGATAGTAGCTCAACAAACTGAATGAAGTAAGCAGTTGCCATATTAATTGTCATTGTTTCTTTATCTTGTTATTTCAATTCTCCCTAACTCTTTATTCAGTTTGTTGAGCTTTATCAATTAAAACCAATGAAAAATTATCTTTTTAGCTTTCTTCTTTTATCGCTAAGCACTTATAATTATGCGCAGCCCCGTTTTCTTGATTCATCATTTGGCAACAATGGAAAAGTTGTTACAGATTTTGGAAGTGAAGAATCAATAAACAGCATTGCATTTCAAAGTGACAACAAAATTGTTGCCGCCGGTTATTATGATCTGATTAAAAAAAATTTGGCCTTCGACTGGGATGTTTGTGCACTTGCACGCTATAAAACAGATGGTGAATTGGATTCATCATTTGGAGAAAATGGGTTTATAACTTTCGATAGTACTTTTTCTGACCTTGATGCAATTGTTATTCAGAAAGATGATAAAATTGCCGGCACTGGCTATGCTTATCCATTCAATAGTGAAGGGCCGGCTTTTTTAAAGATAATACGGCGGCAGAAAAATGGTGAGCCCGACCCATCTTTTGGAATTAACGGGAATGTTTATTTCGGCGATTCAATAACTGATTTTTATGGTAAGGCTATTGCATTGCAGGATGATGGCAGGTTTATAGTGGCGGGTATTAATAACACTATTAATGAGTGGGACAGTTCCTTTGTTTTTGTTGCGAGATTTAATAATAACGGAACATTAGATCCAGGTTTCGGTAATAATGGAAGTGAAAAGATTATTGTCGGCTTTAGATCTTTTGCAACAAGTGTTGCGCTTAATTCAAGAGGTGATATAATCATATCCGGATATAATACAACCAACCCTGGCTTAACTCAACCTTTTGTAATTGCTCTTACTTCATCAGGTGAACTGAATAAAAAGTTTGGAGATAATGGTATTGTAATCACTCAACTTAAGAACAATTCGGCTTTTGCCACGATGGCGCTTACAAAAGATAAAAAAATTATTGCCGGAGGTTATGTTCAAGCCAGTGATCAATCTGAGGATTATAATTTCTTTTTAATAAAGTATAATAGCAATGGCACAACAGATTCATCTTTTGGAATGAACGGAATTGTGAACAGTGATTTAGGTTATTCTGATCAAATCACTTCAATCGCTATTCAGCCGGATGAAAAAATTATTGCCGGAGGATATAGTTTTAGGGCAGATATTAATGAAACATATTTTGCACTATCGCGTTACTCGGGTGATGGAATGCCTGATCATTCTTTCGGATCACAGGGAAGAATACTCACTGCTTTTTCAGGGCACAGAAATACATTAAGCAAAATTCTTTTACAGCCTGATGGTAAAATTACAGCCGGGGGAACATCTTCAATAAGAAGATACGGCTACGGGGATTTTGCTTTATCAAGATATACAAATTATAATAGTGAAAATACCGGCTTGAAAGTACCTGTTGCTTTGAACCCTGATAAAGAGAAATCAATAGCACTTGTTACACCAGCAAACTTTTTTAAGTAACGTGAATCCGGTTTAAGCCTGGGAGGTTTTACGATGAATAAGCCTTCGATGCGATCAGAGGATAAAATCGTAATCAATCAATTAAACCCCTGCAGGGTTCCGATGTTGTTTACCCGTTCTTTATCCCGCAATTCTTACGGGGTTATTCAAATTAAATCCTTTCAGGATTACTCTATGCTTAGCCGAACTCACGGTTAAGTAAGCATCAATAAAAATGGCACGATAATTTAAGGTATAACTGTATTGTATAACTTTTAAAACTTATTGTTATGCCAGATAGTAAAACAGACCCGCAGGGTTTTTCAACAGTAAATGCTGATGAAGAAAGAGATATGGGAGCAAAAGGCGGCCCCGCAACAAGTTTAGGCAGCGCCGATAATAAACACACAATTGCTCATCCTTATGATGAGGACATTCAAACGCAGTTAGCAGCAAAAAGTACACAGAATAAAAAGAATGGCAATAATGAAGGAAAAGCAAAATAAGTAAACCTATGGAAGAATCATAAACATAGATTCATTTGAATAAACGTTTATGTTTATCCGCGCCGGTTAACTTTAAAAGTTAACCGGTTTTTTATTTAAAACGCTACATTTTGTATAGTTTTTCAAACAAATATTTTAGTGTGTAAGATGATACACCAAATATTCTCCCGTTTGAAAATTAAATGTGGCAGAACGTTGCATCTCAACAGGATCCCCTGAAAACAAATCACGATATTTTCCTGCTAATGCAGGATGATTTATATTAAAGGCTGCAGCCTTTTTACCAATGTTCATCAATACTAAAACTTTATCGTGTTGTCTTCTGCATAAATAAGCCAGGATATTATCTGCATTGGTTTGCAACAATAGTACAGAAGCACTTTCCTGCAAGGCTTTATTTCTTTTGCGAATAGTTAATAAGGTTTTATAAAAACTATCCAATTCAACATCCCCATCCCAATCAATAAAATCTTTTTCAAAAAATTCCAATCGTTTGTAGTTGGGTTTTTCCTGTCCCGAATAAATTAATGGAATGCCCGGCCAGGTACAGGTAAACACTGTCATTGCTTTTGCGCTGGCTCCATATTTTTCATATTCTGTTCCATGGTAAGTATTTTCATCATGATTGGATGTAAACAATAATTTTCTTGAACCGATAGGATAATGAGAATAGTTGATCAGCAATGGTTTTATTTCTTCAAACTTCAATTCATCTTTAAAGTATTTATCAAAAGCGCGCATCACTTCCCATCCATAAGTAAGGTCAAAAGCTTCATGATAATTTAATATCTCGCATTCAGCCAGCCAGAACAAGCATTTTACTGCATCACATTCACCTCTCGCTTCGATCCAGAAATCAACAGGAACCGTTCGCGCCATATCACAGCGAAAGCCATCAATATCAAATTTTGTTACCCAATGCTTCATGGCGTTTATCATGCCTTGGCGCAATGCAGGAATTTCATAGTTCAGATCAATCACATCAACCCAGCCATATAGTTCTGTAAAGTTTCCATGTTCATCTTTGCGATACCAGTCAGAATGTTCTTTTGTCCATTGATGATCATAACCGGTATGATTTGCTACCCAGTCAATGATCACTTTCATTCCGAAAAAATGCGCTGTTTTGATCAGCTCTTTAAAATCATCTTCTGTTCCGTATGCGGGATCGATATTTGTGTACGAACTTGCTGCATAATAACTGCCGAAAGTGCCTTGTCTTTTTTCAACGCTGACAGGAGTGATGGGCATCAGCCACAAAATATCAATACCCATATTGTGCAGCCGCGGAATATGTTTTATAAAAGCTTTGAAAGTGCCTTCGCGCGTATATTGACGAACATTAACCTCGTAAATATTTGTACCATTTCCCCAATCGATAATAGGAAAAGCTATTGCCATGAAATTTTTTAGGAGAAAAAAACAAGTATTATACCAATGGTTAATATGAGGATTGAGAAATCAGCAATTAATAATGCCCGTTGCAAAATTTTTGCAGACGATAGAGCAAAAGACATTGAACAGTTGTCTTAGAAGCTGTTTAAATTTATAGTTTGCAAACATCTCTATAAGAAAATGAATACAATATGCATTTGAACCACATAGATCACAGGCACATAGGGATCACATAGACTTAGCTATGTGTGCATTTTCTATGTATGTGTCTATTGTGGTAAAAATATCTGCATACGAAATTTGAAATCATTTTTAAACAGCTTCTAAGTGAATGACCAAACAATGCCTGTAACAAGCATTTTAAAAAGAGTACATACAAGAACAGGAACAGTTTTTTCTCGGTTACTCAAATTAATATAAATTTATGGTGCTATTGAAATCCCTTGTTGGTGACAAGATCATAACTGTTCGGAGGAATGATCATCAACATCACACTGGTTGAAAAGCAAGGGAGTGTCGGTACACAAGGGTAGCCACTATATTTAATTAATGTTTTCAGAAAAAGCAGAAGTCTCAGAAAATGCTATGCCTTGCAACGATCCTGCTATTAATAACGCTGCCACACAGGGGGAGGCGTTGGCCCGGACGGATGCGCGGAGCGATCATGCCGTTCTTGAAATGCTTGCATTCATAAGTTGCCCTTAAAAACAAATATGCCTGCAAATAATTTTCTTTGGTTACTTTCATTTGCATCAACCTGCCCCGATTCTTCGCATTGGCGCCAGGCTAATTTTTTTATACATCACTTAAATACAATTATTATATGCTCAAGCCGCATGGCTTCGTTGTTCCATCGGCGCTGCTTTCGCTTCTTTGAAAAAATGTCCGCTTGAGGCGGATTTTTTCAATCCCGACATTCGTCGGGACCGAACCGAAAGAGGCGCCTTATGTGACAACTGGTAACAACCTGAAATTACAGGCGCTGATTATTGTGAAGTTCAGGCTGGTACTGTATTTAAACCGATTATAGTATTTCTTAACCTGACGCTAATGCGATTCTTCGGGAGGCAAAAGAAAGTAACAATCATAATTAAAAAGAATCACTTTCTTAAGAGAGAAAGATCAATTCATAGAGGCAATATAAAATATAATGAATGAAATAAAAGAACATATAAAAAATCTTCCGAACAGTTATGGTGACAACACCAACAAGAGCATCAGAGGCTGCCTCAATAGTGGAGGTTCGTGTATATTAAAAAACGATAAAACTGTAATAAATTACTACTACCATTTAAAACATACCATACGAAAACAAAGAAAACCTACATCCTGTCTCAACCTTTTTCTGAGACGATTCTTACTATTTTATTTTTTTTTAATTATTGCGATTTGTCTTCATGCCCAAATCACCGTTTGCTCCTGGAATCTTGAAAACTTTGGTAAATCAAAAACTAATTCAGCGATAGAGTTTATTGCCAATACGGTTAAAGATTATGATATAGTTGCTATACAGGAAGTAGTTGCTGAAGACCCGGGTGGCGCCCGGGCGGTGGCAAGGTTAAACGAAGCATTAAACAGAAAAGGTTTTAAATGGGACTATCGCGTTAGTGATATTACAAGTAGTGAAAACCCGGATAGAAGAGAGCGCTATGCTTTTTTATGGAAAACATCAAAAGTAAAGCTCACAGGCAAAGCATGGCTTGAGGTAAAATACAATGTTGAAATTGACAGAGAACCTTTTCTTGCCACATTCATGTATAACAATAAAGAATTTACACTTGTTGACTTTCATGCGATTCCCAAGGCAAAACAACCGGAAACAGAGATAAAATATTTTAAATTTTTACCTGGTGAATATCCTGATAAGGATTTGATCTTTTGCGGCGACTTTAATTGTCCGCAATCACATACAGTATTCAATCCACTAAAAGCAATGGGTTACAAACCGATTCTTGTTGATCAAAAAACTTCTTTAAAAGAAAAATGTGTAAACAATAACTGTTTGGCTTCAGAATATGATAATATGTTTTACAATACTTCCAAAATAAAATATATAAAATCGGGAGTTATTCCTTTTTTTCAAAATTTTAATGATGATTTAAAAGAGGCAAGAAAAGTTTCTGATCATGCTCCCATTTATTTTGAATTTATTTTAAATCAGATGCAACCAGACAGGCTTTCGTTGTAGCCGCAGCCTTCAATGCAAAGGCGTTGTTTCACCATGTTTTCATTTTTTGAATGAAAGTCTCCAAAGCAGGTTTAGCGTTTCCTGTAATATAATTTTTCAGTCCGAGGCTATTCATAAAACCGCAAAGGTAACCTGGTTCAATAGCCTGTTCCCTGGCGTATTCTTCGCAGAATTGCGGGGGATAATCATACAAACCATGATAAAAAATAAACGCTAATTTTCCAGCGTTCTTGTACGGTTGCAGATCTTCAAACATATTTTCCACGAATTGTTGCTGCAATAATTCAGATGAATTATTTTCTGTTGATGAAGGATAACCTATTTCAGTAAATGCAAATGATTTTTTACCGGCTTTCTGCGCCATAAGATCAAAATCATTATGCACATCTGCAGGTGACCGCATTAGCCAATGGGTGCCTGATTCATCTGTAGGATAATATGTATAACAAGCAAAATCACTGTTCGGCAACAGGCTGTCGAAAATAGCCGGGCTGGTGATAAGCGAATTAAAGGTGATGATAGTACCAACTTTCATCCATGGCATTTTTTGATGAATATGATCAACCGCCTGCTGATAAAAATTTTTAAATGAATTTAATTCAGATGGATTTGAACCAAGGTATGCATCTACTTCATTGCCGATTAATATACGGGATATTTTTTGGATGGGCGATAAAGCGGCTATCGCATCAATTAAAGCAAGGAAGCGTTTAATTAAGACCGTATCATCAAATGATCTTGAAGCAATATCTGCCGGAACAATTTTCCTGTTGGTGTCGATCATTTTTAATACCAGGATATAACTTTTCAACTTTGTATTATCGGGGTCGAGCAGTGTAAGCGGGTTAAGTATATTATCCTGTAAAGAAAAATTGTAAGGAGATGTTTCCAGGTTGGTCCATTCAGCACTCATGCCAAATAAATTTATTCCTATTGAATGTGCATAGTTTATGCCATCAAGATAACCTGGTAAACCCGGCGCTGAATTTTGGTTAAGCAATAGGGAAAGACCAACCAATCCTTGTGTTTTTGCCTGGTTTGTATGGTCATCTTTTTCTGTGCATGATAACAATATGAATACGCTGCTGCTACATACCACAAGAAAAAATAAAATGATTTTTTTCATAACCGGTTTTTCAATTTGTGGTTTTAAGATTTCTTAACAACAAATAAACAAAGCAAAAAGCGTTTGATGATAATAAACAGTTTGAACGGGTTTTATACAGCAATTAAGGGTAGAAAATGCAGGTAAATGAGTGGTTTAATTTCTGAAGACTGCAGGTAAGCAGGCGTTTAATGCATTGTGTTTACCGGAGGTCTTTACATAAAGCAGTGGTGGATATTTCATGCGGATAAATTACAGCAAGCAGGACTACTATGAATCTACATTTTCACAGGAGTTAGAAGGGAAATGCCTGTTGCCCCAATGCCTGGTTGTATAGCTTTGTGCGTTTGCCACCGACATTGGGATAAGTAGTATATCTTCTTTATTGATGAAAGTGACTTTGCTTTTTATCACAAGAGTCTTCCCTTTTTGGAAGATTTTTTCTTTAAAGCCTGCTATAATGATCCAACCCTTGTATCTTTCCTTCGCCAGCCGCAAACCCGATACCTGTTTATTTACATTCCAACCAGGCTTAGACATATTGAAATAAAACAACAAAAGCACGCAGTTAATATGAAGCAAGTATAGAGGAGGTATGGAGGAGGTATGAAGGAGACTGCAAGGAAGGCGCAACCTTGTATGACTCATTATTACTTTCAAAGCATAAATAATCTTACCTGATCTGCTTTTGATTTATGATCTTCAACATTTATTACGCCTTCTAACCCTTTAATAAACCATTCAAAAAAACAGGCATTAATTGCTCCATTTGTTCAGGAATGCTATGAAGG
>JABDAV010000032.1:17212-32743 GCA_013289015.1 Bacteroidota bacterium | reverse complement strand
AACTATTTAGTAGGTCCAAATGGAACAGGTAAGTCTCTTCTTGCAGAACAGATTAAAGCTAATTTCTCGAATGGAGGATTTACCCCTCGGTATTTGAGTGCAGAAAGACTTGTTGGTTTAGAAAAACAAGAAGAAGGGAGATACGGAGGAGGACAATTACAAAGAGGGTTTGACATAACTTATTTAGCTGACTATAAGCAAAGAGCTGAAAATACTGGGCTATCTTCTTCTGCTATTATCATACTTAAGGAAAGGCTTGATATAAGAATTAAGATTGAAGCACTTCTTTCTGACATCTTTGGCAAAGTGATAAGGCTAGTAGAGGAAGGTGGGTATTTGAAACCTAAAATGCAAAATATAAACGCTGGACAGGAATACAATCTAAGTCAGAGTGAATGTCATGGATTAAAAGAATTAATTACGTTGCTTACTTTTCTTTACGACCCTGCAAAGAATTGTATCATTTTCGATGAACCAGAATTACACCTTCACCCTCAATTTCAATCCTTTTTTTTAGAAGAGATTAGAAAAGTTGCTGGTAATCCACTTGAAGACCCAAGCAAAAAAATGTTTTTCATAATTACTCACTCGCCTTATTTCATTGACATAAAAAGTATAGATGATTTAAAAAATATTGTTGTCTGTCACTTGAATAAAACTCCAACTTTTGTAAGTCATTTAGAAGCAGAAGATGAATATATTTTAAAAAGATTTTTGCCGAGATTTAATACTCATCATAAGCAATTTTTCTTCTCCCCCAATCCTGTATTTGTAGAGGGATATACAGACCAACAACTGATAAGCATACTATTTGAAAAAATTGGGATTAATATTGGGGCATCGGGTTCATGCATAATTGATGTAGGGGGTAAAGACGAGTTGGGCGTTTTTTACAGGCTCTGCATATCCTTAAAAATTAATTGCAGAATTATTGCTGATTTAGATGCAATTTTTAGAGGTAGATTGCGTCGTGTAGTTTGTGATGATGTGCGTTCCCAAAATTATGTTCAACAACAAGGAATGGGAGTAAATCTGTCAAATGAAATTGGAGATTTAGAAACTTACTTAAGCTCAATAGCAAATCACATAATAGGTCAACCAACTGTTATTCCAAACATAGTTCTATTAAAAGCAAAGCTAAACACATTCACTCCAGCAGAAGAACATTCAAAAAGGGTAACAATATTATTAGCAATTTCTAAGTATGAAGTAGAGATAAGGCAAATTCTTGATGCTCCAAATATTGCTAATTTGAACTTGATTATTGGAAAAAATGCACAGCTCTTTAATGCCTTTAAAACCTGCAATACTTATATATTCCCGAAAGGAGAGATTGAACATTATTACACTCAAACTGTAATTGATTATTTGAATATAACCAACAAAGACACATGGTTTCACACTGAAAGAGACTACTTACTTCAAGAAGAAAATAAAGATATTATCGAAGCAAATTATTCTGATTTATTGACGATTATTAAAGAAGCTGTACCAATTATTGAAATAGAAGTTAAGAAACACATCAAATTTGAAATTTTTGAATGGATTCATAGAGTTCAGACTGGAATAGCAAAGGGTGAGATTATCAATCAGGATAATTTAAAAATAAATGCAAAAATCAATTATACACTTTATAACCAAATTTTGGAGTTATTGGATTTAACTATAGAACCCGATAAGACTTTTGTATGCAACATCACCATTAAAGAATCTATGACAGGTATTGCGATACCTGTTACATTCAACCATTTGACAAATGCTCATAACTTTGAGTTGTAAAAACTGGGCATAACATGGAGTTTTGTGCAAGCAGGGCTTGACGTTCAAACTTCCTTATCCGCAATGTCTCCTCATAAAGCAATGAGCGCAGGCAGGGACATTGCGATTACGAAGCACAAAAGCCCGTTTGATTCTGTATCTTCAACTATGCCTGTTCGCAAAGCCATAGCAGAAAAAGATGGTGTCTACTTTATAACATTTACATGCAATAGCTGGCTTCCCTTATTTAAAATATGCAATGCTTATGATACTGTTTATACATGGTTCAATCATTTAAAACAACAAGCTCATTACATTGTTGGTTATATTATCATGCCAAGCCATGTGCACGCCATAATTGCTTTCAGCAATAAAGATAAAACGATTAACAGCATTGTTTCTAATGGCAAACGGTTTATTGCTTATGATTTAATTAAACGATTACAAGAACAAAACAGCAAGCTGATCTTAAATGAACTAAGCGCTTCATTAAACAACACTGAAAGAAAAGAAGGTAAACTTCATAATGTATTTGAGACTTCTTTCGACTGGAAAGAATGCAGAACAGAAAAGTTTATTCAACAAAAGTTAGATTATATTCATTACAATCCATGTAAAGGAAAGCAGTTGGTTGAATTGCCTGAACAATATCAGTATAGCTCTGCAAAGTTTTATTTAACAGGTGAGCATGGTATTTACCCTGTAACAAACTTTATGGAGTTAAGAGATATTGATTTAACGAGATTGCGTACATGAAACCGCAATGTCCTTGCTGCACACAAAGCTTGGCGAAGAGACATTGCGGAGAAGTGAAGCGTTATCAATGACAGCGCCAGCAATTTACATGACATAAAATTTACTGAGTGTGAGAATTATAGAGTAACATGTAATTCGGCAGACAGCAATCATAATTGCCGCAACACAGATACCTGTCCAAATAGCTTTGATGACGGTGGAGATGATGGCGGAGTATGGGGTTTTACATCCAATCAATTTCCTCAAAAAAATAAAGTCTATGAAAATTTCTTTGATACTAGTAGTTTGTTTGCTATACAGCATATTAGGAAAAGCACAACCAGGCACCCTTGATTACAGTTTTGGCGATAGCGGCAAAGTAGTAAGCAAATATTTTGGCAATTGCTATGGTATGATTGTGCAATCGGATAATAAAATTGTCTGCACTGGAAATAACGGACAACAGGCATTTCAAACTGTTCGGTACCTGCCAGACGGTATGCTGGACGTATCATTTGGAAACGAAGGAATAGTAAATCCGCTCATACAGGAAACAGGGGCCTTAACAACATCAATAACTATCCAAACTGATCAAAAACTCCTAGTAGCAGGTTCCGGCTACAAGCAAGGAATTCCAACCTGCATGATTCTTAGATTCCTGCCTGATGGAACTTTAGATAACTCGTTTGGAATGAACGGAATTAGCGATTCAACCTTTGGGCAAGGTGAGAGTTTCCCAAGTATTGTAATACAGTCTGATGGTAAAATAGTAGAGACGTCCTGGTTTGCGCCTGGTTTTATCACTATTCGATTTATGCCTGATGGAACTTTAGACCAAGACTTTGGTGATAAAGGAAAAGTAATCAGCACATTTGGTTCCAATGCAGTTCCTGACGCAATAGCGATGGACTCAGAAGGTCACATAATTGTTGGCGGAAATTACGCCGGTAATGCCAGCGAATTTATTATCGCGCGCTATACCAGTACCGGAACGTTAGATGAAAGTTTTGGAAATAATGGTGTAGTTATAACCGATTTTGGAAAACATGGAGACCAATTGTTCGCTATTACAACCCAGCCTGACGGGAAGATAATTGGTGCAGGCGTTACCGGCACTGATTTTACCGGGGTAAATGAAAATATGGCAATTGTACGATATAACGTAAATGGTGCACTGGATTCATCTTTTGGTATCAATGGCAAAGTAACTGTTGTTTTTAATGCAACAAATTCGCAGGCAAATTCGCTCATACTTGAGCCTGATGGCAAAATTTTAATTGGTGGAGGAACAGGTGGTGAAGCAGAAGGCACATCTGTCGATTTTGCGTTGGTGAGATTATTATCTGACGGATCATTAGATTCAGTTTTTGCTGAAGATGGAAAAGAGGTTACAGATTTCGGACTCAATGAAACGGGTACCCATATTGCATTACAAAGCGGTAAAATCATTCTTGCCGGTACTTCTTATACAACCCAACCGGAAAATCAGATTAACTATGCGCTTGCACGGTATTACAACGACAGCCTTACCAAAAGGCAAATCATCATCACCAAAATCAAACGCTGGATACAACATCACAACGGTATTGAATGGATTAATACACCAGGTACTCAAAGCTATGCGGTGCAAAGAAGTACTGACGGACAACATTGGACTACAATAAGCAGACAAGCTATTTCAAGTGGTCAACAATTTGGCGTTAATCATTATAGTGATCCAGCACCATCCTCAGCTGGCATAACATATTATCGCTTGCAAACAACAAGCACAAGCAATGCAGTTGCAAATTCAAATGTTATTGCAATAAGCGATGACGAATTAAATATTTCTTTATCACCAAACCCTGCAAAAAGTACCATGTCAATCGCAGGCCTGACAAACGAAAAGGTGAAAATAACCGTTGTTGATTTCAGTGGTAATATTAAAATGCAAACAACAGTAAATAGCGATTCATACACCCTCAATATTACTTCATTACCTTCAGGAAATTATATTCTTAAAGTGGAAACAAGTACCAACAGTGTTACAAAACAATTTGTGAAGGAATAGGCTTAGCTTATATGTAAAAACGCAGGACGAAAATCTTGCTTTTTTGCTTCTTATGGCTCGCCCAGCCTTTCAAATATGATCTTTACCTGCAGTACGGTAAAGTAACGGCTTTCCCTTTCACCTATTTCTTTTGCATATTGTTTTAACCATGTTCTGAAAGTTTTGGTACTTACCTGGTAAAGGACTGCAAGTTCTGCAATGGTGTACGCTTTTACTGTGTTTACGCTCGTAGTATTCATATCATTTGGTTTATTTATTATTTCATTTCAGAGGAATAAATTTAACTAAAAGCTTTAGTTTTTAGCATAAAAGCACTAAGAAAATTTTGCGTTTATAAAATGTATTGAAAATCAATAAAATTTCTTCCCTAACGTGCCTTATTGTGCCTTTTCGTGCCCTAAACTGCCTTAATGTGCCCTAACGGGAAATCGTTATTTCAACCTGTTCTAATCTTGCATCATGGATGTAGAAATGAATTAAAACAAACTTTTTTAAAATAAAATTTCATAACAATTAAAATCAAAAAATCATGGCACAGTTACCAAGTGGCATTTTAGGCCCAGTATCAGGTTCAGTAGGAACCATTGTTGGCTCAAGTTGGAAAGACACAAATTACATCCGCAGTAAATCATCCAGGCCGAAAGGCAAGCCTACACCTTTGCAACTGGACAACCAGTACAAATTTTCTGCGGTGATCAATTTTGTTTCTGCTATGACAGATTTGTTAGACCAAACCTTTACAAATTATGCAACAGGCATGACACCCTCAAATGCAGCTTTTTCCTACAATTTTGAAAATGCTATCACAGGCACGTCTCCCGATTACAGCATTGATTATCCAAAAGCACTGGTTAGTCGTGGCAAGCTCCTGAACGCCTCAGGTGTAGCCGCTACCGTCACAAATAAAGTGCTTCACTTTACGTGGACAGACAACAGCGGTCTTGGAAAGGCAGCGCCAACAGATAAAGCTGTGTTGGTTGCCTATTGCAAGAACTACAACTTAACTATTTATTCAGTTGGTGCGGTATTGCGCAGTGCAAAAGCAGGCGTGCTGGATGTTTCAAACTTCGTTGGCTTTACCGTTGAAACATGGATCGCTTTCTTAAATGCAGATGGTTCAATGGCATCTAACAGTATTTACACCGGTGAATTGATGGTTAGTTAGATCGCCATTAAAGAATTTTGTTTTGCCGATAGAGAGCTGCCGAAAGGTGGCTTTTTATTTTTAGGGTTATCATCAAATAAATTATCTCACCCGCCTGGATAATGGTTTCTTTGAAAATCAATATTAATTTACAAAACCCATTCTATCTCTCCTGAAAGAAATGTTTTTTCACTACCATCCTGCACTACCAGTTTACCATCATTTGTAACGCTTTTTACGATGCCTGTAAATGTCATTCCTTTTTGCCTGAAAGTTGCCTGCTCATCTTTTCTATATAGAATTGTGTTGTACTTATTCAAAACGTCGTCTGCATGATGCAATAGGTGGAGATTCTTTTCAAGCAACCTGCAAAGTTCTTTTGCCATTAAAACAGGATCGTATGTTGCGCCCGTTACCTGTTTTAATGAAACCGGGTTTTTTAATGAGCCGGGGAAATCAGTTTGATTGATGTTTACCCCAAACCCGGCTACAGCAAACTGCCAGCTTTTGCCACGAATTACATTCTCTATCAAAATGCCTGCTGCCTTTCTGTCACGCCAGTAGATATCATTGGGCCATTTTATTTTAAATTTTTCAGTTGTGTAATTGTTAAATAATTCAATAACACTGAGCGCAGCGATCATATTCAGCGCAAATTGTTGTTGAAGCTGTAAGGTGCTGGTATTAAGTATTACCGACAGAATAATGTTTTCGCCGCTCGCCGAAGACCATTGTTTTTCCATCTGCCCTCTGCCTGCAGTTTGCTCAAAGGCAAAATAGGCATCGCCATGCATGGCATTGCCCGATTGCACCTGTTGCATGGCATAGTTGTTGGTGCTGTCAACCCTTAATAATTCTATAAAGCGTTCGATGATCACATTATTTATTAAGGCTACTTGTAAAGAATTAGTAGTTTTGCGAAACTACGTCTTTGATAAATAATTTATTTTCGGACAATGCATAATGCCTTTAAATTTTTTCATATAAAATAGTTGCTTATTTGGAACCACTTACCGTTTTAGCTTCCCGCAAAAAGAATACAATTACAAAACTTAATTCAAATTCCAGGATTTTCAAACTTATTATTAAGGCGATTCAGGAAAAAAAAGGTGAAAATATCGTTGCGCTGGATCTAAGAAAAATTCCGGAAGCAGTCAGCGATTATTTTATTATTTGCGAAGCCGGCAGTACTACGCAGGTGAGGGCGATTGCAGATTTTGTGAAAGAGACCGTAAAAAAAGAATTAGGCGAATTGCCTTACAGGCATGAAGGCCATACTGCATTACAATGGGTATTGATTGACTATGTAAATATTGTGGTGCATATAATGCATCCCGCAACAAGGAATTTTTATAAATTGGAAGAAATGTGGAGTGATGCTGCTTCGCAGGAATATTAAATTAAATCAACCAGCTAATATAGCTTTGGAAATTTAGAAAGTATGGCACAGGAAAATAATAAGGTTAAGCCGGACATGTTTGAAAGAGGTAATGGTAATAATGATAAAAATCCTCGCCGCGGACCGCGTTTTAGTATATATTGGATATATGCATTAGTGGCAATCGCGCTGATTGCTTTTAATCTTTTTAAACCGGGCACACCTGATGTTAAAACCACTACGGAACAGGAATTTAAAGATGTAATGCTGAGGGGTGGCGACGTTGCCAAAATAGATAAAGTAAGAAACAAAGAACTCGTAAGGGTGTATATTAAGGTAGACAGCCTTTCAAAGCCTTTTTACGGAAAAAAATTCCAGCAACCCGTTAAGAAAGATGCTGCGGAATCTCCTTTATTCGAATTCAGCGTAAGTGATTGGGAAAGTTTCAACAGGGGCCTTACCCAGTTTTATAAAGACAACAATATACCTGAAGTTCCGGAAACTGTATATGATGAAGGACAATGGTATGGCCCTTTTATAAATGCTATTGTAACCGTATTACTGTTTATTGGCTTATGGGTTTTATTAATGCGCAAAGTTGGCGGTGGCGGCGGTTCCGGCGGCCCCGGTGGTATATTCAATATAGGCAAATCCAAAGCCCAGTTATTTGATAAAGGCGCAAAAGTTAATATAACTTTTTCTGATGTTGCCGGTTTGGACGAAGCCAAAGTGGAAGTAATGGAAATAGTTGACTTCCTCAAAAATCCAAAAAAATATACCGCGTTAGGCGGCAAAATTCCGAAAGGTGCTTTACTGATCGGACCTCCGGGCACAGGTAAGACCTTATTGGCAAAAGCCATGGCAGGTGAAGCACAGGTTCCTTTCTTCAGCATGAGCGGTTCTGATTTTGTGGAATTGTTTGTGGGAGTGGGCGCCAGCCGCGTAAGGGATTTGTTTAAGCAGGCAAGAGAAAAAGCTCCTTGTATCATTTTTATAGATGAAATTGATGCGATAGGCCGTGCACGCGGAAGAAATGCTATTGTAAGCAATGATGAAAGAGAAAACACATTGAACCAGTTACTGGTTGAAATGGATGGCTTTAGCGGTGAAAGCGGAATTATTATTCTTGCCGCAACCAACAGGCCTGATGTGCTGGACACAGCATTGTTGCGTCCGGGCCGTTTCGACAGGCAGATATCCATTGATCGTCCCGATGTAAAAGGTCGCGAAGATATTTTCAGGGTTCACCTGAAGCCAATCAAGGTATCGCAAACATTAAACATACATAAGCTTGCAGAACAAACACCGGGTTTTGCCGGTGCAGATATAGCGAATGTTTGTAATGAAGCTGCATTGATCGCTGCGCGTAAAGGCAAAGAAATGGTGGAGATGAGTGATTTTCAGGACGCGATTGATCGTGTAATTGGTGGCCTGGAAAAGAAAAACAAGATCATTTCACCCGAGGAAAAAGAGATCATTGCGTATCATGAAGCCGGTCATGCAATCTGTGGCTGGTATCTTGAACATGCTTATCCTTTGCTAAAGGTTACCATAGTGCCGAGAGGAACAGCGGCTTTGGGTTATGCGCAATACACTCCAAAAGAGCAATATTTATATAATACAGAGCAGTTGATGGACCAGGTGTGCATGACATTGGGAGGAAGGGCTTCTGAGGAAATTTTCTTCGGAAAAATTTCAACGGGCGCCTCCAACGACCTGCAGCAGATAACAAAAACTGCTTATGCCATGATAACTGTTTATGGTATGAATGATAAAATTGGAAATATCAGTTATTATGATCCTTCACAAGACAATTCTTTTACGAAACCTTATAGCGAGAAAACGGGTGAAATAATTGATGAAGAAGTAAGGAAACTGATTGAAGTTGCTTATGTAAAAACAAAAGCGCTGCTTGTTGAAAAGAAAAGCCAGGTTGAAATACTTGCCAAAGAACTTTTGGTAAAAGAAGTTTTATTTCAAAGTGATGTTGAAACACTAATTGGTAAAAGGCCTTTTGATGATAGAAAACATGAAGAAGACACAGATGAAGAATTAGGCGAAAACCATCAGACAGGCGCTATCAGTGCAGGTGTTCCACCTTATGACAGCAGTTTAACCCAACCCGTTCCGAAACAGGCGGTTTCCTGATGCAGTTTCAATATAAAGATCAAATAATGGCGTCGTCAGCCAGGAAAAATATTCTAAAAAAAATTAAACAGGCACTGGATAAACCGGTGCCTTTGCCTTTTGAGGATACTGATGCTGCAAAAGATGTTTTCATAAATGATAACATTGACCTTGAAATTTTATTCGCTGAAAACTTCTCTGCGCTGCAAGGCCGCTTTGCATTTTGTGAAAGCAGAAAAGAACTTGCCCAGCAGTTGCAGACGTTGTTTCAAACCCGTAAATGGGATAAGATATTTGTTGCAGAACCAGGACTAAGAAAAATGCTGGATGCCGAAGGATTGATCATAAATGATAATCCTGATCTTGCCGTAAGCGACGCTGCCATCACATCCTGCGAAAGCCTGGTAGCCCGTACAGGCAGCATAGTATTAAGCAGTGTGCAAAACGGAAGAACCATCAGCGTGTATGCACCGGTACATATTTGCATTGCTTGTATGCACCAGCTTGTTTTTGATATAAAAGACGCTATTGAACTCGTAAGGCAAAAATATCCTTCAGGCATTCCCTCCCTGATAACCTTTGCCAGCGGCCCCAGCCGTACGGCAGATATTGAAAAAACCCTTGTAACCGGGGTACACGGCCCTAAGGAAGTGTTTTGTTTTTTGTTGCAATCATGATAAATACACGATTAAATTGCAGCTAATAAAATTTTAGCATAAAAATTTTATTAATTATCAATTGGTTGTGAATGCCCGATAAAAATTCACAACTAATTAGTTGTTTCTTTTGACTCAGTTCTGCATCTTTGCGCTCCCAAAAATTGCCCGGGATGGCGGGCTTTATAAAAAATAAATAATGAGCAAATTACATTTCACAACAAAACATGCGAACGAGGCTACTGTACAGCGTAACTGGTACGTTGTCGACGGCACCAATCAAACCGTAGGCCGCATGTGTTCTAAGATCGCGGCAGTGCTGCGTGGCAAGAACAAAGCCTATTATACTCCTCACGTAGATTGCGGAGATTATGTTATTGTATTAAATGCGGGCAAAGTAAAATTTACCGGCAATAAACTGGAAGATAAAGTTTACCAGAACTTCAGCGGCTATCCTGGTGGTTTGAGAGAGGAAACTGCAAAAGATCTTTTAAGGCGCCGCCCTGAAGCAGTGGTTGAACGCGCGGTAAAAGGTATGTTGCCTAAAAATCGCCTTGGCAGAAAAATGTACAAGAAATTGTTTGTGTATACCGGCACTGAACATCCGCATACAGCACAACAACCTAAAGAATTTAAATTTTAAGCCCCTGTTCCCTGAAGGGGGAATAAAAATTAAAATATATGGAAAAACAAAAAAATGCCGTTGGTCGCCGTAAAGAAGCTGTTACCCGTGTTTTTATTTCTAAAGGCAATGGCAACATAAAGGTGAACGACAAAAATTATAAAGAATATTTTTCATTGGAATACCTGCAGAACCAGGTTGAAGCGCCTTTAAAAACCATCGAAGCATTAGATAAATTCGATATAGTCATCAACGCAAGCGGCGGGGGAATGAAAGGACAGGCTGAGGCCGCAAAGCTGGGTATTGCCCGCGTTTTGCTTGAAATAAATCCTGATTATCGCCCTGCACTAAAGGCAGCCGGTTATTTAAAACGCGATCCGCGTGGTGTTGAACGTAAAAAATTCGGTCACAAGAAAGCGAGACGCAGCTACCAGTTCAGCAAACGTTAGTATACCGTTCATGGCAAATGGTTTATTGTTAATAACATTAACCATGAACTATCAGCAATGAACTATGAACAAAAATTACAGAATCTAAAATTTAAAATAGTAAAATGGAAAACAACACTTCATTACAACAGCAATTACTCGAAGCAGGTGTTCACTTTGGTCACTTGCGTAAGAAGTGGAATCCTAAGATGTTGCCTTACATTTTCGCTGAGAAAAAAGGTATTCACATCATCGACCTCAACAAAACTGTTGATGCTTTACAGGAAGCTTCCGCAGCTTTAAAACAAATTGCAAAGAGCGGCAAAAAAGTAATGTTTGTTGCTACAAAAAAGCAGGCCAAAGAAATTGTAAGCGAATGTGCACGTCGCGTAAATATGCCTTATGCCACTGAAAGATGGCTGGGTGGTATGCTTACCAACTTCAATACTGTACGTAAAAGCGTTAAGAAAATGCAGAGCATCGAAAAAATGCTTGCAGATGGAAGTGCAGAAAATCTCACTAAAAAAGAGCGCCTTACTTTAAGCCGTGATAAAGAAAAAATGGAAAAAGTATTAGGTGGTATTGCACAACTTGGCCGTTTACCTGCAGCTTTGTTTATTGTTGATATAGGCCATGAACATATTGCACTGGCGGAAGCAAAGCGTCTGGGTATTACTACTTTCGGAATGGTTGATACCAATTCTGATCCTAATAAAATAGATTTTCCGATTCCAGCCAATGACGATGCTACAAAGTCAATAGCAATTATCACAAATTATATCACCTCTGTTATCGCAGAAGGATTGGCAGAACGCCAGGCTGCAAAAGATGAAGAGGCCGGCACTGAGGATGTAGACAACGAAACAGAAAAGAAAGCAGCCCGTTTACAGGCGGAGGCAGAATCTGAAGGCGGTCGCAGAAGCGGTGGTGGAGATAGACAAAGAGGTCCAGGCGGTCCTACCAAACGCCGTGTACCAAACCGCAGACCAACGCAGGGCGGCGGCAGCGGAGGAGGAAGATAAAGCAAAACCCGGTCCTAAAGGGAGTTACTTAAAGGATTTCCGGTTGTGGCACGATGTCTATATCAGTAATTTATTATTTGAAATTTTAAAAATTAGCCATTTAAACGATGGTATAAATACCTCCCGCCGCGGCGGAAGGAAGGAGGGCAAATGAGCACAGTAGCTATATCAGCATCAGAAATAAATAAACTGCGCCAGGTAACCGGCGCCGGCATGATGGATTGCCGTAAAGCATTAACTGAAACAAACGGCGATTTTGAAGCAGCCATTGACTGGTTGCGTAAACAAGGCCAGAAAGTTGCCGCAAAACGCAGCGACCGTGAAGCAAAAGAAGGGGTTGTTCTTGCAAAAACAACTAATGATCATAAATCCGGTATTATCGTTTGCGTAAGCTGCGAAACAGATTTTGTTTCCAAGAATGCTGACTTTGTTGCTTTTGCACAAAGTATTGCAGACGCAGCTATTCAGAATGATGTGAAAACGTTGGATGAGTTAAATGCAACCAAAGTAAATAACGCAACAGTTGCAGATTTGGTTAACGATAAACTTGCCGCTATCGGTGAAAAGATCGGCATTACAAAATTTGAGCGCATTGATGCACCATATGTTGCTTCTTATATACACGGTGCAAACCGCATGGGTGTTTTGGTTGGGTTGACTAAAGAAGCTGCTGAAGCAGGTAAAGACGTGGCAATGCAGATTGCTGCTATGAACCCTGTTGCAGTAGACCCGGCTTCAGTTCCTGCTGAAACCGTTGAACGCGAAAGAAACATCGCGATCGAACAAATGAAGCAGGATCCTAAAATGGCAGGCAAAACAGATGACATGCTGGGAAAGATCGCTCAGGGTAAACTGAATGCTTTCTTTAAAGAGCAGACTTTATTAGCTCAGCCTTTTGTAAAAGATGCAGGTAAATCTGTTGCAGATTATTTAAAAGATACAGATAAAGACCTTAAGGTAATTGAATTTAAAAGAGTTGCTTTAGGATAAAAATAGTTGAGTTTTACATTATAAGAAGGGAATGAGTGATCATTCCCTTTTTTTATTTTCAGGATGCGTTGTTTCAGATTGATTTTATTGTTTACTTTAAAAATCAATTTTAATATATGCAAACACCTGACGAGCTGTATGGAAATCTTTTTAAAGATGTTCAGTTAAAGAGAATTTTTCCCGATAATAAAACTTTTGTTGACTGTATTCCTAAACGGAAAGCAGAAGCTATTGTTTCGGATTATGAACATTTAAAAAATGACGATCCTTCCAATGAAGCTATACTGAAATTTGTAGAAGAAAATTTTATCATTCCTGGTGATGACGCTCCTGGTTATCACACTGATCTTAAAGATAATGTTATCGAGCATATCGAAGCGTTATGGAATGTGCTCAAACGCAGTGCAGACAAACCTGTTGAAGGCAGTTCATTAATTCCGATGCCTTATCCGTATATAGTTCCGGGCGGCAGGTTTCGTGAAGTGTTTTATTGGGATTCATATTTTACCATGCTTGGTTTGGCTGAAAGCAATGAATGGGAAACGATAGAAAACATGATCGACAATTTTGCATTCCTTATTCATAAATTCGGATTTATTCCAAATGGTAACAGGAGTTATTTTTTAAGCCGTTCCCAGCCGCCATATTTTTCCTGCATGATAGAATTGCTGGCAACACATACAGGTGATGAAGTGTACAAAAAATATCTTCCGGCTTTGCAGAAAGAATATGATTACTGGATGGATAAAACATATACAACAAAGCATGTGGTACAAATGAATGACGGTCTTGTATTGAACCGTTATTATGATCAGTCAGATAAGGCGCGCGAAGAATCTTATTGGCAGGATGAAACGTTACGTAAAGAAACCAAAGACGCTTCTTTATTGTATAGAAATTTAAGAGCAGCCTGTGAAAGCGGGTGGGATTTTAGCGGCAGATGGTTTGAAGACGGCAAAACATTCATCGCTATTCAAACTATAAATCTTATTCCTGTTGATCTGAATTGTTTGTTGTATCACCTTGAATCGTCAATTGCCAAGGCATATCAACTGAATAATGATTCAAAAAATGCAGGTGATTTTTTTGACAAAGCATCGGCGCGTAAAAATGCTATCAACCAATATTTTTATGGTGAAAATGATGGCTGGTATTATGATTACAATATCAGCGAACAGAAATTAAATAACCAAAAAACGATTGCCGGCATAACACCTTTCTTTTTTAATATTCCGCCGCAGGATTACATTGAGAAAGCGGTAAAGTTTTTTGAGAAAAATTTTTTGAAAGATGGCGGAGCAGTTACAACGCTCATTAATACAGAACAGCAGTGGGATTGGCCAAACGGTTGGGCGCCGCTTCAATGGATAACCATTAAAGCACTTGATAATTATGGCAGGAAAGATATTGCTGAAGAACTTGCGCACAGGTGGGCAATGCTTAACATTAAAGTATATCGCAATACCGGTAAGCTGATGGAAAAATACAATGTAATTGATACCAATCTTACGGCTGGTGGTGGCGAATATCCGTCGCAGGATGGTTTTGGCTGGACGAACGGAGTGCTGCTGAAGATCTTAAAAGCTTATCCCTTAAAGAGCTAATATTTTTTGCCTGTTATTGTCATTTTAACATCGGTCTTCATTGGTATCGACTGGCCGCCGGCATTTACATTAATGTTTAAGATCATGTCTACATCACCTCTTGAAGGTATTCCGGTAGGGATATCGAATTGCATGGTACCACTGTAAGAACCGCTCATGTTTGTAATTGTAACTGAATCTGAAGAAGGCGATGATATCTTTGAGTTGACCTTTACGTTCGCAATATTGCCTGAAACAGATTGAAGTGTATAAACATTGTCCATCTTCAATTCTATCCCACTGCTCATTGTACTGGTTGTGCTTTTCCAGGTATCGCCTGGTTTAACAGGTTTGCCAGGATAAAGCCCGAATGCCTGTTGCAGGTTTTGCTTAAAACTTTCTTCGTCAAATGCACCTGCCATTCCCGAAGCCATGTCATCAGAAGGAGCCTTGTCTTTCATCTTTTGAACCATTTCATTAATACCACTTACGTAACCAACTTTACCGTTTGTGTTCATGATAAATTCAAATTGAGCACCCTTCAATGCATCCATTACCTGTGCGAATGTGCTGTTTACCACATCTGAAGTATCTACCGGTTGGTCAGAATTATAATTGATGTTCTGGCCGCCTGCACTTATGTTCATAGCGATCTTTGAAATTGTGGCCTGGATTTTTTTCCAGCTGCTGCTATCATCAATCACTTCAAACCGGTAACCGAAAGTCATTCCATTTTTTACATTTATGTCTTGCCCTCCGGCCTTACCGGTGGTAGTCACATTCATATTCATATTGTAATCAAAGCCCTGGCCTTTTGGTAAATTGAATTTAAGGTTAATAGGTTTCTGGCCAAAAGAAATTGCACCAAAACATATTAATAATGCGGCAAATGCGATATAAAATTTTTTCATTCAATGAATTTGAGAGCGCAATAGTAAACTAATTTTTTTGTTTGATTTGAGATGAAAATTATTAGTGGTTTGTTTCGCCAGCCGTCTTAACTTTAAAATGAATTAAGCGTAATTCTATGAAAAAATT
>JABDAV010000032.1:0-17112 GCA_013289015.1 Bacteroidota bacterium | reverse complement strand
TTTTTTTGTTTGATTTGAGATGAAAATTATTAGTGGTTTGTTTCGCCAGCCGTCTTAACTTTAAAATGAATTAAGCGTAATTCTATGAAAAAATTTTACCTGCTTTTTTTAAACCTGCTGATCTTTTATTGGGCAGGTATAGCACAAAAACCGCTAATACAATTAAAGTGGCTGAATACAGCACCAAGTTATTATAACGGCGGTGAGTTTTCTGCGCAAGGTGTAACCAACTTGTCTGATGGTTCTGTTGTAGTGGTTGGTTATTTTCAACATACCGTAGATTTTGATCCGGGGCCTGATACTTTCAATCTAACAACCACTGCATATTACGGCATTTTTGTAGCAAAATATACGAACCAAGGTAAGCTTGCATTTGCTTATGGTTTTAGTGAAAGCAATACTTTATTTTTTGATGAAAATTATGAATCGGCAAACGCTGTAACTACTGATGCTGACGATAATATTTATGTTACGGGAACATTTAGAGGAACAGTAGATTTTGATCCAGATTCAGGTACAACAATATTATCAACCGGAAAAATTCTATCCAATAATTTTATAGCTTGTTATACTAAAAATGGTAAACTGAAATTTGCGAAAGATATTACCAGAAGCAATCAGGATTATGCAGTTGCCAATTCAATTGCACTGGACAAACACAAGAATATTTATGTATGCGGTATGTTTGATGGTTCGTCGAATGATTTCGATCCCGGACCAGACAGTACAAATTTTTCGAGTGCGGGAGGAGATGATATTTTTTTTGCGAAATATGATTCTCTGGGCAATTATGTATTTGCAAAAACCATAGGTGGTAGTTTATGGGATTATGTTTACAAAATAACATTAGATAGTAAAAGTAATATTCTTATTTGCGGTGGCTTTGGATCCTCCAGTGTTGATTTTGATCCCGGTCCATCAAAGCGTTTGTTACGCAGAGTAAGCAATGAAGACATGTTCTTCGCTAAATATGATTCAGCAGGTAATTATATACTTGCAAAAAATGTAGGTAATTCCAAATCAAATATTGCTTATGGAATTGCAGTTGGAAAAGATGATGCATTTGCATTAACAGGATTTTTTTATGGAACCTCTGTGGACTTTGATGTTGTTAATTCTGGTACACACGTTATAAGTTCTAACGGAAATCAGGATGCGTTTATAGCAAAGTATGATGCTAATGGTAATTGCGTTTTGGCATTCAATATTGGCAATGGCAGCGGCTATGATGGTGGTGTGGATATTGGAACTGATAGTAATAATAATATCATCTGCACTGGTGAGTATGGAGGCAGCAATGTTGATTTTGACCCAGGTAGCAACGTCTATAATCTTAAAGCTGGTGTCAGCAATAACTACTACATCGCCAAGTATAATCAAAATGGGAATTTTTTATCTGCAGTTGGTTTAACCGGTGGTCGTTATGTAGAAGACTTCAAGGTTTCTTGTTTGCATATAACCAATACAAATAAAATTTTAGCAGGCGGTTATTACGATGATAGTTTTGACGCCAATGCCGGACCCGATACTGCGCTACTTACTTCGCCTGCCCAAACAATGTTCGTAACGAAGTATGATGCTAATGAAAATTATCTTGGTGTTATAAGCGGCAATAATTATTATGATTATGTATCTGCTTCTACTTTAGTAACATCTTCTGCAATTGATAAAAAAGGTAACAGTTATGTATGCGGAAATTTTGATGGCCGTTATGATTTTGATCCGGGACCAAACCAGTATATACTTACATCATCATTAGATGAATATGGAGATGAAAGCGCTAACAGTTTTTTTGCCAAGTATGATAAAGATGGAAATTTAATTTTTGCTAAAGCAATTTCAGGTGGTGATAATTATACTGCTGATATGGCTGTAGATAACAATGGAAATATATACTTAACAGGAAAAGCCACAGGAACTACTGATTTTGATCCCGGCAATTCTGTCTATTATCTTAATAACGATTCAGCAAATACAAAAGGATATTACAATTATTTTTTTGCGAAGTATGATAATAAAGGAAACCTTCTCTACGCAAAAGGAGGAGGAAATCAAAATAGCAATTTCTTAAAAGTTACATCAATAGCAATTGATACAAAAAATAATGTCTGTATTGCAGGAAGCCTGAATGGTTCTATCGATTTTAATCCCGGTTCTGCAAAACATATTTTGAACGGCGGCATTGGTTTAGGCAACATGTTTATTGCAAAATATGATTCAACGGGTAATTATCTTTTTGCATATTGTATACAATCCGCAAACTCAAGAGGTGTTATCAATGATTTAAAATTTGATAATAAAAACAAAATCATATTCACAGGGACTTTTAATGGCAAAAACCTGGATTTTGATGCAGGGCCTGGTGAATTTTTGCTGAGCTCAAGTTTTAGTGGTGATGTTGATGCCGGGTTCATCGCGACATATAAAAACAATGGCGCTTTTATTTTTGCTATCACAATAGACGGGCAAGATTATTCTTACAGTCACTTCGCTTATTTAACTATCGATAAAAATGGCAATATTGATATAACCGGTACCAGTACTAATGTTGCAGATTTTGATCCAGGTTCAAATACAGCTTTTCTATCGCAGAATGGTGAAATGTTTTTTGCATCCTATAATAATAAACTTCAATTCAGATTTTTAAAAGGGATAGAAGGAGATGGTTCTTATACGCTGGAAAACAGTTTAAATACTATAACAACAGATAGATATAATAATATTTATGTTGCTGGTCAATTTCAATCAAAAGATATTGATTGTGATGCCGGACCCGGTAAGGCTCTATTGTATAACGGTTATTACAATGTTGGTGGCAATTCCAATTTATTTATTGCTAAATATGATAGCCTTGGTAATTATATTTATTGCAACCAATTCAAAACTGATAGTGCAACAGGCAGTAATTTCAGTACATCAATATTGGTTAACGATGATGGAACAATTTATTATTCAGGATTTACCGCGGGAAAGGTAAACTTTGCGATAGGTAGTAAAAAAGTTTATCTGCAACCTACCAATAACTATGGTAATATTTTTATTGCTCAATATCAACAAACTACAGTGCTATCTAAAGTTTCAAATGCATTAACTCAATCAAAGAATAGAATAAGCAATCAAATAAAAGTGTATCCTAATCCAATGGCAGGTTATTTAAATATCCAGCTTGATGATATCAAACAAAATAATGCAACGGCATTAATAAGTTTATATAATATTAATGGAAAATGTTTGCTTACAAGTAAATTTAATTTTACAAATTATAAGCTCAATACAACTATAACTATTCCTCAAAATTTAAGTGTTGGCAACTATTTTATTAAGATTGATATTGATGGAAAAAGTTATTACAGTGATTTATTGATAAAATAAATACATTATTGTTTCTTACTAAACAACTATATAAACTCTATGAAAAAATATTACTTCCTTCTATTGTATACTTCATTTTTTTTGTTTGATTTGAGATGAAAATTATTAGTGGTTTGTTTCGCCAGCCGTCTTAACTTTAAAATGAATTAAGCGTAATTCTATGAAAAAATTTTACCTGCTTTTTTTAAACCTGCTGATCTTTTATTGGGCAGGTATAGCACAAAAACCACCCATACAATTAAGTTGGTTAAACACTGCACAGGAATATTATAACGGTGGCGATTTTATTGCTAATGGTGTAACCAGCCTTTCAGATGGTTCAACAGTTGTGGCTGGCTATTTTAAAAACACAGTTGATTTTGATCCCGGGCCGGATACGCTTACTGTTTCAACCAAGTTTCAGTTCGATATGTTTTTAGCCCGTTATTCAAGCAAGGGAAAATTAATATTTGCATTTGGTCTTAGTGGTACCGGTGATCAACCTTATGCAAGTGCAAGCGCTGTAACTGCCGATGCTGATGATAATATTTATATAACAGGCAACATTCTTGGTGATATAGATTTTGACCCGGGTGCAGGAAAAACAATTTTAAGTCCCTCTACAGGAACCTGTAATTTTTTAGCCTGTTACACAAAAAAAGGAGAATTAAAATTTGCCGAAAACATTACTACCGGAGATGGAAATGCAACATCAATTGCTTTAGATAAAAACAAAAATATTTATGTAACGGGGTCGTTTGAAGGGTATGACGTAGATTTTGATCCCGGTCCAAACGCAACACATATTAATAGTGATGCATCAGATATTTTCTTTGCCAGATATGATTCTGCAGGCAATTTCAAATTTGTAAAAACTTTAAGTGGCAGGCAATATGATGGCGCCAATAAAATTGCGCTTGATAAAAACAATAACATCCTGATCTGCGGAAATTTTTCTTCCACATATCTTGATGCTGACCCTGACAGTACTAAAAAATATATTTTAACAAGGGGAAGTGACAGAGATTTGTTCTTTGCAAAATATGATACATCAGGTAATTTAATTTTTGCAAAGAATATTGGTAACTACAAATCAAATGAAGCCAATGGTATAGCTGTTGGTACAGATAACAGTATTGTTTTAACAGGACAGTTTAACGGTGTTTCGGTTGATTTTGACCCGTCTAATCCGGGAACGCATTTATTAACCTCGCATAACAGCTATGATGCATTTGTTGCTAAGTATGACGCCAACGGAAATTGCATTTTTGCCTTCACTATCGGCAATGGAAGCGCTTACGACAATGGCGTTGACATAGATTTAGACAGCAGCAATAATATTTTTTGTACAGGTGAGTTTGGCGGTAGTAATGTGGACTTTAACCCTGGTAATGGGGTGTATAAAATACCCGCTTCAAAAGAAGGTTATTATTATTTAGCCAAGTATACTTATGCAGGTAATATTTTGTCTGCTGTTGCTATTGGCAGCCAGTTTATAAATATATATAACAGCGATTTTGAAATTAATTCACTTCACGTAACACCAACCGGTAATACTTTAATTGCCGGGTTTTTCCGTGACAAGGTTGACCTTGATGCAGGCCCTGATAGCATGATTGTGAATGAACCCACTAACACCATGTTTGCTTGTAAATATGATAATGCCAATAATTTTCTTACTGAAATAAACGGCGATAATTATTACTCCTATCTGTCAAACACGGTAGTGACAAGTTCAGCCATTGATAAAGCAGGAAATATGTACGTATGCGGCAGGTTTACCGGCCGTTTTGATTTTGATCCCGGGCCGGATAAATATATCCTTGAATCTTTTTCAAATTCTATAGAATATTCTTTTGATGATGCTGGTTTTATTGCAAAATATACAGCACAAGGCAAATTTGTTTTTGCTAAAGCAATTAAAGGTGGGGAAACAATTGTAAACGATATTGTTGTTGATGATAATGGAAATATTTATATAACAGGTGACGCAACGCCTTATACAGATTTTGATCCGGGCAATGATGTTTATTATTTGAACAATAAGCCGGTAGATAGTAATTTTTATTATACTTTTTATTTTGCGAAATATGATGCGAATGGCAATTTAATTTTTGCTAAAGGAAATGGCAGTAATAGTAATTTTTTAGAAGTAAGTTGTCTTGCCATTGATAGTAAGAAAAACATTTGCATTGGTGGTCGCTTCGATGGACTCCTTAATTTTGACCCGGGAGCAGCGGAACACATACTACAGGGGGAGTTTGGTGGTAACATGTTTTTAGCCAAATATGATTCGCTGGGTAATTACGCATTTGCCGATTGCATACAATCTGACACTACATATGGAGAAGGCCTGGTTGAAGATTTACAATTTGATAATAAAAACAATATAATTTTTACAGGCACTTTTTATGGAACCAATTTTGATTTTGATCCTGGTGCAGGGAAATTTTTATTAAGCTCAATTGATCACATGAATGCCGGCTTTATATGCAAGTATAAAAACAATGGTGTTTTTATTTCAGTCATTCCCATATATGATCGCAGTTATTCCTACACCAGTTTTAATAGTTTAAACACAGATAATTCAGGCAATATTTATCTTGCCGGAAGCTGCAATCAGGAAGCTGATTTTGACCCCGGGCCAGGTAAAGCATCGTTATCTCAATTTAGTGAAATGTTTTTCGCCTCATATAATGATAAACTTCAATTCAGATTTTTGAAAGGCCTGGCAGGTTATGGCGATTTTAATTCAGGTAATAATCTAAACGCCATAACATTAGATAAGTACAATAACATTTATGTAGCAGGAAGGTTTACATCGAATAAAATTGATTGCGACCCGGGACCTGATTCAGCGTTATTGGTAAACATTAAATATGGTAATTACTACACCAGTAACTTATTTATAGCTAAGTACGATAGCCTTGGCAGTTATATATACAGCAACCAGTTTAGAAATGATAGTGCCGGCACGAGTAATCTAAGCGCCTCAATATTGGTAGATCATGATGGAACCTTGTATTACAGTGGCTCTGTAAACGGTAAAGTAAATTTTGCAACAGGCAATAAAAAAGTTGACCTGCAACCCACAACCATGTATAATAGTATGTTCGTTGCTCAATACAGACAAACTACAACGCAATCAAAAATTTCAAACGTATTTGCTGAATCAAAAGCAGTTGTAAACAATGCAATAAAAGTGTATCCTAATCCAATCACAGATAAACTAAACATTCAATTAAACAACATCACACAAAGCAATTCAATGGCAACCATTAGTTTGTACGATGTGAACGGAAGATGTTTACAAACGAACCTAACAAACTTCAGCAATCATAATTTAAATACAACTATCAGGCTTCCTCAAAATTTGAGTGCAGGTAATTATTTTATTGCAATTGATGTTGAAGGGAAAAGTTATTATAGTAATGCATTGATAAAATAAATACATTATTGCTTTATACTAAAAAACTATATAACGCTATGAAAAAATATTACTTACTTCTATTGTATACCTCATTTTTTTGTTTGAATTCATTCTCACAAAAACCGCCAATACAATTAAAGTGGTTAAACACAGCTCAGTTATATGATAACGGCGGCTATTTTAATGCTGAAGGCATAAGCAGTTGTTCAGATGGTTCTGTTGTAGTTGCAGGATACTTTAATCATACAGTAGATTTTGATCCGGGCCCGGACACTTTTAATATCACCGGCAGTTCTGCGTATAATATTTTCATTGCTAAGTATTCTGTCCAGGGCAAACTGATCTTTGCATATGGATTTGGCGGTTCTGAAAGTTTGCTTCTTCAAACTGCATATAGTGTTGCCACAGATGCAGATGATAACGCTTATGTAACAGGCATCTTCAGCGGAGATATTGATTTTAATCCCGGCAAACAGGAAACAATACTATCATCGCCAACAACAGTTACTAATAATTTTCTGGTATGCTTTGGCAGGAATGGCGCATTTAAATTCGCAAAGAATATTACTGATTCAAAAGAAACTGATAAGTCAGAGTATGCTCATTCGATTGTATTGGATAACCAAAAGAATATTTATGTAGCAGGTTCCTGCAGAGGCACATCAGTTGACTTTGATCCCGGGCCAAATAATACAGCTACAAAAACAAAAGGCCAGGATATTTTCTTTGCCAAATATGATTCACTCGGTAATTTTTTGTTTGTAAAAACAATCGGGGGAACATCTTATGATGAAGCACAAAAAATAACACTGGATAAAAATAAAAACATTCTTATCTGCGGAGAATTTCAATCAGGCAGTATTAATTTCGGTTCTGATACTTCATCACATATATTAATTTTAAAAGGAAAGCAGGATTTATTTTTTGCCAGGTATGATTCATCAGGCAATTATTTATTTGCAAAAAATATTGGTGGTGCAGGAAGTGATGCTGCGAATGCAATTGCCGTGGCATCAGATAACAGTTTTGTAATAACAGGATATTTTGGAGGTAAAAATATAAATTTTGATCCGGGCAACGGCAATCAGCATCTCTTAACTTCTAATGGTAATGCTGATGTTTTTATAGCGAGATATGATCAAAACGGAAATTGCGTTTTTGCTTTTAACATTGGAAGTGATGAGCCCAATGATGAAGGCGAAGATGTAGCGATCGATAACAGTAACAACATTATTTGTACAGGTGTTTTTAGCGGTAATACTGTTGATTTTGACCCTGACTCAACCACGTTTTACATAAACAATTCAGGTTATGGATATAATTATATCGCCAAATATTCTTTTACCGGAGAACTTATATATGCAGGTGCAATTGGTAATGACGACATGGAAGCAAACAGGTATTCAAGCATCGATTGTTTGCACTTAACTAATGCAGGAGATATTTTATTAGGCGGGTATTATGATTATTCAATTGATGCAGATGCTGGAAGCGACAGCACTATTTTACATTCAGAAGGAACATCGATGGTGGTGTATGAATATCATAACAAGATGAAGTTTGTTGGTGCAATAAATACAGGCAGTTATTTTAATTATTATAACGCACAAAGCAGGCTTACTGCTTCAGCTTTAGATAAAGAAGGCAATGTGTATGTTGCAGGTTTGTTTAATGGCCGTTATGATTTTGATCCCGGTGCTGGTGTTTATATACTTGAATCATTTGCTGATTATAATAGTTCAGGATTTTTTGCCAAATATAATAAACGGGGCAAATTGATCTTTGCCAAAGCGCTTGTTGGAGGCAATCCTGCTATTAATGATATGGCGATTGACGATGATGAGAACATTTATTTAACAGGCAATGGAAACAGTACAACAGACTTCGATCCCGGCGATTCAGTTCAACATCTTTTCAACGGAGACTCTACTTTCAAAAAAATAACTACAGGATATTTTTATGCGAAATATAATAGCGCAGGTGATCTTGTTTTTGCAAAAGGTGAGGGGCATAGTGAAAATATTAATTTCACTTCGATCGCAGTTGATAATAAGAAAAATATTTACCTCGCGGGAAATTATCATGGCTCACTTGATTTTGATCCCGGTGTTGCACAGCATGTATTAAGTTCAGGTAGCAGTACCAACGCATTTATCAGCAAATATGATTCTTCCGGAAATTTTGTAGCGGTGAATCAAACTCAATCTGCAACATCAACTTCAAGTGTAATAAATGATTTGAAAATTAGCAGTGCTGATGAAATAGTTGTAACCGGAAATCTTAGTGGCAAGAACATAGATTTTGATTTCGGTCCGCAAACTTATTTTTTAAGTTCAAACAATTCTGCCACAGCAGGATTTATCAGTACGTATAAACTCAATGGAAATTTTGTTAGCGCATTTAGTGTGGGCACAACACAACTTGGTGTTACAAACTTTAATGCATTAACCTCGGATGCAGCAAACAATATTTATATAGCAGGTTTTTCAACCGGCAGTGCAGACTTTGACCCGGGCAATGGAGTAGATACATTGCCAGGTCGACAGGGAATGTTCTTCGCTTCTTATACAACGAACAATGCTTTAAGATTTTTAAAAGGAATTTCTGCTTACACAAATTCTGTTGATGCCTATAACCAGTTAACAACAATCAGTCTTGATAAAAACAATAATATTTATGTTGCCGGGCAATTCAGTTCAAAAGATATTGATTGCGATCCTGGTCCTGATACAGCAATAGTAGTAAATGCTTCTTACGGAATTGATGACCCATATTATATGAACGAACTTTTCTTTGCCAAATATGACAGCCTTGGAAATTATAATTATAGTTATGGTATTGAAGCAGACAGTATGCTTGGATATAACAACAGCACTGCTATCTTGGTTGATAATGATGGAAACATTGATTATGCAGGCTACAGCGAATCGAAGCTTAATTTTAGTACAACTTCAAAGAAAATTTATTTGCAGCCAACAAGTTTGTCGTACAATATGTTTGTTGCGCAATATAAACCTATAACAAGCCAGGTTAAAATTTCAAACATTACATCTGCAACAAAAACTGTTATTACCAAGCAGGTAAAAGTGTATCCGAATCCAATCACAGATAAGCTAAACATTCAATTAAATAACATCGAAAAAAACAATTCAATTGCAACCATTAGTTTGTATGATGTAAACGGAAGATGTTTGCAAACAAACCTAACAAGTTTCAGCAATCATAATTTGAATACAACAATCAGGCTTCCTCAAAATTTAAGTTCGGGCAATTATTTTATTACAATTGAGGTTGGAGGAAAAACATATTACAGTGATGCATTACTCAGGTAGGGCGGGCAGGATATAAGTATTTTTTCTGTTGAAAATTGAACTATCGTTTATGTTTGCCGCCGAATGATCTCTCCGCAAACCATAGAACAAATTACAAACCGCATTGATATTATTGATGTGGTAAGCGAGTTTGTAAAGCTGAAAAAACGTGGTGCAAATTATTTGGGACTTTGTCCTTTTCATAATGAAAAAACGCCATCATTCACAGTTTCGCCTGCAAAAGAAATTTATAAATGTTTCGGTTGTGGCAAAAGCGGCAACACGATAACATTTTTGATGGAGCATGAGAAATACTCTTATGCCGAATCATTGAAATGGTTGGCGCAACGATATAACATCGAGATACAGGAAACAGAAGTAAGTGATGAAACGCGCATTGTTCAGCAAGCTGCTGAAAGCCTTCATGCTTTAAACAATTTTGCACAAAAATTTTTTACTGAACAATTATTGCAAACAGAAGAAGGCCAGGGCTATGCTTTAACGTATCTTGAAGAACGCGGTTATGATGTGCAGATCATTGAAAAATTTCAGCTTGGTTATAATCCGCAAGCAAGAAATGTATTTGCATCAGCAGCATTGCAGCAACAATTCAGTAAAGAAATTTTATTAAAGAGCGGATTGGTGGTTGAACGGAATGAAGAATTGTTTGACAATTATCGCGGCAGGATAATTTTTCCTATCCACAACACAACGGGAAAGATCATTGGCTTTGGTGCACGTGTAATTGGTAAAGCAGATAAAGCGCCCAAGTACATTAATACACCCGAGAATGAAGTGTATGTAAAAAGTAAAATTTTATACGGCGCTTATTTTGCGCGGCATTCAATTGATAAGAACAATGAATGTTTATTGGTTGAAGGTTATACGGATGTTATCAGTTTGCACCAGGCAGAGATTGACAATGTTGTTGCCAGCGGCGGAACATCGCTTACTGCAGACCAGTTGCGCATCGTAAAAAAATATACAAACAATCTTACTATTATTTATGATGGCGATGCAGCCGGTGTTAAAGCAGCTATGCGCGGGTTGGATATGGCGCTTGAAGAAGGCCTGAATGTAAAGCTTGTTTTAATTCCCGATAATGAAGATCCGGATAGCTATGTAAAAAAAGTTGGTACATCAGCATTCAAAAAATTTATTGATGCCGGTAAAAAGGACTTCATTCTTTTCCAGCTTGAAATTTTACTGAAAGAAGCAGCGAATGACATCACCAAGAAGAATGATGCTGTAAATCAAATTGCAGAAAGCTTAAGCAGGATAAACAAGGCGGAAGATTTTACCCGTCGCAATGCTTATATACATGAATGTGCTGCAGTATTAAAAATTGATGAAAATGGGTTGATCAACCTTGTTAATAAATATATCAATGATAGAATAACAAAACAGGAGAAATCAAAACCATCTGCAGAAGAAACAACAGAAACTTCAGTTGTTGAAAAAAATGATGACCTGTTTTTTCACCCTGATGAATTACAGGAAAAAAACCTGTTGCGTGTTTTACTTGAATATGGTTTAAATGATTGGGATAGCAACATGACAATTGCAGCACATATTTTTAAAGAGCTTGACCAGTTTAGATTTGATAACGCTGATATGGCAGTGTTGTATGAAGTGTATAAAACCCAGTATGAACAAGGTTTTAATCCTTCTGCAAAAACTTTATTGTATCACGAGAATGAAAGAGTAAGAACGCTGGTTATAAATGTTACGCTGTTTCCATTTGAATTAAGCAGGCGCTGGGATGAAAAACTGGAGAATATCAAAGTGAATAATGTAGATACAAGTGTGCAGGACGTTATACTAAGTCTGAATTATTTCAAACTGCACAAAATAAAAAAAATGTTCGAGGAAAACCAGCGCGACATTGAATTAACAAAGAACTGGAACGAAATGCTGAAACTGCTTGAAATACATAAATACCTGAAAGCAACAGAGCGTGAAATAACCGAACAATTAGGAACGGTTATCATGAAATGATTCTTAATTATATTTTCCCATACTTTTTATAATAAGCCACTAACCACGCAACCACTTCATCATAACTTTCTATGCCCTCCGGCTGATTATGCGCTTTTAAATAATTACCATACAATGTTGTAAGTAAAGGTTCAATTGGATTTTTATAAGCTTCAGAATATTGTCTGTAAGTATGGTAATCTTGCCTGACACTTGTATCAAGCAATTGTTTGTTTTGGAGGGCGGCCACTGAATCGCGAAGCCATAATTCGCTATTGGCATAAGCAAAAAGATCAAAGTAGGCTGAATATTTAAATACAACTGAATTGCCTGATCTGATTACGAGATAGCCTGCAAAGCTTGCTTCACTTTCACTTGCAAAACCAATCTGGTGGCCGATTTCATGGCAGGTTGTAAACGGGATCATAAACGGCGGCACTTTTGTGTTCACCTGTGCTTCGCCGGTAAAAGGATTATAATATCCAAGATAACCGCAATAATTTCCTATGGTTCCAAATATCATCTTTTTTACATCCGGATGATCGTAGGTGAGATAAGGGTAGGTCTTTTTTGCACTGTCGTATAAATTGATTGCTTTATCAAAAGTGGTTTTATCGTCAGTGTAACTTATCTGCAAACTATCCATTAACCTTCGATTTATATTAAGCTTATTTCTTAGTTGAGCGGTAACATTCTTTAAATCTTCTGTAGAGTATTTATCAGGAACTAGATCCATCGTGTAACCAATGCCTTTTCGATAATAATTCAGTGCCCAAAAAACAAGAAATATTATATATATCCATAAACATTTTACAATTAAATTTCTCAATGAAATGAAAAGCTTTTTCCATGTTGGTTTCCTGAAAAAAAACCTGATTATAGCAAACAGTAACCATATACATACCAGCATGTACAACACATCGCCAAAGCTAAAAGGAATGTAACGTGTAAGTATGCGCAGCAAAGAAGAAATAACAGGATAAAAATGCGCGCTGTATACTTCTTCAACCCAATCATATCTGAAAGAAAAAATATGCAGCAATACAATAACTATAAAAAGTATTAATGGTGTAAGCCAGAATTTTTTTGGAACTGATCGCATAATAGTAAGCGAATATAAAAGGATATGCTGCAAAAGTTTTTCTAATAATTCCTGTTCCGGTTTTGCTGCATCATCATTATTGCCAAATAAATCTATTTAATTTGCCATGCTTACATTTACAAACCGTTAATCAAAATATTATGAGCAAATTTTCAGATTACAATTTCGCCGGTCAAAGAGCACTGATACGTGTTGATTTTAATGTTCCTGTTGATAAAAAAACATTTGAAATAAAAGATGATACAAGAATGCGCGGAGCCATTCCGACCATAAAAAAAATATTGGATGATGGTGGCAGCATTATCCTGATGAGCCATTTTGGAAGGCCAAAAGAAGGACCGGAAGATAAATCTTCATTAAAACATTTACTCCCGCATCTTGCTGAATTACTAGGCTTTTCAAACCCCCCTTTAGGGGATGGGGGCATACAGTTTGCGGATGACTGTATTAGTGATGATGCAAAACAAAAAGCAGCCTCATTAAAACCAGGAGATGTTTTGTTGCTGGAGAACCTGCGTTTTTATAAAGAAGAAGAAAAAGGTGATGAAGCATTTGCAGAAAAATTATCAAAGCTTGGTGATGTATATGTGAATGATGCTTTTGGCACGGCGCATCGCGCACATGCATCAACGGCGGTGATTGCAAAATTCTTTCCTAAAGAAAAAAGAATGTTTGGCTTATTGATGGAAAGTGAAATTAAAGCAGCAGAAAAGGTGATGAAAGATGCAGAGAAACCTTTTGTTGCAATTATCGGCGGTGCAAAAGTGAGCGATAAAATTTTAATATTGGAAAACCTGCTGGACAGGGCAACGGATATAATTATTGGTGGTGGAATGGCATACACTTTTTTCAAAGCGGAAGGCGGAAGCATAGGCGCGTCTTTGTGCGAAAATGATCGCATGGAAACAGCGAAAGAAATTATGGATAAAGCCGCTGAAAAGAATTCCTGTATTCATTTGCCGAGCGATTCTATTATTGCGGATAAGTTTGCCAATGATGCCAATATTTCTTCATCAATGAGCACCAATATTCCTGATGGCTGGATGGGTTTGGACATTGGCACTATGGCTTGCGATATGTTTATCAAAGTAATTCATAATGCAAAAACCATTTTATGGAACGGCCCGATGGGCGTTTTTGAAATGGATAATTTTCAGCACGGTACAAAAGGTATAGCAAAGGCAGTTGTAGAAGCAACAGAAAGAGGTGCTTACTCATTGGTAGGTGGCGGTGACAGCGTGGCTGCAGTTAACCAGTTCGGTTATGCTGATAAAGTAAGTTATGTATCAACAGGTGGTGGCGCTATGCTTGAATTTTTTGAAGGAAAAGTATTACCGGGTATTGCTGCGATCAATGAATAATTGTTTGAGAATAATTTATAAAAGCGATTGATTTTTCAATCGCTTTTTGTTTTTATGTTATTTCCCTATAAACAATTATAATTAATTTTAACTAAACTCTTCTTATGAAAACAACACTTACGCTCTTACTTTCTTTTTTTCTATTAACTTTTAAAATAACTGCTCAAACATTTCATCTTGTAAAAGATATTAATAAAACCACCAACAGTAATCCTAATGCATTTAAATCTATTAATGGCATTATTTATTTTGCTGCAGATGATGGCATACATGGCAGCGAGTTATGGAGAACAGATGGAACTGAACAAGGTACGTGGATGATTGCAGATATAAATAAAGGCAATGCTGGTTCAAATCCTTCAGACAGGACTATGGATTCAAACGGTATTGTTTATTTCAGAGCTTATACAGAAGAATATGGCTATGAATTATGGAAAACAGATGGAACTGCAGCAGGAACTAAAATGATAAAAGATATTTACCCTGGAACTGAATCGGGATTATTAGACATTTATGCCGATGATGCCGAGTTTACTTATGTAAACGGCATTATGTTTTTTACAGCTTACACACAAAAAGAAGGACTGGAAGTATGGAAGACTGATGGCACTGCAAAAGGAACTGTAATGGTAAAAAATCCCGCGAACATATACGGATCTGCACCAGATGATTTAGCTGGTTACAATGGAAAACTTTATTTTTTTGGATCTGGTCCCCATTCAGATTCGCTTTTTACGTCAGATGGTACGCAGCAGGGCACTTATGGAATAAAAGCTGTAGACAGGTATTTTGTAGATATCTGGAGCTATACAGGAATTTTAGTGATGAATAACATCATGTATTTTACTGCTTCTCCTCCAAACTCAAATGGCAATAATATAGAATTATGGCGTTCAGATGGAACAGCCGCCGGCACGTATATAGTTAAAGATATTAACCCTTACTATGGTTCAACACCCAACTATCTTACAGCACTAAATAACACATTATATTTTACAGCTGATGATGGCGTACATTCAAAAGAATTATGGAAATCGGATGGCACAGCAGCAGGCACTTCAATGGTGTATGATATAGATACATCTAAGAGTTCGTTTACAGCCCAGGTACTGACATTTCACGATTCTATATTTTATTACTATCAGTCTGATAATAATAATTTGACCGGGCTATGGAAAACTGATGGAACAGCAAGCGGTACAGTAAAAGCAATGAATTTTAGAGATTTCTATCTCACAGCACTTTCCTCAAAAATGGTGTTTACAAAAAACGATTCTTTAACAGGGTATGAATTATGGCAGACTGACGGCACAACACCTGCAACATTGGTAAAAGATATTAACCCGGGAACTTATGATGCACTTGAAAGGTTTCAGGACATCTTTCCAGACAGCGATTATGTTTACTTTGAAGCAACTACATTAAAGGAAGGTGAAGAACTATGGAAAAGTGACGGTACCAGCAATGGAACTGTAATGGTGAAAGATATTAATACTTCAGGTTCAGAAGACGCAAACATAAAGTTCCTTCCGAACTACAAGAATAAAGTTTTCTTTACCGCTTACACACCGAAATATGGTGAAGAGCCTTATTTAAGCGATGGTACATCCCAGGGCACTGGTTTGCTTAAAAAAGTTGTTCCGGGTTTGCAATCAGCAAACATAATTAATACAGCCATTTTTAAAGACACACTCTACTTTCAGGAACTTAATAATTCAGCCGATCCCAAGCCAGTGTACAGCTGGTATAAAAGTGATGGTACGCCTGATAATACTGTTCTTATTAACCGGACTCAGTTGCAATCGGGCGACTTCACTGTTAATAATAATATCCTTTATTTTAGCTATGCAGATCCTGCAACAGGAAATGAGTTATATAAAACCACAACTAATCCAACCAAACCTGAATTGGTAAAAGATATATGGCCTGGAAACAAAGGTTCATCACTGTCTTCATTTACGTTAATGGATAGTATACTTTACTTTACTGCAAACGACAGTGTATATGGTAAAGAATTATGGCGAAGTGATGGTACTGCAAATGGCACTAACCTTGTGATTGATTTAATTGCCGGAATTGCTGGCTCTTTTCCTTCCAACTTATATGCGTACAATCATCACTTATATTTTTATACATCTTTAATCAATCATGAAATCTGGATTAGTGATGGCACTGCTGCAGGTACCCAGGCATTAGTTGACAGTGTCAGCGGCCAGGCGTTGACCTATCTTCAAAATGCATTCGTTGGCAGCAATGGATTAGTGTATTTTTCGGCCTATAGTTCACGCACAGGATATCAATTATGGAAAACAAATGGCAAATCCAATAAGGCAACGTTAGTAAAAAATGATTTGCAGGGTCAGGCTTTTAATCTTACAGATGTAAACGGCATTTTATATTTTACACTTAATGAATATGGTGAAGGCGGAGACGATTATTTATGGCGCAGCGACGGCACAGCTGAAGGAACTTTTTTGGTAAAAGATATTTTTCCGGGTAACACAAATTTTAATATTTATTCTTTAATAAATGCAGCAGGCACGCTGGCTTTTCTCGCAGAAGATAATGCTGATTATTACG
>JABDAV010000031.1:9698-34250 GCA_013289015.1 Bacteroidota bacterium | reverse complement strand
TAAAAACAGAAACAATTGAATCGCATGAAATGCATTCAGAGTTTTTTGAAGTGGATATTGAACTTATAGAAAAAATTATAGCCCACTCAAACAAACTGATCATTGCTGTTGGTACAACAACTCTGCGTACGTTGGAAAGCTTATATTGGATGGGAGTGAAAATACGTGAAACGTCAAAAGTGAAAAGTGAAAGGAAAATTACTATTGAAGATATTTCAATTCATCAATGGGATGCTTACGAATTGAATGATGAAAACATTTCTGTTGAAGATGCTTTACAAACTTTATTTCAATGGCTGAAAGAAAATAAATTGAATAAACTTATTGCAAAAACACAAATCATAATTGCGCCACCATACAAATTAAAAGTTGCTAATGCCTTAGTAACAAATTTTCACCAACCTAAATCTACATTGTTGCTGTTAGTTGCTGCAGTAATAGGAAACGACTGGAAACAAGTATATGACTATGCTTTAAAAAATAATTTTCGTTTTCTCAGTTACGGTGACAGCAATTTATTTTTTGCATTATAATGCTCGATGTCGTGAAGGATCATATTCATGTTTCCATCTTCTGTGTGTCCACAAATAAATTTCAGGTTGTTCTTTTACATTCGCTTCAAGATATTTTATCATTTGCCTGGTAAGCCCCCCTTCCGGCAATTTTTTTACATCATTATTTATCTCAATAAATTTTACATGATAATGTCCGCGTTTTACCTTTTCAAACTTTGCATAAAACACGATTGTATTATTTAAATGTGCGCTTTTTTCAGGGCCCGTTACAAAAGGCGTAAGCTTACCAAAAAAAGGAAGCCAGTAAGCCTGTTCAGTGTTACCGGCGCTCTGATCATATACAAAAACAAGACTAAATCTTTCTCTGCGGTACTGCCTGAATTCTTTAAGGTAAGAAGTGGCTGCAATAAGCTTTGAATGAAAACGACTTCGCATTTTATAAAAGACTTTATCCATTGCCGCATTTGTTATAGGCATATAAACCACCAATAACCGGTACTTTATTTTAAGACCCATTGAAAGATTCGCATACTCCCAATTAAAAAAATGGCCTAAATGCACTTGCACATTTCTTCCGGTTGAATAATATTCATTTATATTATAAGCTTCACCTGCAAATCTTTTCTGTAATTGCTTTTTTGATATGCTTAAAAGCTTAATTATCTCAATAAAATTATCAGTGAAATTTCTGTAAAACTTTTTTGCAATAAGCTTTTTTTCCTCGTAATTTTTTTCGGGAAAAGCAAGCGTAAGATTTGCCATAACCACTTCTTTCCTGTAACCAAAAACATAATAAATAAGCACATAGGCAAAATCGCTGATGCGATATAAAACCCAAAAAGGCAATAAAGAAACCAGATACAAAAAACCATATATCAAATAGAACATTGAATAAAATAATTTTATAAAATAATATTCTGAATAAGATTGTCTTTGTAAGGGTGATCCGTATTGAAATGTAAACCACGACTTTCTTTTCGGAACTCAGCGCTCTTCACTATAAGATATCCAACTGTGATCAGGTTTCTCAATTCACACAACTGTGGTGAAACTTTTGTTGACCGGTATAATGTTTCTGTTTCATCGTACAGTAAGTCAAGCCGTTTCATTGCACGGGACAAACGCACATCATTACGAACAATACCAACGTAGTCACTCATTATCAGTTGCAGTTCTTTCAAACTTTGGGTTATCAGGATCATTTCTTTTGGTTCAGATGTTCCTATGGCATTCCAGTCAGGTACAGCGTTTACTGCTTTTTTCCACTGGTCAAAAAAGAAATCCTCATTAATAACACTTATCTTTTCGATTGTATTTAAATATGCCCGATGACCAAACACCATAGCTTCTAAAAGGCTATTGCTGGCCAAACGATTCGCACCATGTAATCCTGTGCTGGCACATTCACCACAAGCATATAAATTAAGAATTGTAGTACAAGCCCATTCATCTGTTTTAATTCCGCCACAACTGTAATGGGCAGCAGGTGCAACAGGAATCATTTGTTTGGATACATCAATTCCAATGCTTAAACATTTCTCATAAATATTTGGAAAATGATGAATGAATTTTTCAAGGTTCATATGGCGGCAATCAAGATATATATGCTCAGTGCCTGTTTTCTTCATTTCATTATCAATGGCTCTTGCAACAATATCTCGTGGCGCCAGATCTTTGCGCTCATCATATTGTTCCATAAAAGCTTCTTCATGTTTATTGCGTAAAATTCCTCCATCACCACGCACTGCTTCTGTTATTAAGAAAGAGGGAGACACACCTGGCTCAAATAAAGCAGTTGGATGAAACTGGATAAATTCCATATTCTCTACTCTTCCTTTTGCACGATATACCATAGCAATGCCGTCGCCGGTTGCAATACGCGGATTGGTTGTGGTACGATATACCTGCCCGCAACCACCTGTGGCAAGCACTGTAATAGGTGAAAGAATTTTTTCAATCTGGTTATTCATCGTGTTTAGAACGTAAACACCATAACAGGTAATATCGGGAGTAGATTTCGTGACAAGATAACCAAGATGATGCTGCGTGATAATATCAACAACAAAACAGTAATAGATGAATTGAATGTTAGGGATTTTTTCCAGCTCTTTCAATAAAGCACGTTCAATTTCTTTGCCCGTAACATCTTTGTGATGCAGAATTCTGTTTTCGCTGTGACCGCCTTCTCTTCCTAAAGTATATTCTCCGCTTTCATCTTTATCAAACTCAGCACCATATTCTATTATCTCTCTTATCCGTTCGGGACCTTCCTGTACAACAATTTCAACAATATGTTCATTACATAGACCATCACCTGCAATTAATGTGTCTTCAATATGCTTTTCAAAACTATCATTGGCATCCCAAACACCTGCAACACCACCTTGTGCATACTTTGTATTGGTTTCATCAGCGGTGGTTTTAGTGATGATGATAACCTTTTTTTGTGGAAATGCTTTGGCAATTTTAATAGCATATGTCAGGCCTGCAACACCTGAACCTATTACAAGAAAATCTGTTTGCATCATGCAAAATAAATGCTTAATTCATAAAGCACACATATCTGAAACAAAAAGCGCAGGCATTATAATAATGTCTGCGCTACGCTAATAAATTTAATGATTGTTAAATATCTGTAGTGCCTCTTCTTCCAAATATTAATGAAAGAACAAATAAAATAACAAAAAGGAAGAATAAGAATTTAGCAATTCCGGCAGCGGCTACATATATTCCACCAAAGCCAAATATTGCTGCAATAATTGCGATTACTAAAAAATATCAATGTCCAGCGTAACATAGTATAAAGTTTTAATGATGAACAATGATTGATACTCACAAAATATCATGCCATTCAGCAGCTGTAATAACGATGATTTGTTACAGGTTGAATAACAGGAATAAAATTCTACATTATGTATACAGCTATGAACAAAACTATTTCGCCATCTGTTCGATCACCTGTGGTGTTACGCCTGTAAAGCTGAAGCCACCATCATGAAACAGGTTCTGCATGGTAACCATCTTTGCATAATCACTAAAAAGCAATGTGCAGTAATTGGCGCATTCTTCTGCAGAAGCATTGCCCAGCGGGCTCATTTTTTCAGCATAATCCATAAAACCATCAAAGCCTTTAACACCGCTGCCTGCAGTTGTTTTTGTTGGCGATTGTGATACTGTATTTACTCTTACTTTTTTTCTTACACCATAATAATAACCAAAGCTGCGTGTTACACTTTCAAGTAAAGCTTTTGCATCAGCCATTTCATTATAATCGGGAAATACGCGTTGCGCAGCGATGTATGTAAGCGCAACAACGCTGGCGCCTTCATTCAATGCATCCATATCCCACGCTGTACGTAAAACACGATGCAAACTCATTGCAGAAATATCCAGCGTCTTCTGGTTAAAGTTGTAATCAATTTCTGTATATGATTTTCCTTTACGCACATTTAAACTCATACCAATTGAATGCAGTATAAAATCAACACCACCGCCAAAATGTTTCAGACTTTCTTCAAACAATTTTTTAAGATCATCCATATTCACCACATCGGCAGGTATAACAGGTGCATTGTTACACTCTTTTGAAAGCTGGTTTATTTCGCCCATGCGTAACGCAATCGGCGCATTGGTTAGCACCAATTCTGCGCCTTCGGCAAAACATGCCTTTGCAGTCTTCCAGGCAATACTTTGCTCATTCAATGCTCCGAATATAATTCCTTTTTTTCCTTTAAGTAAATTGTACATCTTATTGGTTTGAAGCGGTAAAAATAATTCAATTCATTAATTGATGTTTGATTTCTCCGGAGAGATGTTATCCGGCTGTCAATGAAACTTTATAACATTAAAATTTTGAAACTTTATTCTATACATTTGGCTGCTGATTATTTTTACAAAAACAAATACAAAAAATGAAAACAATAAAAGCTTCTCTTTTTACTTTATCTGCATTATTAAGTTTAACGATTGCAAAAGCACAAACGGCAGATGACATCATAGCCAAACACATAGATGCTATTGGTGGTAAAGACAAAATTTCACAGGTAACTTCAATGTACATTGAAAGCAATACCAACATAATGAATATGGATGCGCCCACAAAAACGTACATTGTTAATGGTAAAGCTTACAGAACAGAATCAGATTTCAACGGGCAAAGCCTTGTTCAGGTTATAACCGATAAGGGTGGCTGGTCAATCAATCCTTTTACAGGTGGCACTGCCGCAACTGCAATGCCTGATGATGAATACCAGGTAAGGGCGGAAGATGTAAACGCAATAGATCCCTTAGTAAATTATGCAGTTAATGGCAGTAAAGTTGTATTGGCCGGACAGGAAAAAGTGGGTGATGTGAACGCCTATAAATTACAGTTAACAAATAAATACAATAAAGAAACAGATTTCTACATCGATCCTTCTACGTGGTATGTAATCAAGATGGTTGCCACTGCAAACATTATGGGTCAGCCAACAACCGTTACAACTACTTTGTCAAATTTTCAAAAAACAGATTTTGGTATTGTAATTCCTTATTCAATCAATACTGATTTTGGCCAGGCTGTTTTAGTAATAACTGTTCAAAAAATTGAAGTGAACAAAGACATAGATCCAACCATTTTTGATATGCCTAAATCATAAAAAGATCTTAATCATTAAACAGAACAGCAGGCAATAACCGGCTGTTTTTATTATATGCTGATGAACGATCATTAATTACCGATCATCTCTCTTGCATTTTCAATTGCTGCAGCAGTAGGTGGTTCGCCGGCAAGCATTTGCGCGATGGCCTGTATGCGCTCATCTTTATTCAATAACCTTATGCTTGTTTGAACAGCATTATTTTTTATTTGCTTGTACACATAAAAATGCGCATCAGCCTTGCCTGCAATTTGCGGCTGGTGCGTTATAGAAACAACCTGCCGTTGTTGTGCGAGTTGTTTTAAAATAATTCCAACCTGCTTGGCAGCTTCTCCTGAAATACCCGTATCAATTTCATCAAATATTAATGTGGGAAGATCTATTTTTTCTGCCACCAGCGATTTTATGCAAAGCATTAAACGGCTTAGCTCGCCACCGCTTGCAACTTTACGCAATGGCTCAAAACGGTTGCTTTTGTTTGCATCAAATAAAAATTCAATTGTGTTTTTACCAAACGCATTTAATGCAATATCGGCAACAATAACTTTTATCATTGCATTAGGCATTCCAACCTGGATAAGTAAGCTGTTTACATTCTTTTCAAATAATGAAATAACTTTTTTTCTTTTTGTTGATAATTCTGCTGCAATTGTTTCAAGCTGCTGTAACTGCTGATCAAATTTATTTTGAGCTGATGAAATTGCTTCATCCATATTTAAAACCGCGTCTAATTTTTGCTGCAGCTCGTCTTTAATATAGAGTAATTCACTTGTTGATTGAACGCCGTGTTTTTTTTGCAAGCGGTAGCCTGCAGTCATTCGCTCATTAATAAAATTGATACGTACTTCATCATAATTCACTTCATCATTAAGGCTTCCCAGTTCATTGCTTATATCAGCCAGTTCAATTTGCACGCTTTGCAAACGATCCGCCATTTCTTTAAGGTTTGCATTAAACGATGCAAAAGCATTCAGCTTATTGATCAACTGTTTTAAAGTTAGAACTACGGGTTGCTCACTTTCTTTCAACTCATATACTGCAGCACTTAAAGCGTTCTTAATTTCTTCTGCATTGCTTAATAACTTCAATTCGTCTTCCAGGTCTTCCAACTCATTTTCTTTAAGATTGATATCATTCAGTTCATCAAATAAAAACTGGTTATAATCAAGCTCTTTCTGAAAATTATTTTTTTGTGTGATGAGTTGCTCCAGTTGATGCTGCGTTTGTTTCCACTCGTTATATAAAGGTCTGTATTGCGATAATGATCTTTCATTGCCTGCCAATGCATCCAGCACTTCGCGCTGAAAATCTGAATCACCTAATTCCAGGGTGTCAAACTGTTGATGCAGGTCAACCAGCATTGAAGCAAGCTGTTTCAATTGCTGCAGGTTTGCCGGCGTATCATTTATAAACCCGCGTGATTTTCCGTTTGCCGCGATCTCTCTTCTTAGTACTAATTCATCGTCTGCTGCAAAATCATTTTCATTTAAAAACTGCAAAACATTTTTTCTTTTTTCAATATTAAAAATACCTTCAACAAAGCATTTCTTTTCTTTATGCAGCAACACAGATGAATCTGCCCGTTCGCCAAGAATCAGGCTCAGTGCGCCGATCAAAATGCTTTTGCCTGCGCCTGTTTCCCCCGTGATGATATTAAAGTGTTGCGAAAAATTTATTTCGATCGAATCAATAATTGCATAGTTCTGTATGATGAGCTTTGAAAGCATAAGGCAAATATAGAAAGTCAGCAGACTTTGCAACGCTAACAGCAAAAAGTTAAAACAGATTAGCTAAAAACTATAAGTTTGATCTGCCGCCATAAAATTCTGTTGCAGAAAGAGAGTCCGCGATTAAAACTGGGATAGATAACACAACGAGGCTTAATTGAAACTCAATTGCGGGTAACAAAAAAATAAAATCATGAACAACAATTTTTCAGCATTTAATAAACACGTCAGCAGTGGTTTTTTCTTCAGGCAATTCCTGTTATCAAAATTACCTGCCGCGTATTTTGCCGGTTTAAAAATTGAAGTATTTGACCAACAACATGCCGTTGTTTCGGTTAAACAAAAATGGTTCAATAAAAATCCGTTCCGCTCTATATACTTCGCTATACTTTCAATGGCTGCAGAAATGAGCACAGGCCTTTTAAGCATGGGTAATATATATGAACGCAAACCTGCAGTAAGTATGCTGGTGGTTGAACAAAGAGGAGTATTTCATAAAAAAGCAACGGGCAAAATTTTATTTACCTGTGCAGACGGAAATAAAATTGCTTCAACTGTTGAAGAAGCAATCACAACAGGCAATGCTGTTTCAATTGTGTGTTATTCAAAAGGCATCAATGAGCAAAACGAACTTGTGGCTGAGTTCTGGATAACCTGGAGTTTTAAAGCCAGGAAATAACAATACCGCTTGCAGGTTAACTGTAAGAATTATATCATCTTTTTTAATCCAATTAGTTTGATGAGTTGGCTGCTATATGCAGGGCGAAAGCGGCAATGGCCATATCCTTCAGCAGGTTCACAAGTTCGCTCTGGCGCACTTCAGGATCGCCGGCATTTAAAAAATTCGGAAGATGGATAGTTAATACAAAAATGAATAAAAGTATTGTCAGTAAATAAGCTGCGGTCTTTACCATTTTGTTTGTAAGAAATGCAATGGCAGCAAGAATAAATGCAGCACCCGGAAGGTATACCCATAAATTTCCGACAGAAGGTAAAAATGATGGTACATACCCCACAAGATTTTGCGGGTAAATAAAATGGTAAATACCAAATGTAAACATAACAAGCGCCAATAGAATAATGGCAACACGCGAGATTGTTGGTTCTTTCATGATGGCAATTTTAGAGTATTAAGATACAAACTTTCTGCGTGAGTTAAAAAAAATATCTATCACTTCAATTAAACATGCGCTTATCTTTAGTGTATTTAATACAATTCTTTATATGAAGATTGCTTTCCATGGCGCTGCCAGAACGGTTACAGGTTCAAAACATCTTATTACATTAAACAGCGGAAAAAAGATCTTGCTGGATTGCGGTATGTTCCAGGGATTGGGTAATGAAACCTTTGCATTGAACAGCCAGTTTGGTTTTGATGCATCGGCTGTCAGCTATTTGTTACTTTCTCATGCGCATATAGATCATTGCGGGCTTATTCCAAAACTGGTGAAAGAAGGCTTTAACGGAAAGGTATATTGCACTCCCGCCACTAAAGACCTTGCAGCAGTGCTGTTAATGGATAGCGCCGAAATAGAACGTGACGATATAAAATTCACCAACAAAAAAAGAATCAAAAGAGGGCTTGAACCATACGAACCTTTGTATGAGATAAGCGATGTACAAAATGCATTGCCTTTATTCAACGAGGTTAATTATAATAACTGGTTTACAATAGAAGATGGCGTTGAGGTTTTTTATACGGATGCAGGGCATATAACAGGCAGTGCAGCCGTGCATGTGCGCATAACCGAAAACAATGTAACACGGCAATTAACTTTCAGTGGTGATGTAGGAAGATACAACGATGTTATATTGCGCAAACCTGATGTATTTCCGCAAGCGGATTATATACTTATTGAAAGTACTTACGGTGATAGCCTGCATGAATCTTTTGCCAACACACCTGATGAATTTTTTAAATGGATAAGCAAAACCTGCATTCACAAAAAAGGCAAGCTCATTATTCCCGCCTTCAGCGTAGGACGAACACAGGAACTTTTATATTTTCTGAATGATCTTAGTCTTTCAGGCAAATTAGGTGGTATTCGTGTTTTCGTTGATAGCCCGCTCAGTCTTGAAGCAACTAACGTCGTAAAACAACATCCTGAAAATTTTAATGCGGGCATACAGTTATTATTAAAAACAGATGACGATCCTTTTGCTTTTCCTGAACTGAAGTTCATAGAAAACGTTGATGAAAGTAAAAGCCTGAACGACAGGCATGAACCTATGATCATCATCGCTGCAAGTGGCATGGCTGATGCAGGCCGTATTAAACATCATATTAAAAACAACCTGGATAACGGAAATAATACAATACTCATAGTAGGTTATTGCGAACCTAACTCATTGGGAGGATTGCTGATGAATGGAGCAAAACAGGTAAAAATATTTGGAGAAATGTATGATGTAGATGCAGAAGTAGGCGTTATGCGCAGTATGAGTGCACATGGCGATTATAAAGACCTGCTGCATTTTCTGCAGGTGCAGCAAACTGATAAAGTAAAAAACATTTTTATCGTACATGGCGAGTATCATGTGCAGGAAGATTTTAAACAGAAATTAGAAGCCACGGGATTTAAAAAATGTAATGATCCCGGCGATGCACAGCGAATTTGATCTTGGATAATGACCACAATAAAAATTATTAAGGGTGATATTACAAAACTCCAGGTTGATGCTATTGTAAATGCAGCCAATTCATCGTTAATGGGTGGAGGTGGTGTTGATGGAGCTATACATCGTGCAGGCGGCCCGAAAATCCTGGAAGAATGCAAGGCAATTGTTGCAAAACAGGGAGGTTGTAAAACAGGAGAAGCAGTAATTACAAGCGGTGGCAATCTCCCTGCAAAATATGTTATCCATACTGTTGGGCCAGTGTGGAGTGGTGGTAAGAATAATGAAAAGGAATTGCTGGCGAATGCTTATAAAAATTCATTAAAGCTTGCCATAGAAAACGCGGTGCGAACAATTACTTTTCCGAATATAAGCACAGGCATATACGGGTTTCCGAAAGATAAAGCAGCCGCAATAGCTTTACAAACCACGCATGCATTTATTCAAAACATACGCGAACTCTCCGAGATAATATTTGTTTGTTTTGATGATGAAAATTTTCACCTGTATAACCAGCTTATGCATACAAATAAATAATTTAGCTCAGGATATACCGACGATTGACAAATGCTCACCACAAAACTTTATACTATGCAAAAAATCTTTTTATTTTTTCTGCTGATAACAAGCTGCACTTCATTATTTGCGCAAAACAAAATGGCCTGCTGTTTGCCCACAGCAACAGAAAGATTTGCCATGCTTGCCGGCAATAAAAAATTTGTTATGCAACACGCTGCCCCGGCGCCATTTGTTTATCACAGTGCAAATGGCGCAGATATAACTTTTAAAGCTGCTGATGGCACAGATGCGCATGGCTGGATGGTGAAAGCATCTAAGCCAACCGACTATTATTTATTTGTGATTCATGAATGGTGGGGGTTGAACGATTACATAAAACAGGAAAGCGAAAAATTAGGCAATGACCTCGGTGTAAATGTAATTGCAATTGACCTGTATGATAACAAGGTTGCCGCTACACCCGATGATGCACGCAAACTGGTTCAGGCAGTTAAAACAGACAGGGCACAAAGCATAATTAAAGGTGCTTATAATTATGTGGGAAGCAAGGCAAAAGTGTTTACTATTGGCTGGTGCTTTGGTGGCGGATGGAGTTTACAGGCTGCAATTGCAGGAGGCAGTAATGTTGTTGGCTGTGTAATGTATTACGGAATGCCTGAAACAGATATGAATAAATTAAAAAGCCTGCATTGCGATGTTATCGGATTTTTCGCGAATAAAGACCAGGCCATCACACCACAGATCGTTGACCAGTTCCAGGCGAATATGAAAGCTGCTGATAAGAACTTAACCGTGCATAGGTATGATGCCACGCATGCATTTGCCAATCCAAGCAATCCGAATTATGATAAAGAAGCTACAGCAGATTCGTATGCAAAAAACGATTGCCTTTATTAAAGAAAGAATGAAATAAGTTTCAAATAATAAACGTGAACAACATTCAGTCGTTCTTTAAAGATGTGTATCACAACTTCAACCATAGAAATATTGATCTGGTAATTGCGAACATGACAGATGATGTGCAATGGGCGAATGGAGTGGATGGTGGTTATGTGTATGGACATGACGGCGTATATGAATATTGGACGAAGCAATTTGAATTAGTAAGTTCAAATGTTACACCATTAGACATCGATGAAAAAAATAATTTTGTAAGCATTAAAGTACGCCAGGTTATTCATGATATGAATGGCAATGTTTTATCTGATGGTATTGTTCATCATTTTTTTACTTTGAAAAATGGCAAGATTGCAAGATTTGATATTGGTGAAAGGGTTGACGTTGCTCTTAAAAATTTAAATTATCTACCTTAGTTGCAACGATTGTAAAACACAAGCCAGAGATGATAAATGGATCAACAGCCGAAGTGTTGCGACGCAAGGAACGATACCATGAAATAAGCAGCTCGTCACCAGATAAAAATGATAATTGAAAACATAAATATATTCGTTACTATAAAACATAATAAATAAACGAAATCAAGCCACCCCTCTCTCCCGCACGTGCGGGATGGAGAGGGGCAGGGGGTGAGGGCCATGACGCAAAAAAGAACTCCATAACGAACGCTTAATAAAAGAAGCAAACGAAGCACAAATTCGTCAACATACGCGCCGCCATTTTTTAAAAGAATGTGCAATGGGTTTTGGCGGCCTGGCATTGGGTTCTTTATTACAGGCATGTTCTTCAGCAACAAACAACAGTTACAAAATTGCTTTTGATCCTGCACATCCGCTTGCTCCAAAATTGCCAATGTTTGCTGCACGCGCAAAGAATGTAATTTATTTACACATGGCTGGTGCGCCATCGCAACTGGAGTTGTTTGATTACAAACCTGAGTTGATGAAATTGGATGGACAATTATGCCCGCCATCATTAGTGGAAGGAAAACGTTTTGCATTCATTCGCGGCATTCCAAAAATGTTAGGACCACAGGCAACGTTTGCACAATATGGACAAAGCGGCGCATGGGTAAGCGATCACATGCCGCATCTTGCATCTATTGTTGATGAATTAAGTTTTTTAAAAGCCTGCACAACAGACCAGTTCAATCATGCACCTGCGCAATTGTTAGTGCATACAGGCTCGCCAAGATTAGGCAGACCGAGTTTGGGCAGTTGGGTTACATACGGATTGGGAACAGAAAATCAAAACCTGCCCGGCTTTGTTGTATTGACAAGCGGCGGGAAATTTCCTGATGCCGGTAAAAGTGTTTGGGGTAGCGGATTTTTGCCAAGTGTTTATCAAGGCGTGCAATGCAGAAGTGTTGGTGATCCGGTATTGTTTATTAAAGATCCTGCGGGAATGAATCGTGATCTGCGCAAAGCTTCTATCGATGCCATCAACCAGGTAAATGAACAGGAATACAAAGAGTACAACGACCCTGAAATTCTTTCGCGCATCGCGCAATATGAAATGGCGTACCGCATGCAAATTGCAGCGCCCGAAGTGATGAACATCAACGATGAGCCGCAATACATTCATGAGATGTATGGCACAAAACCCGGCGAAGCCTGTTTTGCCAACAATGCTTTGCTCGCAAGAAAACTGGTGGAAAAAGGTGTTCGTTTTGTTCAGTTATTTGACTGGGGTTGGGATAGTCATGGCACTGATGCCAGTCTTGCAATTGATATTGGTTTCATCAACAAATGCCGGCAGGTTGACAAATGCATCACTGCTTTAATACTCGATCTGAAACAACGCGGATTACTTGAAGAAACATTGGTTATATGGGGCGGAGAATTTGGCAGAACACCAATGATGGAAAACCGTGAAGGCAAACAAAATCCATTTAAAGGAAGAGATCATCATGTAGACGCCTTCACCATCTGGATGGCCGGCGGCGGCATTAAAAAAGGCGTAGTGTATGGCGAAACAGATGAGATCGGTTATTATCCTGTAAGCGGCAAAGTAACTGCATTTGATATACAGGCGACTATATTAAATCAACTCGGATTCGATCACGAAAAATTTACCTATCAATTCCAGGGAAGGCCATTCAGGCTAACTGATGTTTCAGGAAAAGTGATCGAAGAGATTGTAGCGTGAGCCCATCTTGCCCGACCCTAAAGGGAGAAAGAAAGCCTGCTCATTATTATAAAAACGAAACACAAAAGTGAACGTCATTCCCGTGAAAACGGAATCCTCTAATTATGAAAATAAGTTTTAAATGAAAATTATTGTTTTAAAAAACCAGTGATAGAAAGGTAATATTTAAAAATAAGAAATTACATAATTATAAAACAGGGAGCAGGCGCATTTTGCTTGTTTACAGGAAGATTACAGAACCAGAAATTGGTCAGAGACAAAAAGCGAAGCAACCCGTGGAAATAAATATTAAAAAAAATATTATTATAAAAAAATGTACATTACAGAAAACCTGCTATATGAAAAAAACAATATTTCTGCTTTTTATTTCAGCAATTGCCTGTACGGGTACAACCAAAAAAGAAACTCCTGTAATGCCTGGTACCTATATCATGTTATCACAATCTGTAAAGGGAGGCGCCACAGATACTACATACAAAACCCTGAAGCAAATGAAAATTTATACAGAGGATTATTTTATGTATGCAAATGTAAACCCCGCAGACTCTGTTTCTGCATTTGGTATTGGTACATACAGTGCAGACACCGGAGTTGTAACAGAACACAGCATTTTCAGCGCGGCCGATTCAACACGCAGTACTTCTGCTGCTTCGTTTAATTTACAGGTTGAAAAAACAGGTAAAGGTTACAGGCAGGTAATTCCTGACATAGAATCTCATGGACAAAAGTATATGCTTACAGAAGAATACCAGGCAGAAGATACTGCTGCGAAATCGTCGCTGGATGGTGCATGGAAGCAAATAAAATATTACTATATAAAAGGAAAAGACACTTCAGCAAAGGGGCCCATTCAATATAAAACCTATTACCAGGGGCACTTTATATGGGGCAATTCTTATACTGACTCTGCAAAAAAGACTTACACAGGCATTGGTTTTGGAACCTTTATCATGGATGGCACGGACAAGGTAAAAGAAACCATTATGGCTTCTACGTATTCACAAATAAACGGGATGGTTTTTAATATTGACCTCGCAATGAATGGCAGTGATGAGTTTAGCCAAACCATTACAAACAGTGACAGTTCCAAAACAATAGAAGTTTACCAGCGTTTGAAAAAATAAAACGATTGTACTTTCCATCTTTAAAACACTGATGAACATACAAGATTGTTTACGCTGCTATGTAGTCAGAAAAACTACGGCACATGACTTAATCATTTAATAAGCACATTGCAGGTAAAGCTTCCTTTCGGTTTACCATCGGCCATCAGGTCAGAGCCAATTATAAGCTTATATTTCCCTTTTACTGTAATGGGGTAACGTATCGTTCTTGAAAAAGGGCCGTCATACTTACCGTTTTTGCCTGCAGGAACATACACCTGTTTAAAGCGGATATTTAAAGTATTATCATCCGGAATTATTTCTGCCGTTAAACTGTCACCATTTGTTACAGGTATTATAAGTGTAACATGTTTACCCATGCCGCTTAAATAAGCACGTGTACTGCCTTTGCCATTTTGTATATCAACGGTAATTAATGTATCCGCCGGCGGTAATAACGTTTTAGTTACCTGTACAGACGTGTCGATCTTATAATTAAAGCTGTCACGTTTACCTGGAGGATGTGTGCTGTCAGCCACCTGCACGGCAGAGTCTGAATAGCCGGTTGTAGTTGTATCGTTTGAAACCTTATCGGCAGCAGAGTTACAGGCAATGGCTGCGCTGCAAAGCAGGCAATAGAATAGCTGTTTCATTTGAAATAACTGTACTGCAAGTTTGCAGCCATTATTTTAAATAGCGCCGGATAATGAGACTATTTTACAGATAAGAATGTTGATCAGGAATAACAGTGGAGAGTGATAAGTAATCTTGCCGGTGACAACACTGGCAAGGGGCGGGCCTTCTTGTGCCATTAAATGCCTTTAAGGTGCCGGTTGAGTGCCGGTTTTCTGCCTTTAGCCTGCAAGTTAAGTGCGCTTTGGCAGCAGGTTGGGTCTCTATAAGGTTACTATAATGTTACTATAAGGATGGCGAAAAAGAAAGGATTTTTTGTAATTTTTTGAAGATACCCGGCAAATAATTTCAGATGCTGAAAGATAAACCATACCTCAAAGAGTGACAAAAAAATTAAGTGAATTAATACGCAATGAGCCTGTATAACATACAGGGCTAATCAGGAGACATTCGCTGAGAAGGGAAAGAAATGGTTGTTCGTCCATCTACAAAAGAATGAGGGTAATCCTTTAAATTTTATGCTCTTATTGGTCACTAATAAAAGTTATATTTGAAGTGGTGGTACCGGCAAAAGGAAAGTACTTATAATGAACGAAAAAGATCAAACGATAATTGATTAAAAGATTTTAGAATGGCTGATGACTCAATTCAATGGACTTTGGCTAATCCTTCGGGTATCCTGAGAGATGAAGCAGAAGATGCATGGCATTCAGGGCATGTTACTGATATAATGAAGCTGGAAAGCGGTGGCCTTCTTATTGCCACACAAACAGGGGGCGTTTGGCTTATAAATGAAAACAACAGTACTTTAAGCATTTCGCATGACTGGTTAGTGACGGATATTAACTGCCTTGCAAAAGGGCCTGATGACTTTAACCATGTGTTTGCAGGATGCACCAAGGGAATAATACGCGAAACAGACATAGGTGAAACAATACCCCTGCTTAACTGGAAAGAAATAAATGATCCGCTTCCTTTAGACGCTGGTGATGTAATGGATATCTGTATCATACCAAGGCTACGGCGTATTATTGTTGCCTGTTCAAATGGGCTTTTCTGGTCAGTAATTCCGGTTTCATCACCCAAAAAAGGTTGTTTTTCAATCGGCTCCAAGCCCCCACCGAGGTTATATAAATGGAAACAAGCTAAGATAAATGGCGGAGGAAAACACACGCAGGGCTTCTGGAATGTTGCAATTGGCTCTGATAAGAGTGGTTCAGACCGTTCTGAATTAGAAGATATTAAAAATATAACCATAGTTGCGGGTGGATATTATATTGACTATTCCACCCTGCCTGGTGATCCAAGCCAGGGTGGTTTATTTATAGGCCAATGGGATACCTCAGGAGAACTTGTAATGAAACGGCCGGCCTTTAACCTGGACGATAAAATTGAGCCGGCATCATTTTTCTTATCGGGAGCAGGCACCTGCTCTGTTTGCTCATTTAAGATGAGTCCCAATATATTATATGCAGGATATTCGGGAAAAGACGGGAGGCTTTTTAAAGTACTCAGATCAAAAGACGGAGGGTTTACCTGGACGATTTCAGGAACTCTCGTAACAAAACAGGGTGATGACCTGAATTCATTAGCCGGTAGCCAGGGTGTTAACTGGAATAATTGCATATCTGTTTCGCCTACTGACCAGGGGTATGTTGTTTTGGGGTGGGTAGATCTTTTTCTTAGCCTGGATAGTGGTAAAACGTGGCGTTTGATAAAGGATAGTAAACACCAGCATACTGATCACCATGCCCTGGCTTTTTATCCGGAAGTTATCAGTGACTTTCACGATTTGTATGTGGGGAGTGACGGAGGCGTTTTACGTATTAATTTAGACGATTACGGTAATGGAACCGGATCACCATTCCAAAGTAATTACAATCAATTTCTTCCTACCATTCAATGTTATTCGAGGAAAATGATACAATTCTTTGGAACATTAGGTGTATCCAGAACTTCATTTGGGCTTATTTCAACAGGTTTACAGGATAATGAGAATGTATGGTGTACATCAACTGCTCCTGTTGCTTCATCATGGTTAGCTATGGATGGAGGTGACGGAGGCTGGAATAGCTTTACTCAGGACGGGGCCTTATTACATTATACCAAAGATGGCCCGGCTGCTATAAGCACTTTCAGCAATAGTGCAGGCGTTAATTCAGTTTCCTCAACCAAAGTACCACTTATTAAAACATCTTCAACTCCTTTATATGCTCCTGCAGGAGAATATGTAGTGCACCCCACATACAAAAACAAGCCGGGGCACACATTACAAAGCGTAGCAACAGTAAAAAATTTGATTTTCGGATTATATGCCGACCAGGACACCGATGAAGGTTATTACTGGGAACTGATAGCAACTATTCCAGACAATGAAATACTTTCTGAAGTAGCCTCTTTTGCAGGCGATAGTATTTTTGCGGGCACCGAAAACGGCAAAATGTATTTCGTGGATACTAAAGCAGGAAGTGTAGTCCCTATTACAATTAAACTACCTAAACTCGGCCCTTTTGATCAAATAACCGGCGGTAGCATAAGCCGTATCGTTACATTTAGTGATACAGACGTATTTGCCTCGATAAACAATGCTTTTGTGATTGATAAAAATACAAAACAACCCACAGCGTACAGGTATCATTATCTTATTCGCCTTGATGGTTCCATGTTTGTAACAACACCCGGCAACGGACTGCCAAACGAAGTAATATATGCTTTGGAAGCAGTTACTCATCCCCATTCAGAGACAGACCATACTTTGTTTCTTGCCACAAGTGAACGGGTTTATATTAGCCGCGACAGTGGGAAAAACTGGCAGGAAGCATCCGATGGCCTGCCACGCAATGCACATTGTTCTGATCTACGGTTTGTAAATTTAGAGCCTGAAGCCAGACTTTATCTAAGTACTTATGGCTGGTCTGTTTGGGTAGCAACATTAAAATAGAAATATGCTCTGTGTTATAGAAACCTAATACAACAAATCGATTGTTGCCTGCTAACAACATACAGCCCCACTTCAGGCAAACGTGTAAACACAATTAATCTTTGAATTCAATACTTATAAACGTTTTGATATAGCGGCTTGAAACCAGCTCAATATATACCATGTAAGAAGGAACGCACCGCATTCAAGCGTAAAACTTCCAAACTTATAAAAAGCTTCTGCCAATATCCATGATATACAAAAAGAAGGAAGTTCTCTTTTAAAGAAAGCGGGAAAACCAATTTGTTGCAGGATGGAGTACATATAGCTTTAAGTTTTAAAAGGTGTTATAAATAGATTTTTAAGATGATACCAGTACTAAAGTAATGTATTAATTGCTATGCTTTTGGCAGCTAATTAAAATTCTTTACTCCCCTGTTGGTTGCGGTCAGCAGGGTTTAGAAGATTCATCACCGGCGGCAACGAAAGAGTGGCAAAAAAATTAAGTGAAGTAATACGCAATGACCCTGGCTGACATACAGGGCTAATCAGGAGACATCTGAGAAGAAATAGGTTTTCATATAAATCAGAGATTTGTTCACGCTGAGATGTAGTCAGAAACCATGCATGGCAGGGAACCACAATGTCGTTATCTGAATACAAGGCCGTAAAACAGGTATTGCGGGAAAGAGATAACCAAAGAAATTATTCGCATTTGTATTTGTTTTTAAAGGCGCTCATGAATGCTTTGAATTTCAAGAACGGATGATATGCAGTAATTATCTCGCGCATAATTATTTTATTTGTCCCGGTGAATGCTTCGCATTTCGTTCACACGCCTTGATTGCACAGTTGTAGTATCGCTTCTTCAGCTATTGTTACATGATGCTTACATTCAAACGTTGTGCATTAATTCCAGGTTTAATTTTTTCAAAAAAAGAAAATCTTCCGAACAGTTATAGTCAGCGACCAACAACAGGTGGACACTTGTACAATTTTCAGCTGTCCGGTGCCTTTAAGGTGCTGTTACCTGCCTTTCCTATGTTGTGTTGCCTGCTTATTTCATTAAAAATGCATTTAATGCATGCGTTGGCTTGCCATCGTTACCCCATGCGCTTAAGCCATACTTACTCCAACTCCTGGCGCCTTCCGGCTCCCAGTAAATAACACCTAACCCTTTATTATTGGCAACTGCTTTTATTTTTTGCTGAACCGCTACCAGCATATCATACGTATTTTGTACCAGTGTATCTTCTCCGCCAACTTCCACTACCATTACTTCTTTGTTATACCGTGAAGATATATCCTGCAAATTGTTACCAAGATCGTTTATTGATAAGGTGTAATCAGGGTGGCCACGCAACCAGTAAGGATAATATGACAAGCCAATAACATCGTAACGAACGTGATGTGCTGTAGCACTGTCAAACCACGTTCTGAAGCGCTGGTTATTATTGCCCTGGTCTAAATGCAGTATAACTTTTGTTGTTGGGCTAACTGCCTTTATCGCATCATATCCTTTATTGATGAGTTGTGCAAGGCTGTCCCAGTGTTTAGTGCTGCCTTCAGGATAAATCATACCGCCAGGTATTTCGTTACCCACCTGCACCCATTCCGGTGTTACGCCATTTGCTTTTAATGCAGACATTACATCAAAAGTATAATCATACACATCTTTTAATAATTGCGGAAAGTTATGGCCTTGCCATGCTGTTGGTTTTCGTTGTTTGCCCGGGTCTGCCCAGCTATCACTGTAATGAAAATCTATCATTACCCGCATACCTGCTTTTTGTGCGCGAATGGCCAGCGCCACTGTTTCAACTTTACTGCAATGGCCGCTTGCAGGATCATCGGAAGGATTTACCCATGTTCTTAACCGCACTGTATTAATACCATGATCTTTTAATATTTGAATGCAATCCTCTTCAACACCTTTATCGTTATAAAATGTATAACCGGTTGCTTCCATTTGCGGTAACCAGCCAATATCTGCACCTTTTACAAAATCATTTTTTTGTTGCTGGCTGATGGCATCGTTGTGCACAATAACACTAAAAAATAAAAGGCAAACAATGAGGCATTTGAGATCTTTCATGGTCGATCTATTATTAGTCAAATATAATTTACTGTTTATACCCGGCAATATGCTGAAGTATAAAACATGCAGCGCATTATTTTATAAATGAAAATATTCTATTTTGCGCCCGTAATTTTTTGTATGCAACAAACAACTGCTGTTTACCTTAAGGCCCTTAATGTACTGTTCATTGCACTTGTAACAGCACAGGTCTTATTTGCTGTGATCGCTTATATATTAAAAGCTACCGGCAGTTTTCCAGGCAATACTGAGCTGATGGGCATATTTATATACTTTGTTCCTGCGCTTGATATGGTATGCATACTGGTTGCTCACCTTGTATCTAAAAAGAAATTAAGCCTGGTTGATGCAAACAATTCACTCGCTGATAAATTAAATACCTACAGGGCAATAAGCATTACAAGATGGGCAATGATAGAAGGCGGAACACTTTTTACCATAATCGCTTACCTGTTAACCGGTGCCCAAATGTTTTTGGTAATGATGATTCTTATGATACTCGTATTTCTTACATTATCGCCAACAGTAAAGAGAATATTAAAGGAACTGCCTTTATCTTCTGAAGAGCAGGAAATAATGAACGATCCGGATGGTTTAATTGGATAAATGTTATTTTCGGTGACCCCTTCCTCCATAGCTCCTCCGTACTTCCTCCGTACTTCCTTCATACTTCCTTCATACCTCCTTCATACCTTCTTCATATAGATTCATGGATGACTTTTCTTATCCTGAAAAAACTTTCTCTGGCTTCTAAAACAATAGAAGTTTACCAGCTTCTAAACATACAGATTGTTTACGCTGCGACTTAGTCGGGAGACCAAGCCGGGCAGGGGTTGGTTTGTAAGTTATATGCCAGCGATGGCTGCTCAAATAAAATAATCTGAGAATTATGTACAGGAGCCGCAATGTTCTTCCTGCACACAAAGCAAGACTAAGAGACCTCGTGGGAAAAGAAAGAGCGGAAAACGCCTATGTGCTCAATTGTATATAGATGGTATATAATAAATTGTGTATTTCTGCCACTTGGCAAATACCATCCCGGAATGTATAATAGTTGTAGTTACCGTCGGGGAGCACAATTTTATAGCGATGTGGAGCAACCTGCTCTACATTCAGGAATTGCTGAAAATTATCAGAGTAAATAACCTGTTTATCAAACGGCTCTTTGCAATACAGCATATTCAGGTTGTAATCTATCAGTTTATCTATTGAAGGAACAGGCTTTCCGAAAGAAGTTGCCTTGTATATATCACCGGCGGCTTTTGTTTGTTTCGCTGATTTTTCTTTACCATTCACAATTCTTGAAACACTTGAATACATTAATCTTCCGCTTTGAAAATTCGATATCTCTTCGAGTTGCACATTTATTTTTATAAAAAACCGGATCTGCACATTGGAAACCGCTTTTAAGTAAATGTTATTTCCTGTTTCGGTTTTATAAAACTGCATATTGCCAACACTGTCTCCCCTGAAGGTTATTTTATACTCAGTCTTTTGCAACTGAGCATTCAATATAAAAGAGAAAAAGAGAAAGCTTATTATTAACAGTGATACCTTTTTTGTTTGCCCTCGATATTCCAACGTTTCTTTTGTATAAGGCGATGTATGCAAACAATAATTGCGGGGTATTTTTATTATTAACGATGTGATAAAGAACATACTGAATTCTACAAGGTACTGCTTTTACGCCGGCTTAGCTTTTTTAATTGACAGGATGACGGAAGTTCTCAGATTTGCTTACACGTAATTTAGTCAAAGGCTAAGCCATTCGATGGAATATTATAAAAGGTTAACCGAATTGTTGGTTAGCGAACAATAAAGGTGCAGAAATGGATTCGTGCGGACACGAACCGAGGCAGTTGAGTGGCAAAAAAATCTAAGTGAATTAATGCACAATGTTTCTGGCTAACACATAGAGCCAATCAGGAGACATTTGCTGAGAGGGGAATTGCCGGTGACAACACCGGCAACGGCAGGGAATGATTTTAAATAAAAAAGAAAAATCATACCAATATTACTGCTATTGAAGTTGGAATTAAGTACACACCCAGGTGCGAAATGAAATAATTTTCATACAAACCAGAGATTTGTTTACGCTGCGACTTAGCCGGGAGACTAAGCCGGGCGGGGGTCATTCTTCAGTATAGAAATCTTCATTATTTAATTGAACAGGTTCTTTAAATTCCTCATTGCAGTTAAAGCAATGCCATACCTGTTTAAGACCGATAGCATAATTGCCAAGCATCCACGTAAGTAACGAGGTTACAAGATTAGCCGTTTTGCGATTTGAAGTAATGTATTCTATATTATGGCTACCGCAGTAAGGGCATGCAAAACTTTTTCTTTTTATTTCTTTCAGCGTATTTAATATTTCGGTTGCCTCATTTATCTCATATTTAGCTACCATTAATTTTATACCACCTATTGCATTTGTAAGTACCGGATTTATTGTGGCTGTTTGTTCATCTTTAAGCCAGCAATTAATACCGGCTTCTTCAAATCTGCCAAGCATTAAATTTGCTTCAATATAATTATCGAATGTTTCCAGTATTACAAAATCCATTGCAGCAGTTAAATTTTATATACAAATAAATACAGAAGATGGGTAGTAATAAAAACTATTTTTAAAATCCGTTTTGTGCGGAGATGAACCGGTGCAGTTAAATTGTTGACCAGACCAACAAGGGCGGCAGTTGCAAGTATAAACAAGAATAGGAAAAATGAAATTTTTTATGTAGCAGCACTAAGTTGCTATACAGCAGCTATAAACACTTAATCTTCCTTTTGTCTTTGTTGTTCGGCATTTAATGCCCGCTTTCAATTTTTATAACTGGATATGTATTCATTAAACTATAAAATAAATACATTTGAGTAGTAACGTTTGCTAATCCCTGCTCTTTTAATATCCGGACTCTAAAAAGTATGATTGACGATAATGCTTTGAAAGATGACAATAGCAACGAACACTAAAGTCTTTGTTATGAAATACACATTTACACTTCTTATACTATTTTTTCTGTGCATCAACACATGGGCACAAAGCAGTTTATCTGTACTAACTTATTCTAACAAGAGTGATAAAGCCAATGTTGAGGGTTATATTATAAAAGCCGGTGATGGCTTTGGTCTTGCAGGCGTTATCAGTCATAAAGTTTTTTTACAAAAATTAGGTAAGCAGAAAAATATTACCTGGCAAAGCACGTGGCACGATACAGGCAACTTTTTTGGTATAATTAAATTTATTTATTGTAAGAATGGCGGCTTTGTCATAGCCTCTGAAACAGCTGTCAATGGCACAATGGTTTTTAAAACTGATGCATCGGGCAATATTTTATGGAATAAGATATATAAAAATAACAACGCAACATTCTTTCTTCCTCCGGCTAATACGATTACAGAATTAAGTGATGGGTCATTCATATTGGTAAGCATTATTAATCAAAACAACAAGACATATACCGGTTTGCTGAAAATTGATGGCAATAATGGTAATGTATTAAACTGGATGGTAATTGCCAACAAAAATCAAACAGAGATCCTTTCAATTGCACCTACAAAGGATTCAGGTTTTGTTCTTGCGGGTCGTTATTCATCCAGTGAAGCTTATTTCACTGTTATAAAATTCAATAAAAATGAAGGCATTGAATGGAATGCTTATTATAACACCAGTAATCCTACAGTATCATACAAAAGAGAAGCAAATGCTATAAAACAAACTTCGGATGGTGGTTATATTTTAACAGGATATGGTCCTTCACAGGAAAACATCTCTTCAGATCTATATGTAATGAAACTGAACGCGACCGGCGAAGCGCAATGGACGGTAAAAGCAGGAACTGTTGGAGACGATATTGGAGAAGATGTTATGGAAACAAGTGATTCCGGTTATGCCATAACTTCTCATTCCGGTAATTCTGTAGCTGTTGCCATAAAATTAAATAAGGCAGGAAAATGTACCTGGTCAAAAATTTTAACACCAGGTGAAACTAGACTAACGCCAATTGCCATTATACCAGATAATAATGATTATTTAATTAGTGGTGTATACCAGGGCCATTTATTGGGAAACGATGCTATTGTTTATGGTATATTTTCAGCAGATGTAGCCAGTGATGGAAGTTATTGCGCCAATAGCAGCCCTTTCCGGTGATTTAACATGGTATCAACAACCTCGTCAAACCACTTTATATTACCACGTTATGATTTCACTTCCTCTATTGCAGCATCTAAAGGCTCATTAGAAGATTCAACGAATGATCTGGTAACAGTTAGTATATGTTCGTCTGCCGGTACAAATAGTAAGCCTGTGGTTTCAATGGCATTTAATCAAACAAATAAATCCTCCATTTATCCAAACCCTGTGAATGATATTCTGAATATTTCCTTTGATAAAAAACTATTTACTTCTAAAGTACAATTGAGTATTATTGATGTGAATGGAACTGTAGTAACCGACAGAGTAACAAATGGTGCTGACATGAGTTCAATTAATGTAAGCACGCTTAAACCCGGTTTATATACTCTAAGAATCAGTGATGGCACTAATGAAGAAAAACCAAAGTTTGTAAAGCACTAACAAAGAGATTTGTTTACGCTGCAACGTAGCCGGGAGACTATGCCGAGCAGAGACCTGACATGCGATCCTGGAATAACTTCAGCCTGCAGTTACAGCAAAAGAAAAAGAACGACAAAAAAAGCATAGAGTGTTTGAAGTTTCATCAGATATAAAACCATGTTAT
>JABDAV010000031.1:0-9598 GCA_013289015.1 Bacteroidota bacterium | reverse complement strand
TGGAATAACTTCAGCCTGCAGTTACAGCAAAAGAAAAAGAACGACAAAAAAAGCATAGAGTGTTTGAAGTTTCATCAGATATAAAACCATGTTATACTGAAAAATTCCTGCTTCAAAAATTGAATTATATTCATAATAATCCGGTAATGACTAAATGGAAACTGGCAAGTCAGCCTGAAGAATATTTTCATTCAAGTGCCTGTTTTTATATTTTAAACAATCCGCATCAGTTTGTTAGGTTAACGCATTGGATGGATGTGGGAGAACATGTAGCGCATCGTCCGCCAAGGCGAGACGATGCTTGACAAAAAAGATTTTCGATTAGAAAGAAAGTTATCCCAATCTGATATTGCCATTCATTTAAACTTGTCAGTTGGATTTATTGGTTATATAGAAGTCCAAATTTTATAGCAAAATATAATACTGTTCATTTGAACGAATTATCAAAACTTTTTAAGTACTCGCCTAAAGATTTTTGGCCGGAAAAGGGGTTGTAGATAATATAATAATGTCAGATAATTATTAAAAATTTATAACTTTGTAATATGTCAGATAAGGAGCGTAAAGAATTTATTGAAGCGTTGAAGGCGCATACACAAAAACTTTCTAAAGACAAGAAAGCTTCAAGAAAGTTCCTTGTTGATACCGGCATTATTACGGATAAAGGAAATCTCCGTAAACCCTATAAGCATTTATGTATTCCACAAGACCAGGATTAATTCTCGCATTTCACGGTTGTGATCAATCAATAGTAAACAGTGTTTTAACCGGTAAAGCCTCGCTTCAGGAAAGCAATAATAAATATGATTGGTTAGGTCATGGTATATATTTCTGGGATAACAGTCCCTCACGAGCTTTAGAGTATGCAACATTCTTAAAGGATCATCCCGAACGTTCAAAAAGCAGAATAAATCATCCTGCCGTTATTGGAGCTGTTATACATCTTGGTTATTGTTTAGACCTGCTTGATTTTGAAAATTTACAATTGCTAAAACTGGGATTTGATTTATTAAGTACGGCGGCAGATACCAACATGCCTAAAAATAAATTTGTAGGAACTTCAAGTGATTTATTATTGAGGGAATTGGATTGTGCCGTTATAGAAACTTTGCATCAATTTAGAAAGGAGAAAGGATATAAAGAATTTGATTCTGTTCGTGGTGCATTTTGGGAAGGCAAAGAATTGTATAAAAATGCAGGCTTTAGAGAAAAGGACCATTTGCAGATTTGTATTCGAAACCCTAACTGCATTAAAGGATACTTTTTGCCGAGAAGTTATGGCTGCAAGATAGCAGGAGCATACGTAAGCTTTTATTCTCACATAAAATATAACGCTGATTGACGACAAATAACTATGATTTTATTTACTACAATTGATAACATAGATTTAAATGGTAGCATACATTTTCATCACGGCATTAAGATTGAAAAATATGAATATACGCCGTTAGCCTCAACATTATTAAAGGATGAGTTAAAGCAAGGAATAGGAGGATATTATCTTCTGAATTTAAAGAAAAAGAACTGTGTAATTGCTTACAAAACATTTGAAGATTTACCTGCTGACCGAAGACATTTATTCGCAAATAACTTATATTACCTACTTATTTTCTATTGCCTGGGATTTGAAATTTAATATTTTTCAAATAGGAGATTTTTGGTTTTTTGATACACAAAAAAGAACACTTCGCAAACTATCTTTTGGATATAGTGTGACAGCACCTCAGGGATTAAAAGAAAAAATCGTTGAATTATAATATTGATGAAATCAATCACTGCATTCAATTCCTGGATGTTTTTCTTTCATTTAATTTTTCAACTAAATATGATCTTGCTTTTGGAGCAACAAATCCCGGGCATGGCTATATTGATAAAATGATCTTCTAAATTGTTTTACCAGCATCTCAGGCTTTGTATCCTTGCCTCTTATTTGAGACATATTAAAACTACGTTGCTCTTTCGTGTGTACACCTGCCATTAGAATTACAAATGTAGCTTCCCTCTCTCACTTGTGGAGAGGGAAGGGGGGTGAGGGCAACAGGCAGGTTAAAGGCACCTTAAAGGCTGCAAAGCGCCTAAATTGCATATAAAAAAATCTTATCTGTTCCCGGTAATGCATAAAAAAAATCATCACTGCCGTATATACTTAAACCGTAACTTTAAATTATTCTTCGCCGTAATGATTTTAATTGCTTTATAAAACCAGCTTGAGCCTCAGAGTAATCAGCGCCTGTAATTTCAGGTTGTTACCAGTTGTCACATAAGGCGCCTCTTTCGGTTCGGTCCCGACTTGCCGGGATTGAAAAAAATGGTGCTAACATGAGTTCAATTAATGTAAGCACGCTTAAACCCGGTTTATATACTCTAAGAATCAGTGATGGCACTAATGAAGAAAAACTAAAGTTTGTAAAGCACTAACAAAGAGATTTGTTTACGCTGCAACATAGCCGGGAGATTATGCCGAGCGGAGACCTGACTGCGATCATGGAATAACTTCAGCCTGCAGTTACAGCAAAAGAAAAAGAACGACAAAAAAAGCATAGAGTGTTTGAAGTTTCATCAGATATAAAACCATGTTATACTGAAAAATTCCTGCTTCAAAAATTGAATTATATTCATAATAATCCGGTAATGACTAAATGGAAACTGGCAAGTCAGCCTGAAGAATATTTTCATTCAAGTGCCTGTTTTTATATTTTAAACAATCCGCATCAGTTTGTTAGGTTAACGCATTGGATGGATGTGGGAGAACATGTAGCGCATCGTCCGCCAAGGCGAGACGATGCTTGACAAAAATTGCGGGGTATTTTTATTATTAACGATGTGATAAAGAACATACTGAATTCTACAAGATACTGCTTTTACCCCGGCTTAGCTTTTTTAATTGACAGGATGACGGGAGTTCCCAGATTTGCTTACACGTAATTTAGTCAAAGGCTAAGCCATTCGATGGAATATTATAAAGGTTAACCGAATTGTTGGTTAGCGAACAATAAAAGTGGAGAAATGGATTCGTGCGGACACGAACCGAGGTAGTTAAGGCCACTCTTTTATCAATATTTGTGGATAACTACATTAGCATTCATTTACTAAATTATTTGGTGTCTTAATTCCTGTCCGTAAATTTGTCCGTAATTTAATTTAGGAAAAATGCCTGCTATCAAATTCTATTTAGATTCAAAACCTGATAAATACTTTAATTATCCCATACATCTTGTAATAAGATCAAAGGATATCCAAGTTAAGGTTGCATTAGGTGTAAAAATGAAAAGAAAAGAATGGAATGCTTCGAAACAAATCGTAAAGGATAATTGCTACAACCATATCCGCTTAAATCAATTCATTGAACTATTAAGAAATGAAGCGTTGAAATTTATCGATAAAACTCCTGCTTCACAATTAACTGATAAAAGATTAAAAGAAAAATTACTCTTTTTCGTAAATGCTCACAAAGCAAATACTGCTAAAAATATAATTTGCGAAAACGAACAATACCTTACCAAGCAGAAAATAACTTTTATTGATTTATTTGCCGGTGCAGGTGGGTTTAGTGAAGGATTTTTGCAAGCAGAAACTGGAAATAAATTCTTTGATTTTCTTTTAGCGAGTGATATAAACGAAAATTGCGAATTAACACATAAGGTTAGGTACAACTACCAACTAGGCCTCAATGCCGAGTTCATTACCCAAGATATTACTGAACCTGGGTTCCTTGAAAATCTTCTACAAAAAATTGATGGTAAAAATGTAGATGTTGTTTGTGGTGGACCGCCTTGCCAAAGTTTTAGTTTAGCTGGCAAAAGAAAAAAGTTTGATAAGAAAGATGATCTTTTTGCGCATTATTTAAAAGTAATTAGGCAGCTCCGTCCTAAATATTTTGTGATGGAGAATGTAAAAGGTATTTTGACAAAAGAAGGTGGAAAAATAAAGGAGATGATATTAAAAGAAATTCGATCTATCATTGATTTAAAAGAATTTCCCCGATTATTAAGTTTTGTGAGCAGCCTAAAGCAACCTCTGAAAGCTAAATTTTTTTTAATAGATTGCTACCTGCTTCGTCTTCAATTTGAATCTAATACTGATAAAGCATTAGAAAATTTAAAAGAGAAGTATATAGAATTATTGGAAACAAAATTCAAGATACTAACACCCAAAATCGTCAATTACAAGACTAGTAAAACTGATGTAAACATAAATACAATACGCCGTGGATTTAATATGTTACAAAGGGATAAAGAGTTAAGTTATATCCGCAAAAAAGTAATTAATGAAAAAGCGCATAGCAATCTTGACGATGATTTATTCGCAGAAAGTTTTGATAGTTTTTTAGATTCCATTGACCCGGAAAATATTGTAGAGAGAATAAAACTTGCTTTTAAAAAAATAAACCCAGCGCCCGGCTACCAAGATGATATTAACGAGATTGTTGAAGCTTTATCCATTTATATAAACACTTTTGATGATTGTGTTAACGCATTAAGAGGTTTTGCCTCTGTAGTTAAAGTTGAAAAAGATTTTGATGCTATTCTTAATGATATTCGTCTTTATAAAATTAAGAAGCCTTTTATTGCGTTGGCTTCAAATTATGGTGTGCCCCAAAATAGGGAGAGAGTTTTATTTATTGGCTGCAGGAAAGATCAACATTTAATAGAAGAAATAACACCCACCGTTAAGCATAGTGAAAAAGTTACCGTTTTTGAAGCTTTATATGATTTAGATTTTATTGGCAATGATGAAGATGTTTCCAATTATGAACAGGTTGATATCAAAGTAAAATATAATGGAACTTCTGAAAAATTATTATCCTTACTTCAGCCCAGGCAGGTTGATGGTAAGCCAGTACCAGGAGGGATAACTTTTGCTGAATGGTCAAAACAAGGGCGTTTAAATGGAAGGTTTCAAAATATGAAGCCACCTGTTTATGTAAAGAATGTTGAAGAATACAGGAATATTGACTTAGCTATGGTTCAACCTTTACAAAACCATAAAACAAGTAATCAAAATGAAAATGTAATAAAAAGATTAGATGTAATATTGAAAGAAGGAGATTACGAATTAGCAAAAGTAAAATTGGAAAAGTTAGGATTAGGTTCTGAAAAAAGAAATTATAATGTTTTAAAACCGGGATCTCAAAGCCCGACTGTTATGACCATCCCTGATGATTATATTCATTATGCCTCACCAAGAGCACTTACTGTTAGGGAAATGGCGAGACTTCAATCCTTTGATGATTCTTTTGTTTTCCAAGGAAAGCGTTCTACCGGTGGCGATAAAAGAAAAAGCGAAGTACCTCAATATACATTGGTTGGAAATGCAATTCCACCATTGATGGCAAGAGCAATTGCAATTGAAATATTAAAATACATAAATTAATTTCTTAAATGAACGATTTTAAAATTATCGGGTATAACAAAGATCTTAGAACCGACACACATGTTATTTACGCGCAAATAGGAATTATAAACTATTTACAATTAGTTGGAGATAAGTTTGATGAATTCGACATTCAAAGAAAACGTGAAAGTCATAAAGGCTATTCGAGATTAAAGTCAGATATTAAAAAAGGTGCACTTATTCCACCTATAACATTAGCACTGAAGCCATCCCTTGTAAACAAGTTTTTACCTCTTGTAAAAACAGAACAAACAGTAAAGCTTGAACAAGAATTAATAAGCAGTTCCATAGTATATATACTTGATGGGTTACAGCGAACACACTTGATGAAAGATTTGTTGGAAGAAGGGCATAAGTATGATGTCAAACAAAAGCTTCTTTTAGAGTTTTGGTTTGAAAAAGAAATGGGTAACTTGATGTATAGACTGATTGTTCTTAACTCCGGCCAAAAGCCTATGTCTATGAGGCATCAAATAGAGTTATTATTTATGACGATGCAAGAAAAGTTGAATGCAGATATACCTGGCTTAATTATGTACAATGAAAGGGATTTAAAAGTTCGGGATGGAGCAAAGAAATTTCCTTTTGAAAGGATTGTTACCGGGTATCATAGTTTTTTAAACGAATCTCCCGAGATTGATAAGGGCAAAATTATTGTTGAAAAACTTGATTTAGGAAAAGTAATAACTGATCAAGAACTTGTGATTCTTGAGAGATATAGTGACTACACAAAATATCTAACTGAGTACTTAAAAATAGATGCAGAAGCCTTTAGGGTCTACGAAAAATTTAAGGCATATACAGGAGCTAAAAACTGGTTGGCAGATGAAAATGTTGTAAATTCTTTTTTTGCTGCTGTGGGTTTATTTGATTCAGTTAAGGAATATAAGCCGAGGATTAATAATTCGCTGAAGAAATTATTATCGGACTTTAAAAAATCGAAACCTGGTGAGGATCCCTTCGCCTTAAAAGAATTTGATAGTATTAGGCAAAATTTTAACCCTAAACAATTCAACGTCGGTTTTATTACTCGGAAAACAATTATGGCTTGTTTTCAGGAGTACTTTAGAAATGACGGGTTACTCTCTTTTAAAAAATGTTGGGAATTGAGTAATCCAAATCCTAAATCTATTAGATGACGATTCAAGAATTAGAAAGTTTGAGGGTCGACTTAGAACCTGTATTTGATCTTCCATTTTCTATAACAACTCTGAGTGAAGATGATGGTATACGTATCATTAATAATAAAATTGCTATACCAATAGAAAAATATTCTTCTTTTTTTAAAACAGGATTAGATATAAGTGTTTACGATGAAAGCAAAAATGAGATAGGGTTACTTGTTTTTACAAATGAATTGGGCGATGTGAATATGAGTAGCCTTACAGAAAATCAATTTATCGCATTTCTTACTGAAGCAGAAATAATCGACATAGGAAAGCCATATAGGTTTAAAAAAAATTACTTGGTTCTAAATTTTGCAGATTATGAAAACTATAAAACCAAATATATGCCCTACGCGGCAATTTGGGGAGGCTTCTTTCATCCAAACAGCGGCATCACAACAACATCACATTCTTTAAACATTTCAGCAATAAACGCATTTGAATTACATTTCCCAGCAGATATATTCTTAGAAAATTCAATCAGAGCAGTTGCTCAACCATTTGCATTTGAAAGATTCTTAAAACAATACCATCTTTTGGAATTACGATTTGATTTTGATATAATTAAAAAAATACAAAAATTAAATATTCAGACAGAATCTGATCAAATTGGTGAAATTCTAACTGACTATACGAATAGCAGGAAAGAAATAACAAGGTTAGAAGAAATTGTTTTTGCGAATTGTAATGATTTACAACCTATAGTTGATAGAATTAATGATTCTATTAATTTTCAAAATGAATCTTTTGATTTATTTTTCAAGTATGGTTCAAGCAAAGAAGGCAATCCTTTAAAAGACAAAGAAGTTGAGTTTTCAACTTTATTATCATCAAATTTTAATGAGACAAATCTTAATTTTCATAAAATTAGTTATCAAAAGGATTATAGAAAATTCATTCTTAAACTTGCATGTTATTGGATATACAGAATAAGAAGTAGCATAGCACATAATAAAATAGGGGAATATATCCTTGCAATGAAAGATGAAAAATTTATTGTAGAATTTGGAGAACCTCTTTTAAAAGAAATTTTGCTTCAATGTTTTAAAAAATAATGCTAAGTAATGTTAATAAGCGTCTTAAATAAAAAATTTCGATTTGATTTATCAATCCGGAAGCCCGGGCCATGATCTCTTTTTTTACCGTTAATTATATGACCCTTCCAATCAAAATTAATAAGATCACGTTCAATTAATGAAATGAATTCAGAGAAAACAGGCTTAGTCGTCAACATAAAGTTTTGATATAAAAAATGAATTTTCCCTTCAATAATTTTCTCTTCTGCATCAACCCATAATGTTGTAGGATGTTTTGTTTCTAACGCATTCTTTAATGTTTGGTAATGCCATGCACAAACATCATCAGTTATTAAATCGAGTTTATATTTTTGGTATAAAATAAGCTTATTATTGTCTGGCTGTAAATACAAACCATGTGAATTTGGTTCCGTAATAATATCATTGTAAAGTGCTATCCTGTTTAAAGCATCAAGTTTCCCAAATTTGCTTATTATTGATTTGACTGTCTGGTATTTACTGATATCCTTATCTGGAATTTTAGAAAAAAGAGAATCTTTTGTTTTACCTTCTCTTTTAGATTTTAATTCAATCTTACCTAAATAATCAGGTGTTTTAAGGCTATTGACTTTTACTCCTAGAAATTTTTCGAGGGTTAATCCCACATCTTTCGGTGCCCTTGTATGAGTGACTATGCTTTCGACATAACCAATTGTTTTTAATCTCGCTAATTCTATCTTTAATTTTATAACTATATCATTTTTTTCTATATCCTCAAATATATCTTTAATACTTTTAGAAATTCCCTCAATGGAATTTATCGGAATTGCAATGATCTTATCGTTTGAGATAGTCAAGTAAATGAGCTCATCACGTGATGTACATTGCTTCAAGCCATAGAGCCAAAAGCGTGGATCTCCATCTTTAGTTTTCGGTCTATAAAAACTTGCTTTAGTTTCTATGGCAGACTGAGTTACTATAATTGCCTTCTTGTATTCCTTTGCCCCACCTGGAATTAAGCTCTTAAAGTCTACAAGTTTGTTGTCAAATAAAATTTTTCTTAAGCCTTCAGAAGCATCAATAATTGATTTATTAATCATTGTTTCCGTCATTCTTATTAGCGCAAACTCATTAAGATTATAGTTATTTATAAACTCGATGACTTTACTTTCTTCTTCACTAGGCTTAAACAATGGATTCATAAAACAAGCATTTAGTTGCTAAAGGACAAATTAAACATAACGGTTTAGGTTTACAAATTATGGCAGCAAAATCCAAAACTGCCCAATTCATATCTTTAGCATTTTCATGTTCAACAATTACATAAGAAAGTTCTTGCAAATAAGGATCATAACGTATATCAGCTAATTGCCTTTCACCAAAAAATCTTTCTAAAACCCGTGCCATATTCACATCAACTAAAGGGCTTGGCTCATTAAAGATTACTAATTCAATTGCATTAGCAATATACTGCCCAATAAAAGGAATGGATTCTAATTCTTCTCTTTTTCTTGGCAATCTTCCTTTTCGTTTAATCATTTCAATTGCTAAGTTTTTCAAACGAATTGAACGTTGAGTATATAAGCCAACGGGTTTCAGATATTCTTTAATTCTTTTTACATCTGCATCAGCTAATGATTTCCAATTAGGAAATTCAATTATAAAGTTTGGATAGAACTTAGCAACTGTTTCAGCTTTTGTTCTTTGCAATAAAACTTCGGCAATTATATATTGGTAGTTGGTTAGCCTCCTTTTACGCCAATAAAACTTTCTTCCATTTGTTTCATACCATTTTAATAGCTCTTGTTGAAAGAATCTTATTTTTCTTTTGCTTATATGCTTAATCATTACTTGTCTAAAGTAATAGAAATTGCTTTACCAGCATCTCCGGCTTTGTATTCTTGCCTTTAATTTGAGACATGTTGTAACTACGTTGCTCTTTCGTGTGTACATCTGCCATAAGAATTACAAAAGTAGCTTCTCTATACTTACGTGTTAGCTTTGCTTATGATCATCATTCAT
>JABDAV010000030.1 GCA_013289015.1 Bacteroidota bacterium | reverse complement strand
CTTACAAAACTCCCCTTTAGGGGATGGGGGCGTTAATTCACCAGCGTGCCAACATTTAAACCTTCAACAACTTTTAAAAGATTGCCCGGTTTATTCATGTCAAAAACAATAATAGGCAAATTGTTTTCCATGCAAAGCGTGAAGGCTGTCATATCCATAACCTTCAGGTTTTTTAAAATACACTCCTGGTAAGTTATGGTTTCATATTTTGTTGCAGTAATATCTTTTTCAGGATCGGCAGTATAAATGCCATCAACACGCGTGCCTTTTAAAATAACATCAGCTTTTATTTCCAGTGCGCGTAAAGAACCTGCTGTATCTGTTGTAAAATAAGGATTGCCTGTGCCTGCAGCAAAAATTACAACGCGTCCTTTTTCAAGATGGCGCATTGCCCTGCGCCGTATATAAGGTTCAGCTACCTGCTCCATTTTTATAGCGCTTAACAGGCGTGTATCAACGCCAATGCGCTCCAGCATCGCCTGCACTGCCATCCCGTTTATAGTAGTAGCGAGCATACCCATATAATCACCGTGCGCACGTTCGATTCCTGTTTCAATTTCGTTTGCTCCCCTGTAAATATTTCCTCCGCCAATAACCAATGCAACCTGTACGCCCATATCTGTAATAATTTTAATATCCTTTGCGTATTGTTCAATCATGCGCGCGTTAAAAGGTTCAAAGCCATCATCACTGTTACCCATTAAAGATTCACCGGAAAGTTTTAGCACGATTCTCTTGTATCTTGGAAGCATTTGGTATTATTATAGATTTTGGAATGATTGATGGCTGCAAATTAAGTGAAAAGTCAAACGATAAAAATCAAAATTCAAATTAGAATTACCTTTTTTACTTTTTACTTTTGATTTTTTAATTCTTTTCGATGAATGCTACCATGTATTACAGCGATTATCTTCAGCTTGATAAAATAACCGGCAGCCAGGAACCTGTAAGCTTTAAAGACGGAAATATACCTGCGCATGATGAAATGTTGTTCATCATCATTCACCAGGCGTATGAACTTTGGTTTAAACAAATTTTATTTGAGCTGGATTATATACTGAAAGTTTTTGACAAGCAGGCTATCAACGACAATTCGGAAGACCTCAATCTTGTTTTACACCGCCTAAGGCGCATCACCAGAATATTTGAATTGCTGAACCAGCAGGTAAGTATTTTAGATACAATGACGCCTTTGGATTTTCTTGAATTCAGGAACCTGCTTACACCATCATCCGGTTTTCAAAGCGCACAGTTCAGGCTTATCGAAGCTACATTGGGTTTGCAAATGCAGAACCGCCATCAGAGCGGCTATTATAAAAGAACCGGCGAAGGTGGCTTTGATAAAGAAGATTATGAACGGATAAATGAAAGAGAAGCGACACAAAATCTTGCGCAACTTATAAACAACTGGCTTGAACGCATGCCTTTTTTTGAAGAACAATTCTGGAAAAATTACAAGTATTCATCTCACGAAAAAATAACAGATCATATTTTTTGGAACGATTACAGGCATGTGTACAATACAAGCTTAACAGCAAGAGAAGCAAATAAGATTATCGATTTCGATTATGTTTTCTTTAATAAAATACCTGAAGATGCAACCGGTGAAAGGCTTAATAATTTAAGAAGTACCTTTTCAGCAAAAGCCTTGCGGGCTGCATTGTTTATAATGTTGTACAGGGATTTTCCTGTGTTTCAAACTTCATATCAAATACTGGATGCATTGATAGAGATCGATCACTTGATGAGCAACTGGCGGCATAAACATTTGATAATGGTGCGCAGGATGATCGGTATGCGTGTAGGTACGGGTAATACTTCAGGCGCAGGTTACCTGGAAGGCGCTTTGAACAAACATTATGTATACCGCGATATTGCCGGGCTTTCTACTTATTTAATTGAAAGAAGAAATTTGCCAAAGCTGCCGGATGAACTTATAAAGCATTTAAGTTTTAATGTTGAATAATGATCATACATAAAAAAGCCGCATGTATTTTACATGCGGCAAAAAATATTAATTGGTAAACCGATTGATTACTTCGTTCCCCAGATCCCGATAGTTGCTTTATCAATTTTAGAGTTTACAACAAGCCTGTACATGACATCCACTTCTTTTATTTTGCGTGTTGCATCCTGCAGGTTAATAGAGCGACTTTCAATGCCTGCCTTGAAATCATAACGAACAGGCACGTTTGCAGGGTCGCCGGTGTCATACACAACAACAATATTATCTACATGCACCGGTGCATCTGTTTTTATACGCAGTGCTTTAAAATTATCTACATTCACAATGGAGACCACGCCTTTCGTTGTTTTAAAATCAAGCGTTGTTTCACCTATCTTATTCCAGTTCTCCGGGTCTTTATTTTTCTGTGCCCGCAAGGCTGTTACACTTATTAACATTAATGCTATTGCGAATAATAATACTTTCTTCATAGTTATACTTTTTAATTATGACGCAAAATCTATTCCACCAAAAATTATGTGATTGGTTGGAGAGATATTATGCTCAAAAGTTTAATCAGTATTTCCATCTGACAAAAGCTTCCATGGCTGCATATTTTGTTAAACCCAATGCCGAGTAAAGATTTGCAGTATTGCTATTACGGTCTTCTGCACGTTGCCAGAATTCACGGTTATCAGTTCCCTGGAAAGGAACGGAATCTTTCTGGCTTTGATGAATAAAGATGCCATTACGTTTTTTTATAACCTGGTCAGGACTCATCGGAATGGCCATCTCAATATCTGCAATATCCCATTCCTGCCATGCGCCTTTGTATAACCACATCCAGCAATCATTTATCCATTCATCGCCGGCTGCTTTTATTCTTTTTAAACTTTCAAAAACAATATCCAAACAAACTTTATGTGTGCCATGCGGATCAGCAAGATCACCTGCGCAAAACACCTGGTGCGGTTTTATTGCGCGCAGCAGTTCCATTGTTAACTTAATATCTTCTTCGCCCATTGGCTTTTTTTCAATGGTTCCTGTTTCATAAAAAGGCAGGTTTTGAAAATGCCAGTGGCCTTCAGGCAAGCCAACATATTTGCAGGTTGCTTTTGCTTCCGCTCTTCGTATCAAACCTTTTACAGCACGTATTTCAGGTGTATCAATTTGTTTCTGTTTTTTTGATGAAAGAAAGCTTTGCGCATCTTCCAGGATCTTACTGCTCTTTTCCGTATTGATATTAAACAAACTTTCAAAGCCAACTGCAAAATCTAAAAAGCGTGTTACGAATTCATCTGTAACAGCAATGTTGCCGCTGGTTTGATAAGCAACATGCACTTCATGTTCCTGGTCGTGCAAACGCATAAATGTTCCACCCATACTTATAATGTCATCATCAGGATGCGGTGAAAAAATGATAACACGTTTTGGATAAGGCTCACTGCGTTCAGGATGTGTTGGCAAATCAACATTAGGCTTTCCGCCTGGCCAACCGGTAATGCTGTCGCGTAACAGATAATAAACCTGGAGATTTATTTCGTAAGCATCACCTTTTTCAACCAGCAGTTCACCCAAACCATTTTCATTATAATCAACCGTTGTAAGACTTAATACAGGCTTATTTAATTTCAAAGCAAGATTTACAACAGCACGTTTGATCATCTTCGGCGTCCATTCAATCTGGCCGGTTAACCATGGTGATTTTAAACGTGTAAGTTCTGAAGCTGATTGTTCATCTAAAATAAAAGTGCAGTTATTATGTTGTTGCAAAATGCTTGCAGGCACGTGTTCTGTAATATAGCCTTCTACTGATTTTGCAACAACCGGCGCTTTGAAACTCCATGCCATTAATAAAACGCGCCGCGCTTTCATAATCGTGCTGATGCCCATTGTAATGGCAAGTCTTGGCACTTTTGATATGTTCTGGAATTCTCTTGCGTTGGCAATACGTGTGTTATTGTCGAGATTGGTTAAACGTGTTTTTGAAAAAATGCTCGACCCCGGTTCATTAAAACCAATATGGCCATTGTTGCCTATGCCCAATATCTGGAGGTCGATGCCGCCTGCATCATCAATTATTTTTTCATATTGGATGCAATATTCTTTTGCTTCTTCTTTTGATAACTCACCATCAGGAATATGAATATTTTCAGGATTGATATCAATATGATCAAACAAATGCCTGTGCATAAAACTCCAGTAGCTTTGAAATGCATTGCGTGCAATGGGAAAATATTCATCGAGGTTAAACGTGATCACATTCTTAAAACTCAGCCCTTCTTCTTTATGCATGCGCACCAGTTCCTTATACATACTGAGTGGTGTTGAGCCTGTGGCCAAACCTAATATACATTGGTTGCCTTCCAGTTGTTTTTGCCTGATAAGTTTTGCAATTTCTCCGGCAGCATATCGTGAGCCTTCCTTTGGCGTTGGAAAGATTTCAACCGGAATTTTTTCAAAAGAATCTACCATGATAAATGAATGTTGATACTGTTATTAATTATTGTTTAGCTTTTTTGATACAGGTAAAACATTTGTTTATTCTATTCGCCTTTATTTATGCCTTGTGCATTATAACGCACGTTCAACAGATCGTATCGTTTATATTGTTGCTGTAAACGATTTTTAAAATTATCCCAGTTCCTGTTTTCTTTCGGGCTCCACAGCACTTCACTCAAAGCATCCAATCGTGGAAACAACATGTATTCAACCTTTGCAGGATTATTCATGTATTCAGTCCATACATTCGCCTGTGCGCCTAAAATATAACTTTGTTCTTCGCCTGATAACTGTGCCGGTAAAGGCTCATAATTGTACACTGTTTCAACAGGCAAATAACCACCAATTGTAAGACTATCTTCTTTTTTGCTTTGTGCATGATCAAAATAAACATAAGCTCCGGGTGTCATCACAACTTTGTGATATTGCTTTGCCGCATCAATGCCCCCTTGTTCACCGCGCCAGCTCATTACCGTTGCATTGGGTGCAACGCCGCCTTCCAGAATTTCATCCCAACCAATTATTGAACGGCCTTTGCTGTTCAAATATCTTTCAATTTTGCTGATGAAATAACTCTGCAGGCCTTCTTCATTTTGTAAGCCGCTGTCTTTAATTAATTGCTGACAGAAAGCAGATTCTTTCCAGTAAGTTTTCGGACATTCATCGCCACCGATATGAATGTATTTTGAAGGGAACAGTTGCATCACTTCATCTAAAACATTCTCTAAAAATTTGAACGTATAATCATCCGGGCAAAACACATCAGGATAAACACCCCAGCTTTGTTGTACCTGTTTGCCAGTTGAATCACCACTCCATTTTACACCTCTTGCAATTTTTGTGGATGAATCGGGAAAACAACTCAGTTGCGGATAGGCAGCAATGGCTGCAGATGCATGACCGGGCATTTCTATTTCAGGAATGATAGTGATGTAACGATCAGCAGCATATTTTACAATATCCTTTATCTGTTGCTGTGTATAATAGCCGCAATCTTTTTTATTATCATTTCCGGCGCCGGGATGATGACCAACTATTGTTCCGTTTCTGCAAGCGCCAACTTGTGTAAGCTTCGGATATCTTTTTATTTCGATGCGCCAGCCCTGGTCTTCCGTTAAATGCCAGTGAAATGTATTCATCTTATGCATGGCGATGAAATCAATGTACTGCTTGATGAAATTAACCGAAAAAAAATGACGGCCACAATCTAAATGCAAACCACGATATGCGAAACGTGGAGAGTCAATAATGTTGCATGCCCGTACATTTAAACTGTTTGATTTTTCTGCAGGCAATAATTGTATCAGTGTTTGAATACCATAAAAAATTCCTTCTTCGTCATTAGCAGAAATTTCAATTTTATTTTTACTAACATTCAATTTATATGCACCAGGAATTAAATTATTATTCTTTTTTAAGCTTAGATCTATAACACCCTCGGTTTTTGTTTGTGACCACGTTTTCAATTTAAATCCATAAAACTTTTTTAAGTAATCATTAAAAAAGTTAATACTATTATTTGTTTGAGATAACCTAGTAACAAATATTGTTGAAGAATTTAAAGTAAATATTCCTTCTTTTATCTCAACCTTTGCCGGTTCAGGAATAATATTAAGTGATGGTTGCTGTGAAAAGCATGTTGTTACTGAAAATAAAAAAACAGCAAGCAGAATTTTCTTCATATTAAACTACAATTAAACAAACAATTGTTTTGATCTCAGGTTTGGTTTAACAATAAAGTGCAGGATATGTTTATTATGTAACCAAAATTTACAAACAAAGTGTAACATTCACACAAAAAAAAATCCCCCGATTTTTTCGGGGGATTTTTTTATTCAACTTTTGTAATCTTTAAAACGTTTGTCGGGAGATGCAGGTTAACCGGCGTGCTTCCCGTATTGATCACCACATCATCTTTTTTAAGAAACCCTCTTTCTTTTAAAATATTTATCTGGTCAAAAAATATATCGTCCAGACTTATTTCTTCATCATAATAAAAAGCACGAACGCCCCAGCTTAAACTTAACTGGTTTACAAGACTGTGTTTTTTAGTGAAAATATACAGCGGACTTTTAGGCCTGTAACTACTTAGCATAAATGCTGTATAACCGGTTTGCGTCATTCCGATCAAAGCATCAGCATTGGCATCTTTTGCGATCTTGCATGCATTATAACAAATGGCATCGCTTAAAAAAGAAGGCGAATGCGCAAGCGGTTTCAGATCTTCTTCCCTGTTATAACGATACTCTGTTTTCTCCACCTCAAGAATGATACGGCGCATGGTATCAACCACCAATACAGGATGTTTGCCTGTTGCTGTTTCAGCGCTCAGCATTACCGCATCAGCGCCTTCCAGCACTGCATTGGCAACATCACTAATTTCACTCCTGTTGGGTTTTATGTGATCGATCATACTTTCCATCATCTGTGTTGCAACAATTACAGGCTTTGCACGATGGATGCATTTGCGAATGATTTCCCGTTGTGCCATCGGTACTTTTTCAACAGGTAATTCAACACCAAGATCACCACGGGCAACCATTACGGCATCAGATTCAAGAATAATATTGCGCAGATCATTTAACGCTGAAGGCATTTCAATTTTTGCGATGACCTTGCTGGAAGAATTTCTTTCTGCTATCCTTGCTTTAAGGTCAATTATATCTTCTGCTTTACGTACAAATGAAAGCGCTATCCAGTCAACTTTATGATCCAGTATAAAATCAAGATCGGCAAGATCTTTTTCAGTTAATGCAGGAAGCGAGATTTCGGTATCAGGAAGGTTAACGCCTTTTTTAGGCAGCAAAATGCCGCCATAGGTAACCGCGACTTTTACTTCATCCCCCGGTGTTATTTCTATCACTACCACTTCAAGCTTGCCATCATCGATGAGAATTTTATCGCCTACTTTAACATCTGCATGCAGGTTTGGATAAGATACATAGATCTTTTCTTTGGTTCCCAGCACTTTTTCTTTGGAAGTGAAAGTGAGAATGTCGCCGTTGTTGATTTCAAGCAAACCGTTTTGCAGATCACCTACTCTAAGCTTTGGGCCCTGCAGGTCAGCAAGCGAAGAAACATTGAAAGGCTCTTCCTCGTTCATCCTGTCGATGAACTTTAGAATTTTGGCTTTGTCTTCTGATTTTCCATGCGAAAAATTCAGCCTGAAAACATTTACGCCTGCTTTGGCAAGCTCTAACATTTTTTCATATGTATCGCAGGATGGGCCAACCGTTGCAACAATTTTGGTGCGGTGGAATGTGTGCTCAATACCTGCCTGGCGATCCATATCCTTGTGCAGGTATTTCGTAATATTTTCTGACATTAAGTTTTAATATTAATTTTTTCGAATCAACTGAGATCAACTCGCTAATATTTTTACAATGTTCATCCAGTCTTCACTTATTTTCTGCTTTTCACGAATCGCAATTTCAAGAGGAGTGTAATGCATATTATTATGCAGGATACCCACCATAACGTTGTGCCTTCCTTCTATTAAACATTCTACGGCATGGTATCCCATGCGGCTTGCAATAAACCTGTCCATACATGATGGCGGGCCGCCTCTTTGAATATGTCCTAAAATGGTAACTCTTATTTCAAGTCCTTTCAGTCTTTCTTCGATAAGGCGTGTAGTTTCTGCAGCGCCTTTTAAATGTGGTTGTGAAGGATCGGGCATGTAGCCTTCGGCAACAATAACCAGGTTTACCAGTTTCTTTCTTTTCTCCTGTTCTGATAAAGATGCCACCATTTCATCGAGCGTGGTATTTACTTCAGGCATTAATATATTTTCTGCGCCTGTTGCAATGCCACTGTGCAATGCAATGTAACCCGCATGCCTGCCCATTACTTCCACAACAAAAAGCCTGTCGTGCGATTCTGCTGTGTCCCTGATCTTATCAATTGCCTGAACAGCAGTGTTGGCTGCCGTATCAAAACCAATGGTAAAATCAGTGCCATATAAATCTTTATCGATAGTGCCGGGAAGACCAATACAAGGAATACCGAATTCTTTACTGAGCTTATAAGCGCCGGTAAAACTTCCATCACCACCAATTACCACGAGGCCGTCAATGCCGCGCTTTACCAGGTTTGCATAAGCTTTTTTACGTCCATCTTCGCTATAAAAATCTTTGCTTCGGGCAGTTTTTAAAATTGTTCCTCCACGTTGAATAATATTGGCTACGGAGCGGGAACTCATCTGGTAAATATCATCTTCAATCATACCACTGTAACCACGCATAATCCCAAAAACTTCAAGCCCGCGATAATTGCTCGTTCTTACTACAGCCCTGATAGCTGCATTCATGCCCGGTGAGTCGCCTCCTGAAGTCAATACTCCTATTTTAGTAACTTTTGCTGACATCTATTGCAATCAGTTGATACTTGTTAAATAATCATCGCAGTTTAAGTTTCTTGCTCAACGCGCCAAAAATAAGGTTTTTTACCGATGTAGTTTAAGCAATTACAGCTGTAAACACTTATTGATTTTTGGGTAATGATCCCTGCATAAAAATTAAAAAATCATTTTTTAATTGTGCAAGAGAAGGTTTGTTTATGTACACCATATGACCGGTTTCATAGAAAGTAAAATGAAGATTCTGCCGTATATCTTTTTTCAGGAACATATGCGCCACTACATTTTCAGTAGCAAAGTAAGGTGTTGCCATATCATAATAGCCTTGCGCTATCCAAACTTTAAGAAAAGGATTTTTTGTCATTGCTTCGCGCAATTCTTCTGCAACATTCAAATAGCGGTCATTGCTTAAAGGCCAGTAACCGACACGGTTGGTTAAAATTTCATAAGGTAATTCACTATTGAAATTTAATTCGCGTTTAATATAATCATTTACTACCGCAGTAAACGGGCCGTAAATGGTTTTATCATAACTGGGATCGTATTCAAAATTTTCCCCGGCTTCATCATAATCATAACCGGTAAAACGGCTGTCTAAGCGTCCAACCGTTAAGCCGGAATCGCGTAATAATTCTTTATTAAATCTTCCAACATACAGCCTGAGATTAGATTGAAGTATATAGTTTTTTGATAAACCTGTGTAATCATGCAGCTTATCAGCAATACGGTTTTTTTCTTCATCGCTGATAGCATCACCCTTTAATAAGGCTGTTGCATAATCATTCATCGAGAAATTTTCTACTTCAGCCAGCAAAGATTTTAAGTCAGCATATTGCGGAGATAATTTATGATGATACCATGCAGTAGCCGCGAAGGTTGGCAGTTGCAAGGGATATGGCCTGTCGTTACCGCGATCTGTTTCATCTGCGCTAAAATCAAGAATAGCCGATATAAGGATAACGCCGTTCAGGTACATGCCGTAACGTTCCTGGAGATAGTTGGCAACACCGGCGGAACGGGTAGTGCCGTAACTTTCACCCCCGATAAATTTGGGTGAGTTCCACCGGCCGTTTTTTGATGTATATAACCGGATAAAATCTCCAACAAAGCGGGTATCATTTTCATAACCTGTAAAATCAGATTTATCCTGTCCGTGTGCAGGTCTTGTAAAACCCGTCATCATCGGATCAATGAAAACAATGTCTGTTTTATCAAGCCAGGTATATTCATTATCAACATAAGAAAAAGGAGGCTGCAACATTTCGCCTTTATCACTCAATACCACTCTTTTCGGACCGATAGCACCCATATGCAACCAAACGGAAGATGAACCGGGTCCGCCATTGTATGCAAACAATACCGGCCGTTTGGCAGTGTCTTCTCCATCTTTTGTATAGGCAACATAAAACACTTTTGCTTTAAGTGAGTCGTTCTCATCCTTCATCAACATAAAACCTGCGGTGGCTGTATAGTTGATAACTTCATTGCCCAATTTTAACTGGTGCCTTGTTACAACAACATTATCATCTGTAGCTGGTTTGTTTTGCGCATTTGATGTTACAGCAAAAAATATTGCCATTACAGCAATTAGTTTTTTCATGAAGTGCGTACTTTAATGATGAACAGGAGATTGCGCTAAGATAAATGAATAGCATTCATACTATTCATTATTGGTATTACTTTTCTTTTTATAATCACCCCGCTTCCATGCCTGGATAAATTCAGCCCATGCCACAGGATTAAAAATATTTTGGGGAGGCAACTGGCCCGAATAATAATACTCCTGGGTCTGTTTGCGTATCTGTGCGTTCATGGCTTCACCTGCATCAATAGGAAGCGTCATCATTAAAGCTTTGCGCGTGGCTTCATCATTGTTTCTTCTTGCAATTTCAATGGCATCTGCAGGCACATTGGTGGTGACAAAATCCCGTTCAAACTGCGCACGGGTTGGCCTGGGTTTTAAAATGGTTGCAGGCAAATAAGCTGTATCATTTACCATTAATTGTATAACACTATATTGATTACCCTGGAGATTCAGTGGTACAATACTGAACTTATCTTTAAACCCAACACTTGAAAAACGAATGGTATCGCCTTTTAGAACGGCAATGGAGAAAACGCCCTCATTGTTGGTGATCGTTCCGCGTCCCGTTCCTTCAACAATTATGCTCGTAGCTTCGAGACCGCGCAAACTGTCAGCACTCATTACCACACCATACAATTGAACAACCGAATCTCTTCTTTGCGGCTGGTTTTGTGCTGTTGCATACAGCGACGACAGTAATAAAGTAACGAAGAGAGAATATCGTAAAATTTTGTTCATCTTTTAATTCTAAATCATTTTTGTGCAAAGAAACTAAAGGCATAACAAATAAACCGTATGCTCAGTTAACTTTGCTGCCCTCTGAATGTTTTTAACAAAATTATGGAAGATGAACGAAAATGATATCCTCAGGGCTTTAAGTAAAGTGCAGGAACCCGACCTCGGAAAAGATTTAGTTACCTTAAACATGGTAAAAGATATTTCAATCAATGATAATGCAGTATCGTTTACCATTGTGCTTACAACACCTGCCTGCCCGCTAAAAGAACTATTGCGTACAGATTGTATAAAAGCGGTTCAAAGTATAAATGATGGAATTGTGGTTAATGTGAATTTTACTTCTCACACCTCAAGCAAGCGCATCGATAGCAAAACAATTTTACCCGGCGTAAAAAATATTATTGCTGTAGTAAGTGGTAAGGGTGGTGTTGGAAAAAGTACGGTTGCGGCAAATCTTGCTTTGGCTTTATCGCAACACAATGCCAGGATCGGTTTAATGGATGCTGATATTTACGGGCCCAGCGTGCCTATCATGTTTGGCGTACGTGGCGAACGCCCGATGATGCGTGATGTAAATGGTAAAGGCATGATCGTGCCACTGGAACGTTACGGTATTAAGTTAATGAGCATTGGTTTACTGGTTGATGAAAAAAGTGCAGTGGTGTGGCGCGGGCCAATGGCAAGCAGCGCTATCAAACAATTTGTTACCGACGTTGACTGGGGCGAACTGGATTACCTGGTAATTGATATGCCGCCCGGTACCGGCGATATTCATCTTACATTGATGCAGACTGTTCCGGTAACAGGTGCCGTTATTGTTACTACGCCGCAACTGGTAGCATTGGCAGATGCAAAGAAAGGCATTGCCATGTTTGCGCAGGCGCAGTTAAATGTGCCGATAATTGGTTTGGTGGAAAACATGGCTTACTTCACACCTGAAGAATTGCCTGGTAATAAGTATTACATTTTTGGCAAAGACGGAGGGAAGCGCTTGGCCGAAGAATATGACCTTCCGTTTCTTGGTCAAATTCCCCTTGTGCAAAGCATTCGCGAAGGTGGCGACGAGGGCATTCCTGTAATGATGAGCGACGATGAAATTTCACGCGCTGCTTTTGAAAGCTTTGCGGCCATTACCGCAAGAAGTGTTTCTATGCTGAATGCAAATTTCTCTGAAGAAAAAGTGGCTGAGATAGTTTAACATAAATTGGATTTACGAATTAAGAATAAACACACGCTTTTGCACGTCATTTCCGCGACCTGTCCCGATCATTCGGGAAAGCGGAAATCTCATAATAAAGCGCTCTTCACTTTCCCGTTAGAAAAATATCACTCCTTCACAAATTGCTTTGCAACACTATTAGTACCTGTTTCAACTTTAAGCACATAATTACCTGCATGTAATGATGAAACATCAAGATTGTACAATTGGCTATCAGCTCCCGCATTTGGCGGGACAGGTGATAGCTGTTGGCTGATAGCTGTATTGCCGCTAAAATCAACTACGGTTATTTTTATTTTTTCATTTATGGCTAAGCCTGCAATTGATAAGGTGTTTTTTGCAGGATTGGGTGATAAGGAAACATTTAATTCATTGTTGCTTATAGCTATAACATTGGAAGTAGCAACCGCATTACTTGTGCCTGTTGTTTGTAAGCGATAGTACGTTGTGCCTGTTGAAGAATGTGTTGGATCACTGTAGTGTGCACTGTAAGCAGTAACCTGTGAATGGTAAACGGTTGTCCAATGTTGGCCATCTATGCTTCTTTGTACAGCATAGCTTTGAGTGCCTGGCGTATTATCCCATTCTATGCCATTGTGATGTTGTATCCATTTTTTTATTTTAGTGATGAGGATTTGCTTTTTGTTAAAATCATTATTGTAGCGGGCAAGTACAATATTTGAAACATCATCTCCAACTAAAATTATTTTACCGTCTTTTTGAAGATTTGCATCGTGAGCTGTTGCAAAACCATTAATATTAGTTTCAGTTTGCCCGTTTTCTGCAAATGTTGAATCATTACTGCCGTCATTCTTCAAACGAGTTAAGGCAAAGCGAGCGTATGAAAAAAATTCATCATGAACAAACCCACTTAATATAATTTTATTATCACTTTGTACCAATAATTTAGTAGCCTCAGAGTAATCTTTACCAAATAACACTTGCACTATTCCATTATTTCCAAAACTGCTGTCTATTTTTCCATCTGCATTTAAACAGGCGGCGCCCATATTGCTTCCTGCATAGCCTCCCCCAACTATTTTTCCATCCGTTTGCAACGCTATACTATTGGCTACAAACCGGCCTTGAAAATAGGCTTCACCTTTATTGCCAAAGCCTCTATCAATGCTTCCATCGCTATTAAAACGATATACGTAAGGTTTAAAATTATTAGTGGCAACAACTATTTTTTCATCGTTCTGCAATGCAATTGAGTTAAGCGAAACCATACCCATAGGGCTGCTGATTGAATCTAATATTTTAATTCCTTTATCCCCAAAATTTTTATCTAAACTTCCATCAGGCATATAGCGAATTAAAAAACCATCTCTTGGTTCGTTTGAATTATTTATACTATATCCACCTACTAAAATTTTACCATCCGGTTGTATTAAAACTTCAACAGGCACATCATTGTCTTCAACATCGGTAATTACTGTACCGTTTGCGCCAAATGTTTCATCCAAACCGCCATCTTTTTTATACTTTGCAAGCTTAATGTCCTTTGATGTATGGCCTAATGCAATAATTGCATCATCTTTTTGTACTGTCATTCCAAAAACTTCACTAAGCTCAGTTGTTCCTGTAACGCCATCGTTGCCAAAGCTGCTATCAATAGAGCCATCAGTGTTATAACGTACCAATAAAAAAATGCCCGATCCGTTTACGGTGCCCCCTCCTGCGGCAATTATTTTACCATCGCTTTGCAGCCCAATAACATTGGCAATCCCTTCTAAAGTTTTATTTAATGCTACTCCGGTATCTCCAAAACTTTTATCAAGTGTACCGGGTTGGGCATAAACCTTAATAAACGCAAACAAAAAAACTATTAATAAAGTTGTTTTCATAAAAGAGTTTTTAAAATTTAAAAATCAATGGTTTGCCCGTTGCAGGCATGGAGATCACAAATAGTATTCGCACCACAGTTGTGGCTTGTGTTTTCACAATCAATGAAAACATTATGCGTAAAGCTGCTTTGAGATTGGTGTAAAATTTTTTGAAAAAATACGGTTATACGTTCAGACATGTATTCGGCTGTTCCTGCCTGGTTGGATGCGGAGGTACCAAAATTGCTTCCATAATTACAATTTACTGTACACAGTTGAGTTGTTTTGTTTTTTTTCTTATCAGGTGGGCTAAGGCAGCAATCATCATCCAGGCCATGTCCCATCGAACAATCTATATACAGTTCACATTTAATAGAATAATAAGTAAGTATTTTATAAATATTATAAGAGCTTCCGTTTATTAGATCTGGCGTTAAAGCCGTATCATTAACTGAAAAAGGGCCATTATTAATACAATAATTTATGGAATTAAATTGTGGTTCTGTAGATGGTGAAAAATTTACAGCTTGCGGAAATGGCATGCTATCAATTAACGGAAAGGTTGGATCATTATATCCATGGAACATAATAGCCGGGGTTAACCTTGCATTAGCAAAAAAAGCGGGTTGTTGGCTTATTTTTTTGTACGGATTCCATGGCATAGGTATAGCTCCCCATAAACTGCACACCCCTTTAATTTTTGGCTGATAAAAACTATAAAAATCCAAATCCGGTTCTCCATAATAATCATCTTCCGCATCCGGTGTACCGAGTACGCTGCTTATGCTCCCAGATGTAATTGGTGGTGTAAATAAAGAGTACGTCATAGTATTGGTGTATCATGCTACATTTAATGCACTAAAAGCACCAGCGCTCATACCACCTATAAAAATATTATTGGTATCAATTCTCCACACTTCCGTTGGAAAGCTGCTTTTGTTTCTTTCTTTTTTTATCATGCTGCGAAAAAATCCTCGTTCATCTTGTTCAGCACGGTACGGAGCTAATTGCTGCTGAACGGTAATATAAGTTCCGTTAATAGTATCCTGTACAACACCTCTGCGGTATTCTGCATCATACACAACAAAACCTTTTTGCGCTAAATCTGTTGCTAATGTTGTAATAAGATATAACTGGTAATTGCTGCATTCAGCAAAACCACCGGCATGAAATAATACAATTGCTTTTAAAGGGCATGCTGAATAATCATGATCTTTTGGATATGTTACTGTGTAAACGAGCGATGAACCATCATTAAGGCATTGATCGCCTGGAGGAGGCGGACAGGAACTTGTTGTTGAACCATATTTATCATCAAGATATTTTACATCTTTAAATGAAGTTGGTAATGGATTTTTTGCATAAGAAATCGGAGATGAAGTAGTGATGTTAAAAAACATTTGTTGCCTTAAATCCAAAGAGCAATCCAGCCCGGCAGAATCACATGATGTTAATGGTTGCGCATTGGAATCAATACATAAAATTTGGAGGCAGAGTAAAAGAAAGTACAGTTTTTTCATAGCAAGAATTTCAGGTGAAATGATAAGCTAAGCTAAGAAGTTTTGCTGAAAAACCTATCTTGCAGAATAAGGAATAAATTTCTTCCTGCAATATCGCTTCACACGGCTACATGCAAACGAAGGATGCCGCAAGCGTGGTACGTTTGAATAATAATCCGTTTAATTAAAATATCTAATTTAAGTTGTTACACCTTTCATCACAGTCCTTATTGAGAAACCACATAACCTGCCGATACAAAAGTCAGAACTATTTTCACCTCAACACGCTTTCAAACTCGTACCATGTTCGTACCAACACCCTGCCTTGTTCATCTCCAATACAAACAAAGACGAACATGATATGAACGAAAGCCTTTTCAAAATCCCACAGAACAAATTGTGAAGGCTTAAAGATTTCCGGTTTAAGACAAAGTATAATCAAACAGCTTATTTCAACGAAAATTAATCGTTATTTCTTCGGTAGTTCTTCGATGCAATAGATCGAACAACTATCGAAGAAGTATCGAACAACTATCGAACAACTATCGAACAAATGAGCTTGTTGGTTGCTTTGTATGAACGTTTCGGAACAAACGTCTTCCTGCAATGAATTTAACAGGCGAGTATCCCTGTAAAAACCGGTTGCTTAAAATGGATATATTAAATTAACAAGGGGTTTATTATGGGATAAATGCATGTGTTATATTAAAGACGAAATAATTGAAACAGGTGCGGACAGGTTTTTTAGTAATATCTATGTTTAAACATCATGCTGTAAATCTAATTGAATCGCCGGTGCCTGCTATAGCACAAAGAATAAAGGTTGTGAAAGAGCCAAAACTAACGCACCAAATATTTAACCGATTTCAATAATTATTTCACCGATGTTTTTTAATGTCGGCTAATACAATTTTTAAAATAAACTCGTTTCATCTGCATTAAAACTGCATTCACCGATTATCGATTGCCGGCGGTAACCATCATGAGTTTCTTTGTGCCACAATATCAAACAAAGAACTTATGAAAAAGATTTTACTGGTACTAAACGCATTCATTTTTTTCGCTTTTACAACAATGGCTCAAAATATAAAAGGTGTTGTAAAAGATACTGAAGGAAAATTGCTTGCCAATGCAAGCGTGTCGTTATTAAACGCAAAAGATTCTGCAGTTATAAAAATTTCAATCACCGATGCTTCAGGTGAATACAAATTTCAAAATATAAAAGACGGAAAGTATTTAACTGATGTAAACTACATTGGTTATGCTGTTGCACATTCTGCTCTGTTTGAAGTTGCCGGAGGCGATGTTACTATTCCTGCTGTTTCGCTGGCAAAAGCAAACAACGGTTTAAAAGATGTTGTGGTAACGGCTAAGAAACCAATCATTGAAGTAAAGGCAGATAAAACCATTTTAAATGTGGAGAACACTATTAATGCAACAGGAAGTGATGCATTGGAATTGCTGCGTAAATCTCCCGGCGTATTGGTTGATAAAGATGATAATTTAAGTCTTGCAGGAAAGAATGGCGTGCGGGTTTTTATTGATGGAAAGCCTTCACCGTTAAGCGGCGCAGACCTCGCAGCGTATTTGAAATCAATACCATCATCACAAATAGAAGCGATAGAGCTTATCACTAATCCATCTGCAAAATATGAAGCTGAAGGCAATGCAGGCATCATTAATATACGCCTGAAAAAGAATAAAGCTTTGGGTACGAATGGTTCTGTAAATCTTGGTTATAATATCGGCACTTATCCAAGATACAATGCAGGCTTTGCTTTCAATCACCGCAATAAAAAAGTAAATATTTACGGCAACTATAATTACAATTACAATAAGAATGATGGCTTCATAAATATCTATCGTATTCAGCTGGATACCATATTCGATCAGCATTCAAATATGATGTATAAAAACAGCAGCCATAATTTTAAAGGAGGTGTTGATTATTTTCTCAATAACCACAGCACGATTGGTGTAATGATAAATGGTAATCTTTCTGATCCTGCAACAAGCAATCAAAGCAATACATTGATAACATATCAGCCAACTGATTCATTAAACAGAATATTAAGGGCTGATAATTCAAGTGTTGGGAAAAGGGATAATATTAATGCTAATCTGAACTATCATTATGCAGATACGTTGGGACATGAATTAAACATTGATGCAGATTATGGATACTACGACATTAAGACAAATCAATATCAGCCCAACTATTATTACGATCCAAGCGGAACAGTGTTGCAAAGTCAATACATCTATAACATGATCGCGCCAACAAAAATTGATATCTATTCTGCCAAAGCTGATTACGAACAAAATTTTATGAAAGGCAGGCTGGGCTACGGAGGAAAGATATCTTACGTTAAAACCACCAACGATTTTGAACGCTATAATGTTTATCCGAATGACAAATTTTTAGATACACTGCGCAGCAATAATTTCAACTATAAAGAAAACATTAATGCAGCATACGTAAATTACAACAGGCAGTTTAAAGGGTTGATGATACAGGCCGGGCTGCGTGTGGAGAATACAAATTCTGAAGGCGTATCAAATGGTTATAACTGGAACGGCAGTTATGTTGCGTACGATTCAACATTCAAAAGAAATTATACAGATTTCTTTCCAAGCGCTGCAATTACATTGAATAAAAATCCAAAGAATCAGTGGGCGCTTGCATACAGCAGGAGAATTGATCGTCCCGCTTACCAGGATCTGAATCCATTTGAATTTAAACTGGATGAGTATACTTATCAAAAAGGTAATACACAGTTAACACCGCAATACACCAACAGTATTTCTTTAACCAATACTTTGTGGTACAGGTTAACTACTAAATTATCTTATAGTCACGTGAATGATGTGTTCTCACAGATAATAGATACGGCTGATAGATCAAAAACCTACATCACAAAAAAGAATCTTGCAGACCAGGATCTTGTAGGGCTTAATATCAGCATGCCTTTTCAATACAAATGGTACAGCGTGTTTGCAAATGTTAATACTTACTATTCTCATTACAAAGCAAACTTTGGTGAAGGCAGAACAATAGATCTTGATGTATATGCAGTAAATCTTTATGCGCAGCAAACATTTAAAGTAGCAAAAGCAACTACCATTGAAGTAAGCGGTTTTTATTCATCTCCATCCATCTGGCAGGGAACATTTAAAACAGCATCAATATGGAGTGTTGACGGTGGTGTGCAGCAAACTTTTTTTAAAGGAAAAGCAACAGCAAAGGCAAGTGTGAGCGATATATTTCAAACGCTGCGCTGGAGCGGCACCAGCAATTTTGCAGGACAGTATTTGAAAGTGAATGGCGGTAATGACAGCAGGCAATTGCGGTTAAGTTTTACATACAGGTTTGGCAGCACACAGGTGAAGAGTAACCGCCAGCGTAAAACAGGAGCAGAAGATGAAAGCCAGCGTGTAGGCAGCCAGGGAGGCGGATTAAATTAGGTTCTTAGGTGATGAGTAAATACAAACGGCCCGGAATTCTTTCCGGGCTTTTTGTTTATTTCAACTAAACAATTGTTTGCTTAAGCTTATTTTTAAAATAGGTAACGATTAATTGAATTGTTTTGAAGATTATGAGTCCAATTAATATTCCTCCGATACAGCCACCTGCCGCACCAATCCAAAGAGCATTACCTGCAGATAATTGAAGATGAAAAAACTTTGTGATCAACAATAAACAACCGGCACCAAGAAAAGTCCCTGCGAGGATTCCGAGGATAATCATAAACGTTTTAAATCCTGAAGCAAATGATCTTTTATAAATGCCCATTAATATTGAAGCGGAAGTTATGCCTGTAATTATCAACAAGAAACTAAAGCCAATAACAGTTATTGCAGCAAGCGCTCCAAAAAATGATGCAACGATAATCGCAGATAAAAACGCAATACCAAATGTTAGAAGGAACAAATTAAATTCATCATCGGGCTGTGTCTCAGCATTGTTCTCATGTACAATGCTTGAAGAGTCTTTTTGTATTGTTGTATCAGTTTGTGCGCAAGTTGTATTACAAACAGGCGAAATTGCCAGTAATACACTTAGTACGGAAAGAATAAGAAATTTCATTTTATTAAAGATAATTTCCAAAAATATTCAATCTTGTGCTTGAATTTAAAATTCATCTGAATGTATAATCTTCCACATTTTAAAGCGGCTGATGATAAAGAAGTGATCGCATTTATGCACGCGCATCCGTTCATAACATTATGCGGCTGCGATGCAAACAACCAGCCCGTCGCAACACATGTACCTGTTCTTATTCAGGAAAGGAATGATAAACTTTTTTTGCATGCGCACATCATGCGTAAACAAAAACATACGATCGCATTTGAACATAACCCGAATGTGCTGGCAATATTTTCAGGTGCGCATACTTATGTGAGTGCAAGCTGGTATACAACAAAAAATATGGGCAGCACATGGAATTACCAGGCAGTGCATGCAAAGGGAAAATTGACTTTTCAGGATGATGCATTCCTGTATGGTTTACTTACACGGCTTACTGAAAAATTTGAAAACAACCCGCATTCTCCGTCATTGGTCTCTAAATTAACGGAGGAATATGTAAGCACGATGATGAAAGCGATTGTTGCATTTGAAATTGAGATAACATCAATAGAACATATTTTTAAATTAAGCCAGAACCGCGATAAAGAAAGCTATGAAAATATTATTGAACACCTAAAACAAGGTAATGAAGATGCAAAAGCAGTTGCGGAAACAATGAAAGAAAGGCAAGGCAATGTTTTTAGTTAATAAACCTGATTGCACGTCATTCCCGCGACCTGTTCCGTCATTCGGAAAGGCGGGAAATACAAAGCATTCATTCCTGCTTTATTAAACTTTAGAATAATCAATCAACCCCATGTACGTCATTCCCGCGAAGGCGGGAATCTCATAATTAATCCGTTCAAAGCCTCTGATAATGAGATGCCCGGTCGGGGCCGGGCATGACGGGCAAGAGGTTATGCTTTACGCCTGCTTTATTAAACTTTAAGAGTCAATAAACCTGATTGCACGTCTTTCCCACGACCTGTCCCGCTGTTCGGGAAAGTGGGAATCTCCTGATTTTAAGCCTTTTCGTCTTTTGGTCTTAGCAGGGTCTTCGTTAAGGGCTCATGTGTTTAGCTACGAGACCCTGCGTGTTTATAGGTGTTATCATATTATATCGCAGGGTCTCATTCAACGCACAAGGCTAAGCTATGAAGACCCTGCTGCGACATAAGCTCCCGGAACCGGAGACGAGGAGCTTATTATCCTTTTGCAATGAGGCATCTTTAATAACTAACGTATTGCCATAAAATGGAGTTACTATTTTACCATCCACACCAAAACTACTATCCAGCATTCCCGCCTTTTGTGCATTCAATAAACAATAAGAACATAAAGCAATCAGCGTAAAGGTTAGTTTCATAGTAAAAGTGTTTAGTGTATTGAAAATAATTATTTCAATGTGTCATTAAAATACCTGTGCATAACCAATGCGATGATGATGGTAATTCAGGTAAATTCAACTGCAAACACAATTAAGTATTAAATAAAAAATTGAAAAGTGATAAACGGTATACGAACATACAAATCATTTATAAAACTTTAGCGAATCAAATACGCAGGATATGATAAAAAACTTATTGCTTATTGCTTTACGCAATTTGAAAAAAGATAAATGGTACAGTTTATTAAATGTATTAGGTCTTACTATTGGAATTACGTTCAGTTTGTTTTTAATTTTTTATATAACAGATGAACTAAACTATGACCGCTATAATGAAAAAGCAGATCGCATATACCGCATCAATTCTTTTATACAGGAAAAAGATAAAAATACAAATTGGGCAATAACACAAGAGCCGCTTGCACGTACATTAAAAAAAGATTTTCCTGAAGTAGAAGAATCAGGAAAATTGATGCAAAGGGAGAGAACATTATTTAAGCAGGGATCAAATGATTACTATGAAAAGAAAGTGTATTATGCTGATAGTACCATCTTCAACATCTTTAGTTATAAGTTTATTGAAGGCAATCCCAAACGCGCTTTAACTGAACCAAACGATATCGTCATCACAAAATCTATTGCTGAAAAATATTTTGGAAAGAGTAGGGGAGTGACTGGAAATACATTAAAAACCGTATACGATGTTTATAAAGTTACAGGTGTGATTCAAGATGTACCTCAGAATTCGCATTTGCGATTTGACATGCTTATCTCATGGATCACGCTGCCAAAAAATTATTTTGGACCGGTAGATAACTGGGGTGGATTCAACTTATATACATACGTTTTATTAAAACCAAATACTAATGCAGCTGCTTTTGAAAAGAAATTGTTGCCTATGTATGATAAATACATGGCATCCATCTTTGCTCAGTTCAATGTAAAGATTCATTATGGCATAGAAAATATAACCGACATCCATTTGCACTCAATCTTTGAGCAGGAGCCTGAAGAATTAGGAAGTATGTCCTACATCTGGATATTTTCTGCGGTTGCTTTTTTTATGATATTGATCGCTTGTATCAATTATATGAATCTTACCACAGCAAGGTCTGCAAGAAGAGCAAAAGAAATTGGTGTGCGTAAAGTAACAGGTTCATCAAAAGGTCAGTTGATATTGCAATTTTTAAGCGAATCTGTGCTTACTGCTTTCATTGCGGTCATTCTAAGTTTTGGTTTGGTGTTACTATTGTTACCCGCATTCAATTCTATCTCCGGCAAAGAATTTACTTTTCACACACTATTTCAACCAAACAATATTCTGTTGTTATTAGGAATAGGTTTATTCACAGGTTTGGCAGGCGGAAGTTATCCTGCATTTTATCTTTCTTCATTCAATCCTGTAAATATTTTGAAAGGAAGTCTTTCAAAAGCATCAGGCAATGTAAACCTGCGCCGCACATTAGTTGTATTGCAATTTTCTATTTCGATGATCATGCTTATTTGCACATGGGTTGTATATTCTCAGCTATCTTATTTGCAACATAAAGATGTGGGCTTTGATAAAAACCAGGTGATGATGGTAACGGTGAATACCGGCCAGGATGAACGCGGCAAGATCAATTCGATGAACAATGATTTTCGTTCAATAGCCGGAATAAAAACAGTTGGAAGCGCGAATAATTATCCCGGAAGCCCGGGCATTAACCTTAATCTTTTTACAGTGCAAACTGATAGCGGTACTACAGATAAAGGAATTGAATGTTATGGTGTTGATGAAAATTATTTATCAACGTTGAACATACCGATTGTAAGAGGGCGTAATTTTTTAGGTCTTCAAGATACACTGCATAGTATTCTTGTAAATGAAGCTATGGTAAAACATTTTGGATGGAAGCAACCAATTGGCAAACGTGTAAAATTTCCGGGTGATACTTCCGGTAATTATTTGGAAGTAGTTGGTGTGGTAAGAGATTTCAACCAAAAATCATTATACAATCCTATTGCACCTTTATTACTTTTTTACGGAGCTAATGGAAATGTTATTGAATTAAAAATGAACACATCCAACTTAAGCAAAATCATTGCACAAGTTGGTAGTGTATGGAAAAAATATTTTCCTGAATTACCTTTTGAATATAAGTTTTTAGATGAAGATTTTAACTCACAATATGTAGCTGATCAAAAGCGCGGAAAAATATTTGCTACTTTTTCTATTCTTACTATTATTATTACATGTTTAGGATTACTTGGTTTAACTGCATTCACTACACAACAAAAACAAAAAGAAATAAGCATTCGTCGTGTGATGGGCGCAAGCATTATGCAAATCGTAACATTAACAACAAGAAACTATTTATGGCTTGCATTAATTGCTGCAGTAATTGCATTTCCCGTAGCTTATTATTTTATGAATAAATGGCTGAAAATTTTCAGTTACAGTAATGGTTTATCTGCGGTTCCATTTATAGTATCAGCAATAATAATTGTGTTGACTGCAGTATTAACGGTTATGTTTTATTCTGCAAAAGCAGCATTGGCTAAACCGGCTGAAAATCTGAGAAGTGAGTGAACATTGTATTACTATACTTAGGCAATTATGTGTTGACGATAAAGCAGGCTTAATGAAACAGTAACAAAGCAATTGGTAAAAAAGTAAGATGTGTTCTTTCACAGAAACCAGCATCAAATAAATAGTCGGTTTTAAATGGGAAGATAAATATTTAGTGTATTGAAAATAATTACTCTTTCACAAACTGCTTAGTTACAACTTCACCATTCGTTTCAATCTTCAACAAATAATTGCCTGCATGCAAGGAAGCAATGTTAAGGTTGTAGTATTGGCTATTAGCTGATAGCTGTTGGCTGATAGCTATATTACCGGCAAAACCAACAACGGTAAGTTTTGCATTTGCAGATAAGCCTTCAACATGCAATATGTTTTGTGCAGGATTAGGATAGATGGAAATAGTATTCAATGTTGTTGCCTGCGCATTATTATGCGTTTGTATATAACGTTTGATCTTTTGAACGATGATTTGTTTTTTGGTTTTATCATCATTGTTATAACGGGCCAGGGTAACAAAATAATAAGGGGGAGCAAGCTTAAATAAATAACCACCTAAAACAATTTTATTATCATTTTGCAATGCTATTGAACTGGCCTGTTCATTAAATCCTAAATCAGTGATTGTAATACCACTTGTGCCAAAAGAAGAATCGATTGCACCATTTTCCAAATAGCGTATTAATGTAAACTTCGCACTGTCTTTTGTGCTTGAATCAAATTTATTACCTGCAATTAAAATTTTGTGATTGGTTTGCTCAGTTATGTCTTTTATTTCAGAACTATAACCTGCAATTTCAGTAGTTACTAAACCCAGCGTTCCGAAACTATTGTCAGCACTTCCATCTGCATTAAATCTCACTAAAGTTGCGTTATTTCTTTCAGAAGAAGAATAACTGGAGCCTGCCGCAACAATTTTTCCATCATCCTGCAGGTATATTGAGGAGATATGGGAAACAGCATCTCCAAATCCATAAGTTGCTTCCCCATCTCCGCTAAATGTATTATCGGGCGTACCGTTTGGCATATATCTTTTTATAAAAAAGGCGTGTTCCCTTGAAAATTCATAATCGCCTCCTAACAGAATTTTACCATCCGGTTGTAAAGCTGCACCGGCTGTTTCCAGGGGATCCAAAGAAGCTTCTTTGTAAACACCATTTTTTGCGAAGCCTGCATCCAAACTGCCATCTGTATTATAGCGCAAAATATAAATTGTATTGGGTCCGCTTCCTTCATCATAGTTGTGCAAAGAGCCGGTTATTACAATCTTTCCGTCAGGCTGAATTAAAATACCTGAAGGATCTTCAATCTCCGAGCCAAGATCATTTATTATTGTGCCATTATTACCGAAACTATTATCCAGGCTGCCATCAGTATTGTAACGAATTAAAGCAACACTTTGACCTAATACACCGCTAAGGACAACAATGCCTGTCACAACAATTTTACCATCCGGCTGAAGAGCACTATAACCACCATTCGAGCCTAATTGTGAAAGTGTAGTTGCAACTCTGCCGCTATCACCAAAAGAAAGATCGGTACTGCCATCTTTATTGTAACGCACAACTAAAAAACCACCAATATTATTATAGCCTCCTGTGCCCGTAGAAATAATTTTCCCATCAGTTTGAATTAACAGGTTCCGGCACTCTCCGGAATAGGTTGATCCCATAACAACGCCGGTATCACCAAAAGATTTATCCAGCGTTCCCGCCTTTTGTGCATTCAATAAAACAGAAAAACATAAAGCAACAAGTGTAAAGATTAGTTTCATAGTGAATGTGTTTAGTGTATTGAAAATAGGTTATTCTTTCACAAACTGTCTGGTCACCACTTCACCATTCGTTTCAATCTTCAACAAATAATTACCTGCATGCAAGGAAGAAACATTAAGATCGTATCCATTACTCACAACTCCCGTATTTGAAGGGACAGGTGACAACTCACGACTCACAATTACATTACCATTAAAATCAACAACAGTAAGTTTTGCATTTGCTGCTAAACCTTCAACATGTAATATGTTTTGCGCAGGATTGGGATAGATGGAAACATTATTCAGTGTTGTTGCCTGCGCATCATTATGCGTGGCTATATAGTGTTTGATCTTTTGAATGATGATCTGGCGTTTGGTTTTATCATCATTATTATAACGGGCGACAACAAAGCTTGAACCTAAGGTATCTGAATATCCACCAAGCAAGATTTGACCATTCTTTTGTAACAACGAACTGTTTCCTACCGCAATATTTCCCACTTCTGTTATTGCTTGCCCATTATTTCCAAAAGATGAGTCAAGTATCCCGAAAGGGCTAAATCGAATCAAGGCTAAGTTGCTGGAAGACTCATTTTCAGGATGGGTTCTTCCTGTAACAATTAATTTTCCGTCTTTTTGTAGCAGGATGCCAGTTCCTTCAGATGGATTGTTTCCAAATAATACATGCTGCAAGCCACTGTTGCCAAAAGTACTGTCGATAGTGCCGTTGCTATTTAATCTTGCCGCAGCCATATAATGAAGAGGGTTACCTCCGGCTTTGGTTGAACTGCCGCCACCAATAATTCGTCCGTCAGGTTGAACAACAAGCCCGTACGCTTGAAAGTTTACTACAGAATTATCTTTTGTTTGGAAATAAGCCGTGCCGTTGTTGCCAAAAGTTTTATCCTGGCTCCCGTCTGTGTTGAACCGGTAGACAGCGCCTTTGGTAAGATAAACGCTAGCTAATATTTGTCCATTAGGTTGCAACGCTAATGCATTTAGAGAATAAAAAGCGGGTAACTCACCTCCGCTTACGGCACCCAAAATTACTATACCATTGTTGCCGAAACTATTGTCTAAACTTCCATCAGGCATATACCGAATTAAAAGAAGCTGCCTATTTTCATTTGGCTCATTTATAATATAACCTCCGACAACTATTTTATTGTCGGTTTGTATCACTACATCTGTTGGCATATCAAATGCACCTGCAATTGTAATTACCGTTCCATCATTGCCAAAAGAACTATCTACAGTACCATCTTTTTTGAATTTGGTAATGTTAACATATGCAGAAACGCGTCCGAGGGCAATTATTGCATCATCGGGTAGTATCGCCAAGCTAAGCACATCACTTAATTGAACACCAATACCACTAATTCCGCTATTGCCAAAACTACTGTCAATACTGCCATTGTGATTATACCTAATAATTAAAAATGGAGGTTGACTATCAAAATTACCTGCGCCTGCACCAATAATTTTACCATCGCTTTGTAATGCAATTTTATTTAATAGGCCATTGGCAGGTGTGATCACCTTTCCATCCACGCCAAAACTGCTATCCAGCGTTCCTGCTTTTTGTGCATTCAATAAACAGTAAGAACATAAAGCAATAAGGGTAAAAGTTAGTTTCATAGCAAAGTGTTTAGTGTATTGAAGATAGATTATTCTTTCACAAATTGCTTTGTAACCACTTCACCATTCTTTTCAATCTTTAGTAAATAATTACCTGCATGCAATGAAGAAATATTAAGATCGTATTCATTACTCACAACTCCCGTATTTGACGGGACAGGTGACAACTCACGACTCACAATTACATTACCAGCAAAATCAACAACAGTAAGTTTTGCATTTGATGATAAGCCTTCAACATGCAATATGTTTTGTGCAGGATTGGGATAGATGAAAACATTATTCAATGTTGTTGCCTGCGCATCATTATGCGTGGCTATATAGTGTTTGATCTTTTGAATGATGATTTGTTTTTTTCCAAACTCATTATACGCGGCAAGTGAAACATCAAAAATGCTGGTTGGATCATACAGTTGAGAAGAACCCGCAGCAACAATAATGTTATCGCTCCGTATTCCTATGCCCCAAGGCACATCATATAATTCCGAAAAATCTGTAATAACAGAACCGTTTGTGCCAAAGCTTGAATCAATGCTACCATCAGTTTTTAGCCTTACCAAAAGATAATCCACATCAATATTTGAAGTTAGTGGCCCTGTAACAATCAATTTATCATCACTCTGCAAAACTGCATTGTATCCTGTAGCTCTTTCATTTGGGTATTGCAGTGTGCTTTTACCATTTATGCCGAACGTGCTGTCTAAATCACCATTGGATTTATACCGCGCAACAGCTATATATTCATGTTTAGTATCAAAGTTTAAACCTGTACCACCAACCGCTATAATTTTTTTATCTGGTTGAATAATTATTTTAAAAATCTGATCACTGTTTGCGCCATAATCTGTAGTTACAAATCCATTTATACCAAAGGCAGAATCAGGAGTACCATTGCTGTTATAACGTCCAATTTCAAATTTTGAATTGCCTGCATCGGTAAGTCCACCTGCTACTATTTTTCCATCAGGTTGTATGGCGACAGAGGCTATTGAAGATATTTCACTGAACATCTTTATTACTTTACCCTTGTTTCCAAACGAGCTGTCCAAGCTTCCATTTGTGTTGTAGCGTATCAATAAAAAATCAACCTTATTATAATATCCGCCAACAACTATTTTACCGTCTTCCTGGAGGCATACTGAACTTGCATTGTCTCCATCACTAAAATCAGTGATCACTTTTCCGTTATTACCAAAGCTACTGTCCAAACTGCCATCAGTATTTAGCCTCGCCATTGGTATATCATAGTTTACATCAAAAAAGCCGCTTACGCTATAGCCAGTTATTACGATCTTTCCATCTTCTTGTACAACTACAGCGTCTGCAACTTGAAGATCATACCCAAAATTTATTATTACTCTTCCATTATTGCCAAAGCTTTTATCTAAGACACCACTCGGCAAATAGCGTAAAACTAAAAAGCCATTTAGAAAAAAGTTGTTGCTTGCAGAATCATATTCTCCAACAACTATAGTTTTATTATCTTTTTGTATTGCAGAAGCAAAGCATTGCAATTCAGTGTTATTAAAACTGATAAGCACTTTGCCACTATCTCCAAATGATTTATCCAGCGTTCCGGCTTTTTGTGCATGCAAGAAACAGTAAAAACATAAAGCAATAAGTGTAAAGGTTAGTTTCATAGCAAAAGCGTTTAGCGTATTGAAAATAATTATTCTTTTACAAACTGCTTTGTTACAACTTCACCATTCGTTTCAATCTTCAGCAAATAATTATTTTCATGCCCGCAATTGCATATTGCCATTGCGCAGCGGTTATATGGAGGTTTGTCCTTCCCTATCAACAGGCAGGTAACGGGCAGGCTAAAGGCTATCTAAGGGCTACCAGGAGGCAGGTTAAAGGCATCGAAGGGCACATTATTGCACTCAAAGGCATGAAACCATTCTAAAAGATGTCGTCCCGGTAACTATAAAGCCCATTTAGCAATAACCATAGATATGTAAAGTTTCCAGGGGAAGACACAAGCAACCTGCAGGCTCATTTGCTTGGTAGTTGTTCGCTTTACCGACCGAACAACTACCGGCTAAATAATGATAATAAAGCAGCTATAATATACAGGCAGATCCGTTGATAAATAACCGTTGTAAGGCAACCGAAAAACAATTATATTTATACCATCATCACCTACAGATTCCAGCTATTGTTTTTGACAATTCAATTCCTGCACATCAGCCCCGTTATGCAGAAGGAATTTGGAAAGACCACGCAGTAAATATGGTACAGGTATGGAGGAAGTATGGAGCAGGTATGGGGAAGGTATGGAGGATTTATCCGAATGTATAGTTCTAAAGAAATGCAGGCTTTTATAGTGGTTTACCAGCACTGTTATATGGTTGTATGGTAAATCTTCAAGTACAAGTGCCTGGAACTGATCTTTAATGCCAGGCACTCCAGCTTTATGCTTATTATCCGGGCTTAACGGTTTGATTGCAAGTTTCAAAGTTCTACGCAATCGTTGCCGGCAACGATTGCGTAGATTAATACTTCCGGTTTTATTTTTTAGCTTTTTTCCAGTTAACTTGCAATAGGTTTTTATGGATTTTGCTTGTAGTATGATTAGAGACTAACACTGTTTACACAAGATTGCCGGAGTTTTGATCATTGATAGCTGCTGCACAGCGTGATCGTTTCTATTCAATCAAAGTACATATTCCTGGTTATTGCTTAACGATAGAAGAGACAAAAATTTTATATACAACTGCACCATTCTGCAACGCTAAAAACTGCAAATATTCCTCGTATGAAACACAACCAATTCAAGTACAGCTTTTATTTAAGAAAGAACCTGTTCCTGTTCTTATTTTTTGTTGCAATAAGCCCTGTGCTTAAAGCCCAGAACATACAGGTATCAGGAAGAGTGACCTCAAATCAAAGCGATAGTGGTATATCCAGTGCAAGCATCGTCATTAAGGGCACTAAAAAAGGCACAGTGGCGGATAATAATGGAAACTTCAAACTGGACGTAGCGGCAAATACTACGCTTGTTGTTAGTGCCATTGGTTATACCCCGCAGGAAGTGCCGGTAAACAGCCAAAGCAATATTATTATTCATTTGATACCGGGAACGCAATCACTTGAACAGGTGGTAGTAGTCGGCTACGGAACGCAAAGGCGCAGAGATGTCACCGGCTCCATAGCAAGTATAAATGCTGCTACTATTGAAAAAGTTCCTGTAACTACTTTAGACCAGGCTATGCAGGGAAGAGCGGCCGGCGTTCAGGTAATAAACAACGATGCCTCACCCGGGGGAAATGTAACTGTACTGATAAGAGGAGTCGGAAGCCTTGCCAGTGGAGGTAATGTTCCTTTATATGTTATAGATGGTTATCCTACGAGCGGGGGCATCAATAATATCAATCCAAATGATATTGCCAGCATAGATGTGTTGAAAGACGCATCTGCAACAGCTATTTACGGTATTCGTGCAGCCAATGGCGTTGTGATTATAACTACAAAAAAAGGCACAAAAAATAAAATGCAGGTTTCTTTAGACGGGTCTGTTTCTTCTCAAAGCACACCTAAAAAATATGACCTGTTAAATGCGCAGCAGTGGGCTACCCTTTCTTCCCAGGTCAAGGCCGGAGATTCAACGCATACGTATAATCCGTTACCGATCTGGAATAATCCCGATTCACTTCATAATGTAGATTGGCAGAATGCTGTTTACAGGCCAGGCCTAACGCAAAGTTATACACTTGGCATTCGTGGAGGAAGTGATAAAGCCCAGGCAGCAATGTCGTTTGGCTATTACGACCAAAAAGGCATCGTGATCGGTTCCTTTTTTAAAAGATATAGCCTTAATCTTAACTTAGATTACCAGGCTACCTCATGGCTCAGATCATCAACAAGTGTGAAATATTCTTACCAGGATCAAAACAATCCTCTTGGAACGGGCAATCTTCTCCAGGTAGCACTGCTTCCGCCTACCATGGATGGTGGCAACATGTTCACTAACCAGATCAAAGACGATAAAGGCAATTATGGCTTTTACTATCCGCTTAATACGCTTGTGAGCAAATGGGGTAACCCGGTTTATTCTGTTGAGACCAACCAATACCAGAATACGTCAAATTTTATCCTGGCAACAACTTCCCTGGAAGCAACTATTTCCCCCGGCCTTAAAATTAAAACGAATGCAGGGGTGAACGTGAGTGATTACTCAAGTTTTTATCTGCAGCCTGAAGATGACAGGGCCGGCGAACAATATCCGGGAGCGGTTACAACGCCTGCAAATTATCACCAGACGCTGAACCGTACATTTGAATGGCTGTGGGAAAACACAATATCGTATGATAAAACCTTTGGTTTAAATACGATCAATTTTGTAGGTGGTATTTCTGCCCAGGAAAATACATGGACCGGTATGGGAGGAGGCGGTATTCCTGCAAACAGTGTTACAAGAGACCTATCGCTGGTTACAAATCTTGTGCTTGATCCGAATACTCCTCCGGGATCGAACACCGGAAATGGCGAGAACGTATATTCTTTGTCTTCAACATTTGCAAGAGTAAGCTATCAGTATGCTGATAAATACATGCTGACCGCTACAATAAGAAGAGACGGATCTTCCAAGTTTGATACAGGGCATAAATACGGCACATTTCCTTCTGCCGCTGTTGGATGGAGAATAAAAAATGAAGATTTTTTGAAAAATGCCAACTGGCTATATGACCTGAAGCTGAGGGGCAGTTGGGGTGAGGTAGGAAATGAAATTCCTATCGGGTTGTACCAATATCAATCATTGTATGCAGGAAATTATGCGTCAAGTGTAAATGGAACGAGTGCCAATGGTACCGTACTGGATAATCTCGGTTATCCGTTTAATAAAATATATCAAAATGGTATTGCATCAACCCAACCGGCCAATCCAACCCTGAAATGGGAAACGGATAAACAAACAGATATTGGTATGGATGCCGCTTTTTTGAAAGGAGCTTTAACTTTTACTGCTGACTGGTTTAACCGCGACTCAAAAGATTTTCTGCTGTTACTTGCGGCGCCCGCACAAACCGGTTATAATTACATTACCCGCAATGTAGGAAGTATGAACAATAAGGGTTGGGAATTTGCTGCTAATTACAACGGAAATGCAAGCAGGGATTTTCATTATGGCGTTGGTTTAACAGTGTCTGCAATTCAAAATAAACTCACCAGCATAGCATCGGGAACCAGCTTTGTAACGAATTTTGGCGGCTTAACTTTAAACGGCTTCCAGGAATGGGATCAATTTACCCGCTCTTATGTAGGGGGACCTGTGGGAGAGTTTTATGGTTTAAAAGCAATTGGTATTTATCAAAACCAAAAACAAATTGATGATATGAATGCAAAAGCTCCCGGTGGCATATATCGTCCGGGTACTGTTGCTGAACCTGGTGACCGTATTTTCGCGGATGAGAACGGGGATGGCGTAGTAGATGATAATGACAGAGTAGCTATCGGAAGTCCGCAACCTAAATTTTACGGCGGCCTGAACCTGGACGCTTCTTATAAAGCGTGGGATTTCAATTTGTACTTCTATGGTTCTTACGGAAACAAGATATTGAACTATGTTGAAAGCAACCTCGAGAGTTTCGGATCGAGAGGTTCAGAAGGAATTGAGAACGTAAGTGAACAATATTATGAGAATGCATGGACGCCAGCCAATGGATCGAACAGGTATGCACGGGCTGTTGCCCCTGGTGGCGATGCCACTTCGCTTAACAATGTTCCCTCCAGTGTATGGATCGAAGACGGAAGTTTCCTGAAGTTGAAAAATCTTTCCATCGGTTATACGTTGCCGGAAAGCCTGTTGAGCAAATATGCTATATCAAAAATAAGGGTATATGTATCTGCTCAAAATCTGTTTACTATTACAAAATACACCGGGCTTGATCCTGAAATAGGAATCCAGGGTGGAAATGCAACTCAAAACGGGGTTGACAATGGAACATATCCATCTTCAAAGTATTTTACTTTCGGATTTAACGTAACCTTTTAAAAAAAAGAACAAATTCAACGATATGAAAAGAATTACAGTAATAATCATAATTTGTGTAATAGCGCTTCCCTGCACGATTATTCCGTTGGCGTGTTCAAAAAGTTTTTTAAATCAGACCAATACATTTGGAATCTCGCCTGACGCTGCAGCCAGTAAGTCGCAACAGGTAGTTTCACTTGTAAATGCTATTTATGACACGTATCAGAATAGTAACCTGCTTAAAAAAGCCCTTTGGTACAGAGCCAATTTCTCCACGCACGACTTCTTTAACTGGGGTGCCGATGTAGCCTGGAATAACTATCAGACCCCGACATCTTTTGTTGGACTCACTTATCTCTGGAACTATTCTTATATTGGTATTGCAAGGGCGAATTCTGTATTTCAGATCATTACGAAAGCAGAACAGGAAGGGGTTGTTGACCCTGCTTTAGCGAACCGTTTAAGAGGGGAGGCTTTTTTCCTGAGAGGAATGACCTTTTATTACCTGGCCGCATCTTTTGGCGGTGTTCCGTTAGAAACAGATACAAGTGGTGCTGTAAATCTTGGCTTAAGGCCCAGGTCTACTAGGGATTCTGTGTTTATGCAGATAGTGAGCGATATGACGCAGGCAGAAACTTTATTATTGTCAAAAACACAATTAGCGCCTGCTGATCTGGGAAGAGCAACTAAGGGTGCGGCGTACGCTTATGATGGTGCTGCACGCATGTGGCTGCAGGATTATACGGGGGCTTTAGCAGCTTTCAATAATCCGGAGCTTACCAATAACTATCATCTGATGCCAAATTTTGCAGATGTGAACGAATATAATCATCAGAATAACGATGAATCTCTTTTCGAAGTTCAGTTTTACTTAAAACCAGGTGATCCGCAGGATTGGGGTGGAAGCTGGAATCCGCCTGGCGCTGAACTTGGATGGATAGACAGCTTTAGCTGGCCAAATGAAATAACACAGCAAGGTTATGATTATGGCAACCCTGCATTATGGAACTCTTATCAGGTAGGAGATAAGCGTAAGTACCTTACTATTGTAGGTCCGGGCGATTCACTGCAAAGTCCGGGAATCATTGCCAAATGGGGCGGAATAAAAGGTTACCCGCCTGTAGTATCAGGTTTTGCTTCCAGCGACACAAATCAGAAAAAAATATATACGGCAGATAATGGTACAATCATAAATACGGTTGGAACTTTAAAGAAGCCATGGTATGGAGATGATAAAGGCCGTTCAGGATATGTTTGCTCAAAAAAATGGAGAGACCCAAATCTTACCGGTAATTATAATAGTCCCACCGATAATACAGCGCATATTTTTGGAGACCAAAACCAGATATTGATGCGTTATGCTGAAGTGCTGCTAAGCAGGGCTGAATGTAAAATTCGCACTGGGGATGTTACCGGAGCAATGGCTGATTTAAAACTTGTAAGAGACAGAGCATGGGGTGGATCTGCACCTTCTGAAATGAAAGACAGCGCTAATTTTGATGGTACTCCCGGTAAGCCGATCACCGATCCCTTGCAAATGGTATTGAGTGAATACCGGCATGAACTGAGCGGTGAGTATTCCACTTTCTTTGATCTTTGCAGGGCAGGTGATGATAATGCGATAAATTTCATCAATACAGCAAATGGGGGAGTGGCCGGAAGCTATACTCCTGTTCCAAACCCGGCGCCTGGTCCAACACATGATGGACAACTACATGGTTTATATAATACG